>QEVM01000066.1 GCA_003576805.1 Pseudomonadota bacterium | reverse complement strand
GCCGAGCGCGGCGAAACGCTCGGTCTGACCGACGACGAGGTCGCGTTCTACGACGCGCTCGAGACCAACGACAGCGCCGTGAAGGTGCTCGGCGACGATGCGCTCCGCACGATCGCGCGCGAGCTGGTGGCCGCCGTCCGGGCCAACGTCACGATCGATTGGACCGTCCGTGACAACGTCCGCGCGCAGCTCCGCGTGATCGTGAAGCGCATCCTCCGCAAGTACGGTTATCCGCCGGACAAGCAGGAGAAGGCGACGCTCACGGTGCTCGAACAGGCAGAGGTGCTGTCGGAAGGCTGGGCAGCCGCGGCCTGATCTCCGTCGCTACGCCGGACGATCCCCCTCCACCGTCACGCGCTCCATGCGCCGGTACGCCTTCAGGTTGTCCGCGACGACGCGGTGCTGCGTGCAGCGGTTGTCCCAGAGCGCGACGGCGTTCTTGGTCCAGTGGAAGCGGCACGTGAACTCGGGCGTGGTGACGTGCTGGTAGAGGAACTTCAGCAGCGCGTCGCTCTCGGCGGGGCGCAGGCCCTTGATGCGGAGCGTGAAGGCGGGGTTCACGAAGATCGACTTGCGGGCCGTCTCGGGGTGCGTGCGCACGACGGGGTGGAGCGCGGTCGGCGTGTCGTTCGCGTCGGGTCGGCGCTCGCTCGGGTAGGCGCCGCGCGAGAAGGTCTTGCTGGTGTCGTGCACGGCGACGAGGCCTTCGAGCATGCGCTGCATGGTGGGGGAGAGCGCGTCGTAGGCGGCGCGGCAGCTCGCCCACATCGTGTCGCCGCCCCAGGCGGGCACGTCGACGCCGCGCAGGATCGACGCCATCGGCGGGCGCTCCGCGAACGTGACGTCGGTGTGCCAGCCGGCCGCGACGACCGGGCGCTCGGCGGAGCTCTCGAGCACGACGATCTCGGGGTGTCCCTCCGGCGCGCGCGAGTGCAGGAACGGGTGCACCTGCAGCGCGCCGAAGCGGCGCCCGAACGCCTTGTGCTGCTCGGGCCCGAGGTCCTGGTCGCGGAAGAAGAGCACCTCGTGCGCGAGCCAGGCGCGGTGGATCTCGGCGAAGGTGGCGTCGTCGAGCTCGCCGAGCTGCGCGCCGGACACCTCCGCGCCGAGCGCGCCCGCGAGCGGTCGCACCTCGATGCGTTCGTAGACCTCGTTGGACATGGCGCTCCTCCCCGGGCGCATCGTACCTCGCACCCGCCTGGGGTGAGTGCGACAGCCTGTAGTTTCCGGTGGGACACGAAGCCTCCCCAGACGCCGTCGCGTGCGCGTGGACGTCGAGCGCGCTGGCATGGCGCCTGCAAAGTTCAAGAGCTCCGGAGTTCCCCGTTCTCGGAGGTTCGCATGCACATCCAGCACTTCTTCGACCCCCCGACCGGCTCGCTCTCCTACGTGGTGCACGACGCCACGACGGCGGTCGTGATCGACCCGGTCCGCGACTACGACCCGAAGAGCGGGCGCACGTCCTGGGACGGCGCCGAGAAGATCGCCGGCTACATCCACGAGCGGCGCCTCGCGGTGCCGTACGTGATCGACACGCACGCGCACGCCGACCACATGACGGGGCTGCCGTTCTTCCGCGAGCGCTACGGCGCGCGCACGGTCACCGGCGCCGCGGTCGGCGAGGTGCAGCGCCGCTTCCGCGAGTTCTATCACCTCGGCGAGGACTTCCCGATCGACGGCAGCCAGTTCGACCTGCTGCTCGACGAGGGCGAGCACCTCGGCTTCGGCTCGCTCGTGGTGGACGCGATCCACACGCCCGGCCACACGCCGGCGCACATGTCGTGGCGGATCGGCGACGCGGTCTTCCTCGGCGACACGCTGTTCATGCCCGACTACGGCTCGGCGCGCTGCGACTTCCCGGGCGGCTCGGCGGGCGAGCTGTGGGACTCGATCCAGCGCCTCTACGCGATGCCGGACGCGACGCGCCTGTTCGTGTGTCACGACTACCAGCCCGGCGGGCGGCCGCTCGCGTTCGAGACGACGGTCGGCGAGCAGAAGCGCTCGAACGTGCAGATCGACGCCAAGACGACGCGCGAGGACTACGTCGCGTTCCGCGAGGCGAAGGACCGCACGCTCGATGCGCCCACGCTGATCCTGCCGTCGCTGCAGGTCAACATCCGCGCCGGCGCGCTGCCCGAGCCGGAAAGCGACGGCTTCTCGTATCTCAAGATCCCGCTCGACCGGATCGGGGCGCCGCGATGAGCGCCGTCGCCGAGCTCGGCGTGCGCGAGGCGAGCGAGCGGCTCGGCGAGTTCCGCGTCGTGGACGTGCGCGAACCGCACGAGTTCCGCGGCCCGCTCGGGCGCATCGCGGGCGCGACGCTGGCTCCGCTCGGTGCGCTCGCGGACGCGGCCGGCGCGCTGCCGGACGACCGGCCGCTGCTCGTCGTGTGCCGGTCGGGCCGGCGCTCCGAGCAGGGCTGTCGCATCCTCGAAGAGAAGGGGCGGCGCGCCGTGAATCTCGCGGGCGGCATGATCGACTGGAACCGCGCCGGGCTGCCGGTCGAGCGACACGCATTTGAGACGCTCGCCGAGCTGCGCGACGCGATCGCCGCCTGGTTCGCGCAGCTCGCGGGCCAGCAGCCGGCCGCGGGACGCGCCGCGCTCGAGGCCGCGCTGCGCGACGCCGGCGGGCGGTACGACGCGCCGACGGCGGCGAGCCTCGCCGCGTCGCTCGACGCACTGGCCGGCGCGCTCGCGCAGAAGGGCGCCCCGCCGGATCTCGAGCTCAGCGTCGGCGCGTTCCGCCAGGCGCTCGCGGCGCTCTAGACGTTGTACGGAGTCGGCCTCGCGCTCGCGGTCGTGATCGGCGTCTCGCTCGGCTTCTTCGGCGGCGGCGGCTCGATCCTCACCGTGCCGCTGCTCGTGTACGTCTTCGCGCTGCCGGCGAAGCAGGCGATCGCGAGCTCGCTGCTGGTGGTCGCCGCCGCGAGCGCGAGCGGCGCGATCCAGCACTGGCGGCTCGGCAACGTGCGGCTGCCTACCGCGGCGCTGTTCGGCTCGGCGGGCATCGCGGGCGCGTACGTCGGCGGGCGCGCGGCGGCGTTCGTGGACGGCGCGCTGCTGCTGCTGCTCTTCGCGATGATGATGCTGCTCACCGCCGCCGCGATGTGGCGCGGCCGCCGCGCCGCCACCGCGACCGCCACCGGCGGGCGCGCGTCGCTGCGGCTCGCCGTGCAGGGCGCCGCGGTGGGACTCTTCACGGGCCTCGTCGGCGCGGGCGGCGGCTTCCTGATCGTGCCCGCGCTCGCGCTCTGGGCGGGTCTGCCGATGCCGGCCGCCGTCGGCACGTCGCTCGTCGTGATCGTCGCGAACGCGCTCGCGGGCTACGCCGGCTACGCGGCGCACGTGTCGATCGACCTGCGCCTCGTCGCGACCATCGCGGTGACGGCGATCGCGGGCTCGTTCGCCGGCGCGCGCCTCGCACAGCGCGTCGATCCCGCGTCGCTGCGCAAGGCGTTCGCGGGCTTCGTGCTCGCGATGGCGGCGTTCGTGCTGGTGCGCGAGACGCCGACCTGGATCGACGCCGCGCGCACCGCGCTGCCGCGCTCGGGCGGGCAGCTCGCGTTCGTGCTGCTGGTGCTGGCGGCCGGCGTCGCCGCGGGGCGCGCGTCGCGCGGCGGCGCGGCCGAGCCCTTCGCCGAGACTCCCTACGAGCAAGGAGCAGGAATATGAACGGAACCGAGTTCACGCCGCTCGCCGGTCTGGCGGGCGGCCTTCTCATCGGTCTGGCGTCGGCGGCGCTGCTGCTCGTGAACGGCCGCATCGCGGGCGTCTCCGGCATCCTCGGCCGCAGCTTCTTCCCCGACTCGGGCGACTTCGGCTGGCGCATCGCGTTCCTGGCCGGCCTGCCGCTCGGCGCGTGGATCACCGGCCAGCTCGCGCCGGCGACGACCGCGCTCGCGATCACGCCGTCGCTGCCGCTGCTCGTCGCGGCCGGTCTGCTGGTCGGCGTCGGCACGCAGGTCGGCAGCGGCTGCACGAGCGGCCACGGCGTGTGCGGCATCGGCCGCGGCTCGCCGCGCTCGATCGCCGCGACGGCGATCTTCATGGCCACCGCGATCGCGACCACCTTCGTCGCGCGCCACCTCGTGGGAGGCGCGTGATGCAGGCGCTCGTCGCACTCGTGTGTGGCGTCGTGTTCGGCGCCGGCCTCGCGATCTCCGGCATGACGAACCCGGCCAAGGTGCTCGGCTTCCTCGACGTCGCGGGCGACTGGGACCCGACGCTGCTGTTCGTGATGGGCGCCGCGCTCGCCGTCTCGGCAGTGGGCTACGTCGCCGTGCGCCGCAGCGCGAAGCCGTTGCTCGCACAGGCCTTCGCGATCCCGAGCCGCCGCGACCTCGACGCCCAGCTCGTCGGCGGCGCGGTGCTCTTCGGCGTCGGCTGGGGCCTCGTCGGCCTGTGCCCGGGCCCCGCGCTCGCGAACCTGGCGCGCGGCTCGGCGGAGATCGCCGTCTTCGTGGCGGCGATGCTGGCCGGGATCGCGCTGCACCGCGTCACGACGCTGCGTCGCGCGCTGCCCCGTCCCGCCTGACGTAGGCGGCGAGGAGGAGCGCGACGACGATCGCGATCAGCGCTTCGCCCAGCGCGCCGACCAGCGCGACGACGCCGAGGATCACCTCGAAGAGCGCCGTCGCGGCGACGGCGGCGCCGAGCAGCGCGATCGCGAGCGGCGCCCACGGCGCGCGCCGCCACGTCGCGACGCCGGCGGCGATGCCGAGCACGGCCTGGAGCGCGAAGCCGATCAGCAGCAGCGGCACCGGCGGACCGACGAGCATCCCCGGCAGGTAGAGCGCGCGGTGGAGGCCGAACGCGGCGAGCGCGACGGCGATCAGCAGCAGGGCGGTGGATCGGCTCACGTGCGCGTCCTCCTCGTTCGCGCTCGCGCGGCGAGCGCTCGAATCGCCGTCACCAGAAAGCGTCGCGCGCCGCGCCGAGCAGCCACAGCGCGAGCACCCAGACGCTGAAGTTCAAGGCGACGACCGCGACGCCGAGCGTCCAGCTCGGGTGGCGGCGGCTCCGGACGCCGTCGGCGACGTGGAGCCAGAGGCCGAGCGACGCGCCGCCGAAGGCGAGCAGCAGGCCGTAGGCGACGGGTGCGCCGGTCGCGAGCGTCCACGTCACGGGGCCCGCGAAGCCGCCGAAGAGCACGGCGTTGGCGACGTACGTCGTGCGCGACGCCCGCGCGCCGCGCTTCTCTGCGCGGCGCAGCTCCGCGGCGCCCTTGCGCGCGTCGCGCGCGCCGACCAGCGCGTTCGCGAGGAAGAAGAGGCCGCCCGAGAACGGGAACGTCCCGAACAGGAGCGCGGCGATCGCGCCGCCCTTCATCTGTTCCGGCTGGCCGATCGCCGCGCCGCCGGCGTGCGGCACGACGACGACCGCGTCGCCGATCTTCAGCCCGCTCGCGGCCCTGCTGTCGGCGCGCAGCGTGCGGCCGCCGCTCGTCGCGTACTCGACGACGGCGACCGGCGACGTGACGTCGCCCGCCGCGTTCGCGGGGCGATCCTCGACGGCGACGACGACGCCGTCCGCGCGCAGCGGGTGCTTCGTGAAGTCGACGTACGCGGCGTGGAAGCGCGGCACGTAGGCGAGCGAGAACGCGCCCGCGACGAGCAGCCCGACGCCGAGCCCGACCTCGAAACGCGACAGCTTGCCCACGACGAGCCCGACGCCGCCGCCCGCCGCGCAGGCCGCGAAGAAGCCGAGCGTCCACTGCGTCGCGAGGTCGTACTCCACGCGAGAAAGATTCCACGGACCGGCACGCGGCGCATACAATCGCGGCGGGGAGGTGAAGCCGATGGCCGCCGTCGTGTCGTTGCGCCGCGTGTCCCTGGTCGCGTTGCTGGCGTGCGTCGCACTGCTCGCGCCGTCCGCGCACGCAGCGGATCCCACCGCGCAGGAGCTGCACTTCTGGTACGAGCTCAACCGCGCGCGGCACGATCCGCCGGCGTGGGCGGCGGAGTACGGGCTCGGCTCGGTGACGGGCGGCGACGGCGCGCCGGTGACGCTGATCGGCGTCGCGCCGCGACCGCCGCTCGCGCTCAACGCGACGCTCGTGGACTCGGCGCGCTTCAAGGCGCAGGAGCTCGCGGACTACGACTACTGGGTGGTCGGCAGTCCCTACGGCCATCAGAGCGGCGTGGGCCCGACGTTCTACTGGCCGAACGAGCTGGTGCGCAACGTGTTCGGCTATCCGCTCGCGACGCAGGTCCCGGATCCCAACGGCGGCAACTTCTTCTACACGCTCGCGGACGACAGCAATCAGATCGAGGCGCTCGCGGCCGGCTACGGGCCCGGCGCGAGCGACTACACGCAGGGCTTGAACGCGCTGATCGGCCTCATCGTCGACACCGGTGTCCCGAGCCTCGGACACCGCGTCCACCTGCTCGCGATGTCCGACTTCAACACGGTCTTCGAGGAAGCGGGCGCGGGCTACGGCAGCAACGCCAGCGCGACGTACGTCAACTACTGGACGTTCCACACCGGCGTGCGCGCGGCGCCGCAGGCCTGGCTCACCGGCGTCGCGTACGCCGACGGCAACGGCAACTCGCTGTTCGATCCCGGCGAAGGGCTCGCGGGCGTCACGGTGGACGCCGGCGCCGGCTCGGCCGTGACGGGCGCGACCGGCGGCTACTCGATTCCCATCGCGGCCGGCACGCACGACGTCGCGTGCAGCGGCGGCGGCTTCGCCGGCGCCGCCTCCGCGCAGGTCGCGGTGCTCGGCTTCAACCGGCAGGTGGACTGCATCTCGGGGCAGCCCGCGGCGTGGGTGGACTTCGTGCCGGCGCCCGAGCCCGCCGCGCTCGCGGCGGGCGGCGTCGCGTTCGCGACGCTCGCAGCGGCAAGCCGGCGCCGCGGAGCCGCGCGGATCGACTGAGCGCGACGCGCGCGGCGACGGCGTGGGCGGTTCGTTACATCTGCAACCCATGGACTTCGCTCGCCTGCGGCTCGCTGCGCGTCGGCCGGCCGTCGCCGGCCTCCTTGCGCAATGATCCGAATCGACAACCTCTCGAAGCGCCACGGGCGCCAGATCCTGTTCCTCGAGGCGTCGGCGGTGGTGAACCGCGGCGAGAAGATCGGCCTCGTCGGCCCGAACGGCGCCGGCAAGACGACGATCTTCCGGCTGATCACGCGCGAGGAGGAGCCCGACGACGGGCAGATCGCGATCGATCGCGGCGTCACCGTCGGATACTTCTCGCAGGACGTCGGCGAGATGAAGGGCAAGACGGTCGTCGAGGCGACGCTCGACGGCGCGGGGCCCGTCTCCGACGCGGCGCGCGCGCTGCACGAGCTCGAGCACGCGCTCGCCGACCCCGAGCGCGCGGACGAGATGGACGCGCTCGTCGACCGCTACGGCGAGGCGCAGGCGCGCTTCGAGGAGCTCGGCGGCTACGGGCTCGAGTCGCGCGCGCGCGAGGTGCTCGCGGGGCTCGGCTTCGACGCGGCGCAGATGGACGGCGACGTCGGCGCGCTCTCGGGCGGCTGGAAGATGCGCGTCGGTCTCGCGCGCATCCTGGTGATGGAGCCCGACGCGCTGCTGCTCGACGAGCCCACCAACCACCTCGACCTCGAGTCGATCCTGTGGCTCGAAGGCTGGCTGCGCGGCTTCGCCGGCGCGATCGTGATGACGTCGCACGACCGCGAGTTCCTGAACCGCACGGTGACGAAGATCCTCGAGATCGACGGCGGCGAGCTGCTCAGCTACTCGGGCGACTACGAGTTCTACGAGCGCCAGCGCGCGATCGCCGAGCGCGAGCAGGCCGCGCAGTTCGCGCGCCAGCAGGCGATGCTCGCCAAGGAGGAGGCGTTCATCGCGCGCTTCAAGGCGCGCGCCAGCCACGCCGCGCAGGTGCAGAGCCGCGTCAAGAAGCTCGAGAAGATCGAGCGCGTCGAGCCGCCCAAGCGCCGCCAGACGATCGACTTCGAGTTCCGCCCCGCGCCGCGCTCGGGCGAGGACGTCGTCAAGATCGCCGGCCTCTGCAAGGCCTACGGCGAGCGCCGGGTGTTCGACGGCTTCGACCTGTTGGTGCGGCGCCGCGAGCGCTGGTGCGTGATGGGCGCGAACGGCGCGGGCAAGAGCACGCTGCTCAAGCTCGTGGCCGGCGAGACGCAGCCCGACGCCGGCGCGGTGACGATCGGCGCCGCCGTGAAGATGGGCTACTTCGCGCAGCACTCGATGGAGGTGCTCGGCGGCGACGACAGCGTCTTCGAGACGCTCCAGCACGCGTTCCCGAACGCGGCGGTCGGCTCGCTGCTCGCGCTCGCCGGCGCGTTCGGCTTCTCGGGCGACGACACCGAGAAGCGCTGCCGGCTGCTCTCCGGCGGCGAGAAGGCGCGCCTCGTGCTGGCGCGCATGCTCTACGACCCGCCCAACTTCCTCGTGCTCGACGAGCCCACCAACCATCTCGACATGGCGACCAAGGAGATGCTGATCCGCGCGCTCGCCGGCTTCGAGGGCACGATGCTGCTCGTCTCGCACGACCGCCACTTCCTCGCCGAGCTGACGAATCGCGTGCTCGAGCTCGAGCCCGGCGACCCGCGCGTCTACGCCGGCGGCTACACCGAGTACGTCGCCGCGAGCGGGCACGAAGCGCCCGGCATGCGTTCCTGAAATCAGTCGGCGCCGAGCGACCGAGCGGTCGCGGCCTCCAGCTCGCGCACGTCGAGGCCGACGGCGCGCTCGAGCGCCCGGTCGAGATCGCCGTGACGGAAGAGCTGCGCGAGCAGCGTGCGGAGCGCGCGTTCGCCGCCGCGCTGCGCGATCTCGTCCACCAGCGCGGTCGCCTGGAGATACGCGGACGGCGCGCTGCCGGGCGCGAGCGCGGCGAGCGTCGGCTGGGAGATCGCCTCGAGCGGCAGCAGCGCGCCCTGCGCGGCGGCGCGCTGCAATGCCGCGCGCCGGCCGCGGTCGAGCGCCGGCCGGCCCGCGACGCGCGCCGCGAACCACTCGGCGATGCCTTCGTTCAGCCACGCGGGCGGCGCGAGCGAAGGCGCCGCCGCGTCGAGCGCCGCGTGCAGCAGCTCGTGGTGCAGCGTGCTCGCGAGCCGCGGCGTCACCGCGACGTCGCCGCGCACGCGGATCACGCCGCCGTAGAAGCCGGCCGCGGGGAACGGGAAGAGCGCGGCGAAGCGCGCGTCGAAGATCGCGGCGTCGTAGATCTCCACCTCGATGCGGCGGCGCGGGCGCAGGCCGAGCGCGTCGTCGAGCACGTCGTAGCCGGCCTCGAGCGCGTCGAGCACCTCGCGCTGGAACTGGTTGGCGCCGCGCGGGCCGGTGCGCTGGTCGATCGCGACGTCCTCGCGCAGCACGAAGTGGCGCGACTGGCGCTGCTCGAAGCGGCCGTCGGCGCCGGCTGCGCGCGCGGCGGCGGGCGCGGCGGGCGCCGTCGCCGCCAGCAGCGCGGCGAGCGCGATCGGCACGAGGGACGGCGCGACGAAGCGGGGCACGGCCCCAAGCTAGCTGCCCCCGGCTTTCGATGCGGCGCCCGCTGCGGCATCGTGCAGGCCATGAAGCGCTCCGACGTCTCGACGCTCTCTCCTCGTTGGCTCGGCTCCGCGGCGCTCGCGCTGCTGGCGCTCGCGGCGGCCGGTCCCGCGGCGGGCCAGCCGGCCGAGCCGGACCCGCTCGCGCAGGCCGGCGAGCGGCTCTACGTGCGCTACTGCGCGGTCTGCCACGGCAAGAGCGGGCGCGGCGACGGCCCGTTCGCGGGCATCCTGCGCACCGCGCCCACCGACCTGACCACGATCGCGGCGCGCCGCGGCGGGACCTATCCCGACGAGGAGCTGGCGCAGCACGTCGACGGCCGGCTCGTGCCGCTCGCGCACGGCACGCGCGAGATGCCGGTGTGGGGCCGCTGGCTCGGCGAGCCGATCGGCGAGGACATGTCGCGCGACGAGGTCGTGCGCGGCGAGATCCTCGCGATGCTGACCTACCTGAAGACGATCCAGCGCGACGCGGCGCCGGCGAAGTAGGCGCTACAGCGCCGCGCCGCACCACTTGCAGTGACGCGCGTCGGCGTCGTGGCCCTCGCGCGAGCACGACGGACACGCCTGCGTCGAGATCGGACGCCGCATCGCCTGCTGCGCCATCTCGGCCGACACGATGCCGGTCGGCACGATGATCAGCGAGTAGCCGAGCACCATCAGCAGCGACGCCAGCAGCTTGCCGGCGGCAGTGCCGGGCGAGATGTCGCCGTAGCCGACCGTCGTCATCGTCACGATCGCCCAGTAGGTCGCCATCGGCACCGACGTGAAGCCGTGCTCGGGCCCCTCGATCAGGTACATCGCCGCGCCGACGATGGTGACCGCGATCAGCACGGTCGCGAGGAACACGGTGATCTTGGCGCGGCTCTGCAGCAGCGCGCGGCGCAGCGCCTGCGCCTCGGAGAGGAAGTGCGCGAGCTTCAGGATGCGGAAGATGCGCAGCAGGCGCAGCGCGCGGATCACGAGCAGCGATTGCGAGCCCGGGAACAGCAGGCTGAGGTACGTCGGCAGCACCGCGAGCAGGTCCACGACGCCGAAGAAGCTGGTCGCGTAGCGCAGCGGGCGCTGCACCGAGAGGAGCCGCAGCCCGTACTCGATCGTGAAGAGCGCGGTGAAGATCCACTCCGCGACGACGAGGCCGTCGTGCACGGCGGCGGGCAGGCTCCGGACGCTCTCCAGCATCGCGGTCACGACGGCGGCGAGGATCAGCACGACGAGCGTCACGTCGAACGCCCGACCTTCCGGCGTGTCGGCCTCGAACACGATCTCGTGGAGCCGCGCGCGCCACGGCGCCGCGCTCGTGGGCCGCGCCTGCTCGGTCACGTCGCGGCCCCTCCGTTCACGGGCAGCACCTGGCCCGTGATCCAACCCGCCTCGTCGGAGGCCAGGTACGCGACCGCGGCGCCGACGTCCTCGGGCTTGCCCACGCGGCGCAGCGGGAGCTGACCGACGATCGCGTCCGCGATCGGAGCGGGGATGTTGTCCATCGGGCCGAGCGAGAGGCAGTTGGCGGTGACCCCGGACGGCCCGACCTCCATCGCGAGATGGCGCGTGAAGCCGACGGCCGCCGCCTTCGCGGCGCCGTAGAGCGACACGCCGAACGGCATGCCGACGCGGCCGGCTTCGGACGAGATCGTGACGATGCGGCCGAAGCCGCGCGCGCACATGCCGCCGAGCGCCGCGTGCACGCAGTGCAGCACGCCGAAGAGATTGAGGTCGACGAAGCGCCGCCACTCGCTCGGGTCCATGTCGCGGAAGCTGCGGAGCTGCATGCCCGACGCCGGGATGCCCGCGTTGTTCACGAGCACGTCGATGCGGCCGAGCGATCGCTCGAGCCGGTGGACCTCGCCCCGCACCGCGTCCGGGTCGGTCACGTCGAACGCGCTGGCCACCGTCTCGCCGCCGGCCGTCTGGATCTCCTGGGCCACGGCGAGCGCGCGCTCCTCGTAGAGATCGCTCACCACGACGATCGCGCCCCGTCGCGCGAGGGTCTTCGCGATGCCGGCGCCGACGCCCTGGCCGGCGCCCGTCACGAGCGCGACGCGTCCCGACAGGTCGAACATGGGCTCTCCTCGCGTGGAGTCAGCGGCCTTCCGCGTCCCAGCCGAAGCGCTCGAAGAGGTCGCCGAGGCGCTCGCGGATCTCGCCGGGCTCGAGCCCGAACTCGCCGAGAGAGTAGACGTGCTCGGCGCGGTGCTCGCGCGAGCGCTTCTCCTCCGCGCCCAGCGAGTGTTCGTAGGCGGGCGTCAGCGGCAGGCCGAGCGCCGCGTAGACGGCGGCGACGGCGCGCTTGGGCGCGGCGACCAGCTCGCGGTAGTCGGCGATCGCGAAGCGCGTCTCGGGATGGCGCGCGAGCACCTCGAGCGGATGCCGGTAGGTGTGGAACGACTGCTCGGCGAGCGCGCGGCGCGAGTCGTCGATGCGCTCGGGCGAGCAGCGCGCGGCCTTCCAGTTGCGGGTCATCATCTTCAGCAGGCTCGGGATCGTCTCGTACGGGCTGCGGACGCAGACCACGAAGCGCGCGTCGGGAAAGGTCTCGAGCAGCGCCTCGACGCGCCCGCTGAACGTCGGGTTCTTCGAGAGGTGGATCTTCTCGGCGCCGTTGCAGTAGAGCTGGCGGCGCACGCAGTCGCGGTAGAAGCGCAGGATGCGCCGCCGGCGCGCCGGCTCCATCGCGTCGACGTAGTAGAAGTGCTGGAGCTCGCGCCAGTACGGGAAGATCAGCACCCACACGCCGCTCGCGCACGAGAGCGCGAGCAGGAACTCGTCCTCCTCGGGCCCGCCGAGGCTCATCGGGTGCATCTCGCGCCCCTTCGCGAAGGTGCGGTCCTCCCAGGCGCGGATGCGGCGTCCCAGCGGGCTGCCGAGCCGCGCGTCGAGGCGCCCGAGCGCGCGCACGAGCTTGCGCTGCGCGATCGACGGCAGGAACAGCTCCCAGGTGAGGAAGGTGGAGAAGCGCTCGCCGTCGCGGCTCATCAGTCGGTGCAGCAGCGACGTCCCGCTGCGCGCGTGGCCCACGACGAAGACCGGCTCGCGCACCGACACGCGCGTGAAGCCGGGGAACAGCGCGTAGTCGAGCAGCCAGCAGAGCGCGTTGAACGCCGCGAGCAGCGGGATCGCGACGGCAAGTACGACGAGCAGCGTGCGGCGCGCGCCGGTGGGCCGCTCCGCGAACGCGAGCTGGAACATGCGGCGGTACGTCGCGAAGTCGAAGTAGTACACGCTAGAGCGCCGCGAGGTCCGCTGCGCGCACCACGCGCGGCGACGGCACGGGCGTCGCGTCCGCGAGCAGCCAGCGCAGCGTCATCGTGCCCTCGCGGTGCCCCTCGGTGTCGAGCCAGGTGACGCCCGGCAGCGCGGGATCGCGCTCCGCGACGACGATGCGCACCGAGCCGTCGGCGCGGCGCACGGCGCGGTGGCCGTTGGTCCAGACCGGCCGCCAGCGGTACTCGAGCGATTCCGTCCAGTAGTTGCAGAGCAGGAAGCTCCAGTAGCGGCAGCGCGGCGGCACGAGGTCGACGACGAGCGCCTCCTCCGGCGCGAGCCGCCAGTAGCCGCCGGAGTAGTAGAGGTCGGGATCGCCGAAGCTCTCCTTCGCCATGCGCTCGTCCATCGGATGGAGCACGTTCGGCCGCGCGCGCCAGCGCTCGGCCAGCGCGACGAACATCGCGATCGAGCCCTCGATCTGCTGCGCCGCGCGCGCGAGCCCCTTCGCGACACGCGCCGGAGTCAGCGGCTCGGGCCGCACCGGCGCGTCGATGCGATCGAGCCGCAGCGCGCCGAGCGTCTCGCGCGACGGGTCGTTGCGTGTCTGCCGCACGAGCAGCGTGGTGGCGTCGGCTTCGAGCGGGATCCAGTTCGCAGCGCCGGCGGGACGCTCGGCCGCGAGCACCACGTCGAGCGTGTCGCCCGCGCCCGCGGCGAGCTGCTCGCCGTGCACGTGCGCGATCGTGCGCCGGCCGCCGCGCCCCGCCGAGCCGCCGTACACGCCGATCCCGAGATACGCGGCGCTGCCGCGCGTCCCGTGCAGGCGGTACGCGTAGCGGCCGGCGATGCGCGCCCAGAGGTAGAGCTGATCCGGGTTGTCCACGCCGAACTTCTGGGTCGGCCCCATGTACTGGATCAGCTCGGGCGCCGCGGGGTCGGCGTGCTCGAGACACAGCTTCCAGGCGAGCCGCGTGAGGCGCGTCAGGTACCGCACGCCCTCTGCGCGATCGAGCGGCGAATCCGGCGCGTGCGCGAGGATCGTGCGGCCCGCGCGCTTCAGCGAATCGCAGAAGGCGTCCCACGCCTCGCCGCTCGCGAGCGCGGCGTCGTCGGCGTCCACGGCGTCTACGGGATTCACGGCGGGCTCCCTCCGTCCAGCGCGCGCGGCGCGCGGCCGAGCTCGTCGAGCAGCGGCTTCGAGTAGAGCACGCGGCCCGTGATGCGCGGCGTGCGCGGCTCGCAGAGCGCGAGCGCCGCCTCCGCGATCCACTCGATCGGCTCGGCGCTCGCGCGGAACGCCTCGGGCACCACACCGAGCGCGAGGACGCCCGGCGTCAGCACGGCGGCGACCGGCGAGAGCGAGTTCACCGCGATCGCGTGCGCGCAGAGCTCGCCGGCGAGGCCCGTCGAGAGGCGGTCGAGCGCCGCCTTGCTGGCGCCGTAGAGCGTCGCGCCGCCGTGCGCGGCGAAGTCGTCGTACGGCGGGCCGGCGGGATGCGCCGCGGACGCGGACGACACGTTCACGATCGCGCCGCCGCCGCGCGCCCGCATGTCGGGCACGACGCGCTGCGCGAGGTCCCACGGCGCGCGCACGTTCAGCTCGATCATCACGCGGAAGCGTTTCTCGCTCACCTGCTCGAACGGAACGTAGAACGCGGCCGCCGCGTTGTTCACGAGGAGATCGATGGGGCCGAGCGCTGCGCGCGCCTCCTCGACGAGCCGCGCGCGCGCCGCCGGATCGGCGAGGTCGCACGCGATCGCGACCGCGCGGCCGCCGCGCGCCTCGATGCGCGCCGCGGTCTCGCGCAGCGTCCCGGGCAGGTGCGGGTGCGCGTCGAGGCTGCGCGCCGCGATCGCGACCGCGGCGCCTTCCGCCGCGAGCCGTTCGGCGATCGCCGCGCCGATCCCGCGGCTCGCTCCGGTGACGAGCGCGACGAGCCCGCCGAGGCTACCCACGCCGGCGCGCGATCCACAGCAGCGTCGCGAGCGCCGCGGCGAGCGCGCCGTCCGGCTCTGGCACGCTGAACCCCGACGCGACTCGGCGCTCCGCGCCGGCGCCGTACTGGAACGTCGACTCGGACGGCGTGCCCTCCGCGAGGGTCTCGATCGTGAGCGAGCCCGCGATGACGCCGACCTCCACGACGTAGTCGCCCGCCGGCAGCGCGTCGGGCTCGGGCCCGTCGATCGACACCAGATCGTCCCACGCGACGACGCCGGAGCTCGGCGGCGGCGCTCCGACCGGATCGCCGAACAGGGTCGCCTCGACGGAGATCGGCGCGCTCGTCGCGACGATCTCGACGAAGACCGCGACGCAGTTGGAGCAGCCGTGCTGATACGAGACCGACGGCGTCGGCGAGACGCCCGTCGCACCGCTCGCGGGCGACACGATCTGCGCCACGCCGTCGGGTGCGACCGGGTCGAACGGAATCGTCGCGCCGAGCGTGCCGTTCACGGTGAGCGTCCAGTCGCCGGGCGGGTAGTCGGCGAGCAGCGCCGCGAGCGAGGGGTAGGGCGGCTCCGGCTCGGCGGGATCGGAGAAGTCGCAGCGCACCGCCGAGGGGCCCGCCGCGGTGCAAGGCAGCGCGAAGGCGCCGCCGCCCGGCGGCGTGAGCGTCGCGCTCGTCACGGCGTCGCTGCCCGCGAGCTCCGCATCGAACGCCCACCCCGCCGCATTTGCGGTCGCGAGGATCGTGACGAGGCTCACTGGCGCGACGGGCTGCGCGCGCGCGGAGCTCGCGAGCGCGGCGCACGTCGCCGCGAGAGCGAGCAGGCGAAGGGTGCGCATCGGGTTCCCTTTTCGAGCGACGCGGACGAGGGTAAGGCTCGCCTCGGCCGCGCCCAAGGTCGGCGCGCGAGCGCGTCTCGCTCACTCGAACGTCAGCACGCCGAAGCGGTGCGGCACGTGGAAGTCGGGCGGCTCCGCGAGCGTCGGCGACCACGCGGAGTACTGGCCGCCGTCGGCCTGGTCGATCCGGTAGAAGTTCGCGCGCCACTTCGCGCCGGGCGTCGGCGCGCCGACTCCGAGCGAGGCGAACGGGATCGCCCACTCGACGTCCCAGCCGGCGTGACGCCCCTCGCACGCGCGGCGCTCCGCAGGCGGCGCGCCGTGCACGCGCACGGCGCGCTCCCAGCCGTCGCACGTCCAGTCGCGGTCGACGCGCATCGTCGCGCGGCGGCCGTCCGGGCTCTCGATGCGCGCCTCGAACCACGCGCCGTGCGGACTCGACTCGAGCTCGAAGTAGCGGCGCGGATCGCCGTCCGGCGCGAGGAACGCCTCGACGACTTCCTCCTCGTAGATCGGCGCGTTGCGGCCCGTGTGCGTGCCCCACACGTCGCGGTCGGCGCACGCGAACGCGACGTAGAGCCGCTCGCCGTCGTGCGCGAGCCGCAGCGCGGTCGGCTGAAACCCGCCGTCCGCTGCGCCGCCGTGCGACGGCACGAGCGCGCTCGCCCCCAACGCGCGCCACGGGGCCTTTACGAGATCGCCGTCCACGCGGATCCTGCGCGCGACGCGCGCGACGCGCAGCGCCGGAAGCGCAGCGGAGGCCTCGGACGACTTGGCGCCGGTCATGAGCACGCATGAGTAGCGACGCACCGCAGCGCGCGCCCGATCCCGCGCGCGCCGCGCAGGAGCGCGCCGTCGCCGAGGCGTTCGACATTCCGGGCCGCTTCGTCGCGGCGCGCCCGCACGGCAGCGGCTGGATCAACGACACGCTGCTCGTCGAGTTCGACGACGGCGGCCGCCGCACGCGCTGGATCCTCCAGCGCATCAACACGTCGGTGTTCCGCCGTCCCGAGCACGTGATGGAGAACGTCGCGCGCGTCACCGAGCACCAGCGCCGCGCGCTCGCGCGGCGCGGCGCGGCCGACGCCGATCGGCGCGCGCTGCGGCTCGTCGCCGCGCGCGCCGGCGGCTTCGCGCACGTCGATCCCGACGGCGGCTGGTGGCGCGCCTTCCACTACATCGAGGCGACGAGCACGCACGACGCCGTGACCGGCGCCGCGCAGGCCGGCGCCGCCGCCGAGGCCTTCGGCCGCTTCCTCGCCGACCTCGCCGATCTGCCCGCGCCGCGCCTCCACGAGACGATCCCGCGCTTCCACGACGCGCGCGCCCGCTTCGAGCAGCTCGCCGCCGCCGCCTCCGCCGACGCGCACGGCCGCCTCGCCGGCTGCCGCCGCGAGCTCGACTCCGCGCTCGCCCGCGAGCCGCTCGTCGCCAAGCTCGAACGCCTGCTCGCCTCCGGCGCGCTGCCCGAGCGCGTCGCGCACAACGACACCAAGATCAACAACGTCCTCTTCGACGACGCCACCGGCGAGGCCGTGTGCGTGATCGACCTCGACACGGCCATGCCCGGCAACGCGCTCTACGACTTCGGCGACCTCGCCCGCCGCGCCGCCACGCGCGCACCCGAGGACGAGCGCGACCTCGCGCGCGTCCGCGTCGAGCCCGCGCTCTTCGAGGCCCTCGTCGCCGGCTTCCTGCGCGGCGCCGGCCGCTGCCTCGCGGACGCCGAGCGCCGCGAGCTCGTGTTCGCGAGCCAGCTCATGACGCTCGTGATCGGCATGCGCTTCCTCGCCGACCACCTCGCCGGCGACGTCTACTTCCGCATCCACCGCCCCGGCCAGAACCTGGATCTAGCCCGCACGCAGCTCGCCCTGCTCGCCGACTTCGAGCAGCGCACTCCCGCGCTGCAATCCATCGTGAACCGCGAGATCCGCGGATAGCCCCTTCATCCCGACAGGCTCGATGCGCGCACCCCAATGACGCGCGCTGCGAACCGAGCGGCTCCGGATCGAAGGGAGCCCACCAACCGCACCCCCACAGCGCGGCACTCATCCCCGCGCACGGCGCCAAGCACCGCCAAACCTCGCTCTCCCCTACGAAGCCGCACGGTGCGCGCGAAGCGCGCCCGCGAACCACCGCGCACAACGCGAACGATCAGGCTGCTCAGCTGCGCCGGCCGCGCGGTACGGCGTCGCGCGCTGGCGCGGTCCCCGCGCGGGCCGGCGTCAGCTGCAGCAGACCCAGCCCCCACCGCCCACGGCGCTGGCAATGCCCGCAACGCCCGTCCCAAAAGAACGGAGGCCCCGGGCGAACCGCCCGGGGCCTCACTTCTTCAGCTCTGCGACGTGTGTCGTTGCGCGGCTGTTAGTAGCGGTCGCGATCCCGGCCGCCGCCGTAACCGCCACCGCCGCCGCCGCCATAGCCACCGCGGCCACCGCCACCGCCGCCGTATCCGCCACGGCCGCCGCCACCGCCGCCGCCGTAGCCACCGCGTCCGCCGCCGCCGCCACCGCTACCGCCGCCGCCGCCGCCGCGGCGATCCTGCGCCTCGTTCACCCGAAGGGAGCGGCCGCCGAAGTCACGGCCGTCGAGCGCCTGGATCGCGTTGTCGGCATCGCCCCCCTCGCGCATCTCCACGAAGGCGAACCCCCGCGGCCGGCCCGTTTCCCGGTCGGTGATGACGCTCACCTTGTCGACGGCACCATGGCGCTCGAAGAGCTCCTTGATCTCCGTCTCGGTTGCAGAGAAGGGCAGGTTCCCGACGTACAGCTTCTTACCCAATCGATGATCCTCGTCGCGCCCGCGCAGGCGTGGGAACGCGACACTCGCCGAAATCAAGGCCGGACCACCCGGCCCATCGATCCCTGACGAAGACAAACTGCTTTCCGCACCCGATCCCTTGTAAGTCATGGATCGCTTGCGGCGAGCAGGAACGGCGACTGACTCGATTCGGAATGGTCACGTAGGAGGGAACGGTCTCGGAGTTGCGAACCAATCGAAGATCGGTTGGGAGATCGCTAGCGAGAAGTTACGCCCTGACGTGGCGACTCCCGAGGAGACGCCCTTCAGTCAAGCAGGTTATCAGGCGTCATTGCGCCTGCCAGTGCGAGCCCGGGCGGTTTCGCTGCCCGTCGGGGAGCGCGCGGCGCCGTGGCGCGCTCCACGAGCTGCCAGAGCTGCCGGCGGTCCGCCGCCGACTCGCGCGTCCCCGGCAGCCAATGCGTCCGGCGCGGCACGCGGTCGAAGACGAAGCGGCCCGTGAGCCCGCCGGCGCGGGGGCTCGCCGCCAGCCACACGACCGTGTCGGCGCCCTCGGCGGGCGAGCGGAGGATCCGCTTCGTGACGCGCCAGAAGCCGGGGATCGACGAGCGCACGGCCGGCGTGTCGGCCCAGCCGGGGTGCATCGCGTTGACCGCGACGCCGGCGTCGGCCAACTCCTCGGCCCAGAGCTCCGCCAGCACCACCTGCGCGCGCTTCGACTCGGCGTACGCGGCGACGCCGTCGTAGCGATCGCGGCGCTCGCGCCACTGCGGATCGTCGAGCTGGAGCCCGCGCGTGTACATCCCGCCCGACGACACCCAGACGACGCGCGCGCCGCTGGCGCGCTCGAGCGCGGGCCGCAGCAGCTTGGTGAGGAGATGCGGACCCGCGACGTGCGTCGCGAAGCAGAGCTCGAGCCGGTCCTCGGTGACGACGCGCTCGGCGGGCAGCACGCCCGCGTTGTGAACGAGGACGTGCACCGGCTCGCCGGCGAGCCGCTCCGCCGCGGCGCGCACCGACGCGAGGCTCGCCACGTCGAGCGGCTCCACCGAGACGCGGCGGCTGCCCGTCTGCTCGCGGATGCGCTCCGCCGCCTCTTCGCCGCGCTCGCGGCTGCGGCACAGCAGCACGACGTCCGCGCCGAGGTCCGCGAGCGCGAGCGACGTCTCGTAGCCGATCCCCGAGTTGGCGCCCGTCACCAGACAGCGTCGGCCGGCGAGATCGACGGCGAGGTCGTCGGGATCGAACGAGAGCGCGTGGATCGCGAAGCCGGTGCGGTCGAACGAGAACACGACGCCCGGGTCGACGAGCGCCGAGAGCCCGCGGCCGACGAGACGCGCCGCGAGCGACGACTCGCTGCGCTCCGCGAGCGCCGGCGCGTCGGGATCGAGCGCGGCGAGCAGGTCGCCGATCGGCGCGTGGTCGCCGGCCTCGCGGCTCGCGAAGCGGTATGCGAGCGCGCCGCCAAGCCGGATCACCAGCACGCCGCCGAGCTGCCACGGATCGCCCTGCACCGCGCTCTGGCGATGGCCCGTGCGGAGCGCGCGCAGCGCGTGCAGCGGAAGCCGCGGGGAGAGCGCCTCCACGCGACCGCGGCGCAGACCGGCCGCGCGGTACGCGCGCAGCTCGGGATCGACGAGCAGCGGGACGTCGAGCCGCAAGTCTTCGCGGAACGCCGCCGCGAAGCGCTCCGCCCCGTTGCCGACGACGACCAGCTCCGCGCCGCTCGCGCGGATCGCCGGGACGTGATCGCGCAACTGCGCGACCTGCTCGCGGCAGAAGAGTCAGCCGAAGTGGCGGACGAAGACCAGCACGACCGGACGCTCGGCCCACAGCGAGCCGAGCCGCACCGGCGCGCCCGTCCAGTCGCGCAGCTCGATGGGAGCGAGCCTGGTTGCGAGTCGCATGTCGTCTCCCCGCACGCCAGAGCGAGCATAGGATCCCGTGCTGCCCCGTCTACAATCGCCCGACGCGCGCGCCATCGGGCGCGGCGCCGGGAGGACAGACGGTGTTCATCGCGATGAACCACTTCGACGTGGATCCCGCGCGCGGCGAGGAGTTCGAGCGCATCTGGCGCGAGCGCGAGCGTCATCTGGACGCCGTGCCCGGGTTCGTGCGCTTCGCGCTGCTGCGCGGCGACGAGCCGGGACGCTACGCCTCGCACTCCACGTGGGAGAGTCGCGCCGCGTTCGAGGCGTGGACGCGTTCCGACGCCTTCCGGAAGGCCCACGCGCACGCGCGCACGCCGGCCGGTCTCGTGACGGGTCACCCGCGGCTCGAGACGTGGGAGGCGGTGCTCGCCGAGTGAGCGTACGGCGCGGCGCGCGTGTGCGCGCCGCGCTACAAGGCCGGCATGACGCACTCTCCCTTCGCCTGCGCGACTCGCCTCGTCGTCGCGGCGGCGCTCGCCCTCGCGGGTCCGCTCGCCTGCTCGTTGTCCTACAGCTCCGAGAGCATCTCCGACTCGTCGAAGAGCGTCGTCGACTCGAGCAAGTCCTCGTCGGGCGAAGACACGGCGCGCTTCCTGCGCGACGTCGAGCAGTACACCGTCGCGTTCCTGCGCGCGCGCGGCGGCGACGAGGAAGGCTTCTTCACCGGTCTCGGCGACCTCGCGCGGCGGCGCGGCGTCTCGGACTGGGAGGCGGAGCCGGCGACCTGGGAGGCGATCGGCCGCGGGCTCGGCCGCGCCGCGCTCGACGACGCCGAGCGCGTCGCGTACCAGCGCGCATGGTCGGGCGGCGACGCCGAGAAGCTGCGCGCGCTGGGCCGGGGCGAAGCAGCCGCGAACTGATGCGCGCGCTCCGCGCCGCGCTGCTGTGTCTCGCGGCGCTCGTCGCGCCGGGCGCGCGCGCAGAGACTGCCAGCTTCGAGTGGCTGTTCGTCCGCGCGCACGAGGGCAACGCGAGCGGCGGCCACGCGGCGGTCCGCTTCGGCCCGTGGATCTACGACTTCCAGAACGCGCGCGGTCTGCTCGTCCCGCGGCGCGAGGACGCGCGCCGCTTCCAACACGTCTACCGCACGCTCGAGAACCGGGCGATCGAGGCGTCGCGCGTCGCGGTCACGACCGAGACGCACGCGCTGCTGCGCGACGCATTCGAGCGCCGGCTGCTCGCGCAGTCGCGGCAGCTCGAGATCGCGGACGAGCTCGCGCGCGACGTGGGGCTGCTCGAGGCGCTGGCCGCCGGCGGCGAGCCGGCGCTCGCCGTGCGCGGCGCCGCGTTCTTCGAGGGCGCGGACGAGCGCGGCGCGCCGCCGTCGCTCGCGCTGCTGC
>QEVM01000358.1 GCA_003576805.1 Pseudomonadota bacterium | reverse complement strand
CGAGCCAACGCTCGACGGCGGCGAGCGCGGCGGGATCGCGCGGCGGCAGCGGCGCCGCGACGCGGCCGTCGGGCCCGATCGCGAAGTACGCGAGCACGAACGGCTCGGGCGGCAGCGCCGCGATGCGGGCGGGATCGCCGTCGCGCCACGCCTCCACGGGCCGCGCCTCCTCGCGCGCGACGAGATCCGAGAGCGCGCGCTCCATCTCGTCGAACAGCCGCTCCGCCACCGCTCGGTGTCGAGCGGAGGACTCCGCCTCGGCGCCGCGCAGCGCGCGGTGCACGAGCCCCGCCACCGGCACGAGCAGCAGCGCCGCGACCGCGAGCAGCACGAGCCGCAGGCGCCGCGCGCTCACGGGAGCCGGTAGCCTTCGCCGCGCACGGTCTCGATGCCGCGGCGGCCGTCGTCGCCGAGCTTCTTGCGCAGCTTCGCGATGTGCATGTCGACGGTGCGCGTCTCGACGCGCTCCGGCGCGCCCATCCCCCACACCTCGGCGAGCAGCAGGCGGCGGCTCACGATGCGGCCGCGCTCGCGCACGAGCAGCGCGAGGATCTCGATCTCGCGGCGCGAGAGCTCGACCGACGCGCCGTCGCAGTGCGCCGCGAGCCGCTCCGGCTCGACGCGCCATGCGCCGAACGCGAACGGCGGCGGCGCGGGCCGCTCGCCGCGCGCGCTGCGCCGCAGCAGCGCCTCGATGCGCGCGAGCAGCTCCGCGACCGAGAACGGCTTGGTCACGTAGTCGTCGCTGCCGCAGCGGAAGCCGCGCAGCACGTCGTCCTCCGCGCCGCGCGCGGTCAGCATCAGGATCGGCAGCCGGGGATCGTGCGCGCGCAGCGCCTCGCACACGTCGAAGCCGCTGCGGCCGGGCAGCATCACGTCCAGCAGCACGAGATCGAAGCCGCCGCGCAGCGCTTCGCGCAGGCCCGTCTCGCCGTCGGCGACGCCGGTCGGCGCATGGCCGCGATACGCGAGCACGTCGCAGAGCCCGCGCTGGATCGCGAGCTCGTCCTCCACCACCAGGATGCGCGCGCTGCTCGCACTCATGGGCGCTCCAACGTAGGCGACCCGCGGCGCCTGCTGCGTAAACCGAACGTAAATCCGCTGGGCTCGCTCTTTACACGCGTTTTTCGGTCGCGAGCGCGCGGCGCGGGTACTTCTCCCGTGGGCGCATCGGAGCGCCCGCCGGACCGCTGAACCCAAGAGGAGTCCCCATGTCGATCGATCTCGGAGACGTCGAAGCCACGCCGGCGCGCAGCGCGCGCCCTCTGCGCATCGCCGCCGTCCTGCTCGCCGCGACGCTCGCGATCGGAGCAGGCGCCCGCTTCGGCGGACGCACCGCAGTGGCGGCCGGCGCCGCGACCGGCGCCGTCGCGCGCACGATCGCGGCGCCGCCGGCCGGACCCGTCCGCTTCAGCGGCACGCTCGAAGGCGGCGCCGTGCTGCCGGCGCGCGACCGCAGCGTCCGCATCGAGCTGCTGCTCGCCGCCGACGCGCCCGCGCGCACCGGCGCCGCGCGCAGGCCGACCGACCTCGTCGTCGTGCTCGACCGCTCCGGCTCGATGGCGGGCGAGAAGCTCGAGCGCGCGCGCGCGGCCGTGCACGCGCTGATCGCCGGCCTCGGCCCGCTCGACCGCTTCGCCCTCGTCACCTACTCCGACGGCGCCGATCTCGCGATCCCGCTGCAGGCCGCCTCGCAGCGCGCCCACTGGACCGCGGCCGTCGACCGCATCTTCGCGAGCGGCGGAACCGCGCTGTCGTCCGGCCTCGATCTCGCGCTCGATTCGATCGACGCGACGCGCGACGCCGGCCGCGTGCCGCGCGTGGTGCTGATCTCCGACGGCCTCGCCAACCAGGGCGATCCGTCGCGCGAAGGCCTCGTCGCGCGCGCCGGGCGCGCCGCGCGCGGCGAGTACGCGCTCTCGACGGTGGGCGTCGGCGCGGACTTCGACGAGGGCCTGATGGCCGCGCTCGCGGACGCGGGCACGGGCAACTTCCACTTCCTCGCCGACGCGGCCGGACTCGAGCGCGTGCTCTCCGCGGAGTTCGCGACCGCGCGCGAGACCGTCGCGACGGGCCTGCGCGTCTCGATCGAGCCGGCGCCGGGCGTGCGCGTCGCCGACGCGGCGGGCTACCCGATCGTGCACGAGGCCGGGCGCGCCTCGTTCACGCCCGGCTCGCTCTTCGCCGGTCAGGAGCGACGCATCTGGGTGACGCTCGACGTGCCGGCCGACGCGCGCGGCGAGATCGAGCTCGGGCGCTTCGCGCTCGAGTACGCCGCGGGCGGCGAGCGCCATCGCATCGCGCTGCCGGAGGCGCCGCGCGTCACGGCCGTCGCGGACGAGAGCCGCTACTTCGCGTCCCTCGACACGGCGGCCTGGGAGCGGAGCGTCGTCGTGGACCAGTACAACGCGCTGCGCCGCAAGGTCGCGGCCGCCGTGAAGGACGGCCGCGAGCGCGACGCGCTGGCCGACATCCAGAAGTACCGCGCCGACGTCGCCGCGAAGAACGCGCGCGTGCAGTCGCCGCAGGTCGCGCAGCAGCTGGGCGAGGCGGCAAAGCTCGAGGAACGCATGGAGGCGGCGGCGAGCGGCGCGGCGCCGATGGAGCAGATGGAGACCAAGCAGCTGCGCGCGCTCGGCTACGTCCTGGGCCGCCCGGGCAGCCGGAAGTAGGCGGCCTACGCCATGACGTTCCGACTGCTCGACCGGATCGGGACGCTGCTGCGCGCGGACGCGCACGGCGTCGTGGACGCCCTCGAGGAGCGCTCGCTGCTGCTCAAGCAGAGCTTGCGCGAAGCGGAGCTCGCGCTGCTCGAGAAGGAGGCGCGGCTCGCCGCGCTGGGAGAGGAGGAGACGCGCGGCCGCCGCCGCGCCGAGCGCTGCCGCGAGGAGATCCGCGCGCTCGACGAGGACGTCGCGCTCGCGCTCGCCGGCGGGCGCGACGACCTCGCGCGCTTCGCGATCCGCCGGCTGCTGCCGCTGCGCCGCGCGCTGGCCGACCTCGAGCGCGAGGCGCCCGCGATCGCCGCTGCGCGCGCGGCGCTCGCAGACGAGATCGCGGCGCAGACGGAGCAGA
>QEVM01000357.1 GCA_003576805.1 Pseudomonadota bacterium | reverse complement strand
CTGGCTCTTCAGGATCGTGACCCACGCGTAGGTGCGGATCAGGAAGCTCGTCCAGAACGGCACCATCACGGCCATCAGCAGCAGGTTGCGCCAGCGCGCGTCCGAGCGGCCGATCCAGTACGCGACCGGATAGCCCGCCGCGAGGCAGATCGCGGTGGTGATCGCCGCGTACGCCAGCGAGCGCAGCGCGATGCGCAGGTAGACCGGGTCGAGCACGTTCGCGTAGTTGTCGAGCGTGAAGCCCAGCACGACGCCGCCGAGCGTGCCGCGGTGCGCGAAGCTGTAGACCAGCATGATCGCCGCCGGCGCGACCACGAACGCGAGCGCCCACGCGACGAGCGGCGCGAGCAGCAGCCAGCCGAGCCGGCCCGGCTCCCGCCGCGCGCCGGCCGCCGCCGCCGCGGGCGCCTCCGCCGTCGCCATCGCCATCGCGCGCCCCTGCCCTGCTACCGGCTGCTCGTCGCCTTCCCCTGCCCTGCTACCGGCTGCTCGTCGCCTTGAGGTCGGTGAAGAGCTTGTCGACGTCGGCGGCGAGCGGGCCGATGTCGCGGAAGGTCGCGAGCTTCGGCGCGCCCGGCGGGTAGCTCGCGGGGTTGGCGAGCTCCGCGGGCGTGAGCAGCTTGCGCGCCTCGAGGTTCGGGTTCGTGTACGGGAACGCCCGCGAGATCTCGCGCCCCACTTCGGGGCGCAGCACGTAGTCGATGAAGCGGTGCGCGGCCTCGACGTTCCGGGCGCCCTTCGGGATGGCGAGGCTGTCGATGAACATGTGCGTGCCCTCCTTCGGCAGCACGTACGCGAAGCGCCCCGGCTTCTCGTTGATCAGGATCGCCGCCTCGCCCGACCACACGACGCCGAGGTCGACGTCGCCGTTGAGCAGCGCCGTCTTCGGGCTGTCCGAGTCGTAGACCCGCACCAGCGGCAGCCACTTCGCGAGCACGGGCCGCACCTTCGCGAGGTTCTCCTTGCTGACGTGCTCGGGTCGCAGGCCGAGCGTCGCGAGCCCCCACGTCACCACCTCGAGCGCGTCGTCGAGGATCACGATGCGGCCCGCGTACTTCTCCTGGAAGACGTCGGCGAAGCCCGCGATCGGCTCCTTCACCTTCTCGGTGTCGACGACGATGCCGACGCTGCCCTGCATGTACGGGACGCTGTAGCGGAGCTCGGGATCGTGCGGCTGGTTCCAGTACTCCGGCGCGACGTGCTTCAGGTTGGGGATCTTCGCGTGGTCGAGCCGCACGAGCTGCCGCTCCTTGACGAGCGCCTCGACCACGTACTCCGACGGCTGGATCAGGTCGTAGCTGGCCGCGCCCGACAGCAGCTTGGCGAGCATCTCCTCGTTGGAGGCGTAGGTCTCGTGGTTCACCTGGATGCCGGTCTCCTGGGTGAAGCCGTCGAGCACCGACTGCGGCACGTACTCCGACCACGCGAAGAGGTTCAGCTCCTCGGCCGCGGCCGGCGCCGTCGCCAGCCCCAGCACCGCCGCGAGACCCAGCAGCGAGCGAAGCGCGCCGCGCATCTTGCCTGCCTCCTTCCGTTTCAAGCCTTGCCGCGCCGCCGCACGGCCTCGGCGAGCAGCAGCGCGACGACGGTCACCACGACGAAGACCGTCGAGATCGCGTTCAGCGACGGGTCGAGCCCCTTCTTCACGCGCCCGAAGATCTCGAGCGGCAGCGTGCGCGTGCCGGCGCTGGCGGTGAAGTAGGTGACGATCAGCTCGTCGAGCGAGAGCGTGAACGCCATCAGTCCGCCCGAGACGATCGCCGGCGCGAGGAACGGGATCAGCACCTTGCGGAACGCCTGCGACGGCGTCGCGCCGAGGTCGAGCGCCGCCTCCTCGAGCGCGGGATCGAGCCCCGCGAGCCGCGCGCGCACCGACGCCATCACGAACGGAAAGCAGAACGTGACGTGCGAGATCACGATCGTCGTGTAGCCGAGCTGGAGCCCGATCGAGACGAACAGGATCAGCAGCGAGACGCCGAGGATCACCTCCGGCACGATCATCGGGAGGAAGGCCAGCGTCTCCAGCGCCGAGCCCGCGCGGTAGCGGTAGCGGTGCAGCAGGCAGGCGCCCGCGGTGCCGAGCACGAGCGAGATCGCGGTCGTCGCGACCGCCACGACGAGGCTGTTCTCGAGCGCGCGCAGCAGCACGGTGTCGCGCGCGAGCGACGCGTACCACTCCAGCGTGAAGCCCGTCCACTCGACGTTCAGGCGCGACGCGTTGAACGAGAACAGCACCAGCACCGCGATCGGCAGGTAGAAGAAGCCGAAGACGACGCCGGTCCAGGCGCCGAGCAGGCGCTGCGCGCGCCTCATCGCGAAGGCTCAGCCGAAGACGCTCTGCGCCGCATCGAACGTCCCCACGTGCACCGCGACCACCTTCGAGACGTCGCGCGTGTAGCCGCCGGCCAGCACCCACGCGATCGGCAGCGCCTCGCGCTTCGCCCACGCGAACACCCAGCGGTCGCGCTCGCGCAGGTCGTCGTGGTCGAGCGCGAGCGGCGAGTACGGGTCCTCGCGGTACGGGTCGGCGCCGGCCTGGTAGAGCACGAGGTCGGGACGGCCCCACGCGCGGATCGCGGCGGCGCCGCGCTCGAGCGCCGCGAACAGCTCGGCGCGCCCGCTCCCGTTCGGCAGCGCAAACGAAACGTGGTTCCCGCCGTCGGCGTGGCGGACCGTCTCGACGTCGGCGTACGGCTTGTTCTGCCAGTAGTCGTTGCCGTAGATCGAGCAGTTGAAGAGCCACGGCCGCGACGCGCACAGCGAGGCGGTGCCGTTGCCGTAGTGGAGGTCGAGGTCGAAGACGGCGACGCGCAGCGCGCGGCCCGCGGCGCGCAGCGCCTCGGCCGCGACGACGAGGCCGTTGAAGGTGCAGAAGCCTTCGCCATGGTGGGCGTGCGCGTGATGGAAGCCGCTCGCGAGCGCGGCGGCGACGCCGTCGTCGAGCGCGCGCCGCGCCGCCGCGAGCGCGCCGCCGTTCGTGAGCCGCACCGACGGCCACAAGAGCGGCGACCACGGGAACTTCTGGCTCTCGGCGAGCGCGCGCGGCTCGCCGCTGCGCACCGCCTCGACGTACGCCGGCGTGTGCACGCGCAGCAGCTCGTCCACTTCGATCGGGGCGGGCGCCTCGACGCGCACGCCCGCGCGCCCCGCGAGCGCGCCGGCGACGAGCTGGAACTTCCGCATCGGCATCACGTGATCGCCGATCGGCGCCGCGAAGCCGGGATCGTGGTACGCGGTGATCACGCGGTGGGTGGTAGCAGCCGGAAACGGGCGCGGCGACTCGTCCACGCGGCCGCTGCGGCGCGCAGCGGCGCCATCGCCGCGTCCGGCACGTGCACGCCGTACACCGTGTAGAGCGCGTCGACGACCGCGCTCACGTCCGCGGCCGGCATCGACGTCTCCGCCTCGCGGCCGACGCGCCGCACGACGAGCGCGAGCGCCAGCGCGCGCGGCGCGTCGTGCGCGATCGCGGCGGGCGTGCGGAAGTCGGGCTGCGCGTACGGCGCCGCGGCGGGATCGATCGCGCGGAAGCCGGCGCGCTCGTA
>QEVM01000356.1 GCA_003576805.1 Pseudomonadota bacterium | reverse complement strand
CGGGCTCGGGCGGCGGCGCGGGCGCGTCGCCGCGCAGCTTCGCGACGAGCGGCGCGGGCGCGAGCTTGCCGTAGCCCACCGCGGAGAAGAGGTCGTCGGCCGAGCCCGAGCACTCGCGCGAGGCGAGCGCATCCAGCTCGCCGCTCTCCAGCAGGCGCGGCAGCGAGAGCCCTGCGCGCCGCAGCTCCTTCTCGAGGATGTCGCGCCCGAGCTCGCGGCTGCGCGCCTGCTCGGCGACGCGCACGGCGTGACGGATCTTGGCGCGCGCCTTGCCGGAGACGACGAAGTCGAGCCAGTCCTTGCGCGGGAACTGGGCCTCGCTGGTCATGATCTCGACGGTGTCGCCGTCGGAGAGCGCGTGGCGCAGCGGCACGATGCGCCCGTTGACGCGCGCGCCGGCGCAGTGCGAGCCCACCTCGGAGTGGATCGCGTACGCGAAGTCGAGCGGCGTGCTGCCGCGCGGCAGGTTCACGACGTCGCCGCGCGGCGTGAACACGAACACCTCGTCGGGGAAGAGGTCCACCTTCACCGCGTCGAGGAACTCGTGCGGGTCCGACAGCTCCTGCTGGCGGTCGAGGAGCTGGCGCAGCCACGCGAACTTCTGCTCGTCGTCGCCGGAGGCGCCGCTCTTGCCCTCCTTGTAGCGCCAGTGCGCCGCGATCCCGAACTCCGAGGCCTTGTGCATCTCGCGCGTGCGGATCTGCACCTCCATGCGCTCGCCGTAGGGGCCGATCACGGTGGTGTGCAAGCTCTGGTAGCCGTTGGGCTTGGGCAGCGCGACGTAGTCCTTGAAGCGCCCGGGCACGGGGCGCCACGTCGCGTGCACGATGCCGAGCGCCGTGTAGACCGACTCCGTCGGTCCCTCGAGGATGATGCGGAACGCGATCACGTCGTGGAGGTCGTCGAGCGTGACGCCCTGCGTCTCCATCTTGAGCTGGATCGACGCCAGCTCCTTCTCGCGGCCCGTCACCTCCGCCTCGACGCCCGCCTCGCGCAGCTTCGCCTGCAGGACGCCGATCACCTCCTCGACGTACTGCGCGCGCTCCTGGCCGCGCAGCGAGATCTGCTTCGCGAGCTCCTCGGCCACCTGCGGCCGCAGCGCGCGGAACGCGAGGTCGACCAGCTCGCGCCGCATCCACTCGATGCCGAGCCGGCGCGCGAGCGGCGCGTAGATGTCCATCGTCTCCTGCGCGATGCGGCGCCGCGCGTCCTCCTGCATGAAGCCGAGCGTGCGCATGTTGTGCAGGCGGTCGGCGAGCTTGATCAGCAGGATGCGGATGTCCTTCGACATCGCGACCAGCATCTTGCGAAAGCTCTCGGCCTGGCGTTCGCGCGCCGACGTGAACTCGATCTTCGCGATCTTGGTGAGCCCCTCGACCAGGAAGCCGACTTCGTCGCCGAACAGGCGCCGGATCTCGGCGGGCGTGGTGAGCGTGTCCTCGAGCGCGTCGTGCAGCAGCCCGGCCGAGACGGCCGCCGCGTCGAGGCGCATGTCGGCGAGGATGCCCGCCACCTCCAGCGGGTGGATGAGATAGGGCTCGCCCGAGAGCCGCTGCTGCCCCTCGTGCGCCTTGGCGGCGAACACGTAGGCGCGCTGGAGCAGCGCCAGATCGGCGTCCGGATGGGTCTCGAGGACCTTGTCGGCGATGTCGTTGAAGCGGAGCATCGATGGGCCGCGCCAGGGGATCGGGTCGCAGCGAGGCTAACACGTTGGGCCCCGAGGGGCCTGCCGCGCGGTGCCGCGCACGTCGCGCGGGCGGCGCAGCGCTCGGCTTTCCGCTACGAGCCCTTGCCATCCATGACGGCCGCGAACGACGACGACTACGATCTTCGAGGCGAAGCGCTGCGCGAGCGGCTCGGACCCGCGCTCGTCGGCGCGCTCGCGCGCCGCGGCTACGACGCGCTGACGCCCGTGCAGCGCGCCGTGCTCGATCCCGGGCTCGCGGGCCGCGACCTGCGCATCCACTCGCAGACGGGCTCCGGCAAGACGGTCGCGATCGGCTTCGCGCTGCGCGACCTGGCGGGCGCGCCGCAGGCGTCGCGACGCGGCGTCGCGCGGCCGCGCGCGCTGGTCGTGGTGCCGACGCGCGAGCTCGCGCGCCAGGTCGAGGAGGAGCTGCGCTGGCTGTACGCCGACCTCGGCGCGCGCGTCGCGTCGGTGACGGGCGGCGCCAGCTACCGCGACGAGAGCCGCGCGCTCGCGTCGGGGCCGTCGGTGCTGGTCGGCACGCCGGGACGCCTGCTCGACCAGCTCAACCGCGGCGCCATCGACCTCTCCGGCGCAGGCGCGGTCGTGCTCGACGAAGCGGACCGCATGCTCGACCTCGGCTTCCGCGAGGACCTGGAGGCGATCCTCGCGCTGCTGCCCGAGCCACACGCCACCCACCTCGTCTCCGCGACCTTTCCGCGCGAGGTGCGCGCGCTCGCCGACCGCGTGCAGCGCGATCCGGCGCCGGTCGAGGGCGCGCTCGGGCGCGCGCACGCCGACATCGACCACGTCGTGCACGTGGTCGAGCGCGGCCAGCAGGTCGACGCGCTCGTGAACCTGCTGCTCGCGCACCCGGGCGCGCAGATGCTGGTGTTCGCGCGCACGCGCAGCGACGTCGCCGACCTCGCGCAGGAGCTGCGCGACGCGGGCTTCGCGGTGGGCGCGCTCTCCGGCGACATGGACCAGCGCGCGCGCAACCGCGCGCTCGCCGCCTTCAAGAACGGCGAGCTGCCCGTGCTGGTCGCGACCGACGTCGCGGCGCGCGGCATCGACGTGCAGGACATCGCGCGCGTCGTGCACGTGGACGTGCCGGACAACCCCGACTCGTACACGCACCGCAGCGGCCGCACCGGACGCGCCGGTCGCAAGGGCATCAGCGCGATGCTCGCGACGCCGGCCAGCGCCGGCGCCGCGCTGCGACTGCTCGAGCGCGCGCGCGTCGCGTACCGCTTCGAGCCGATCCCGTCGGCCGACGCGATCCGCGGCGCCGCGGACGAGCGGCTGCTCGCGGAGCTCGGCGCCGACGACGGCGCGGAGGACCCGCGCACGCGTGCGCTCGCGAAGCGCCTCGCCGCGGCGGCGCCGCCCGAGCGCACG
>QEVM01000355.1 GCA_003576805.1 Pseudomonadota bacterium | reverse complement strand
TCGAATGCGTCGCGCTGCTCGGCGAGACGGCGAGCGCGGCAGAGGCCGACGCGCTGGTCGCGCGCTTCGCCGCGCCCGGCGCCGCCGGCGCGGCGCTCGCGGCGCTGCGCGCGCAGTGGGACGCGACGCTCGGCGCCGTCGAGGTCGCAACGCCCTCGCCCGCGCTCGACGCGCTCGTGAACGGCTGGCTCGCGTACCAGACGCTCTCGTGCCGCATCTGGGGCCGCAGCGCGTTCTACCAGTCGGGCGGCGCCTTCGGCTTCCGCGACCAGCTCCAGGACGCCGCCGCGCTCGTCCACCACGATCCGCAGCTCACGCGCGCGCAGATCCTGCTGCACGCCGCGCACCAGTTTCCGGAAGGCGACGTGCTGCACTGGTGGCACCCGCCGCAGGACCGCGGCACGCGCACGCGCTTCGCCGACGACCTGCTGTGGCTGCCGTATCTCACCGCCTGGTACGTCGAGGTGACGGGCGACCGCGCGCTGCTGGACGAGCCCGCGGGCTTCGTGACGGCGCGCGCGCTCGAGCCCGGCGAGGACGAGGCGTACCTCGCGACCGTCCCGAGCGGCGAGACGGCGCCCGTCTACGAGCACTGCGTGCGCGCGATCGAGCGCTCGCTCGCGGTCGGCCCGCACGGCCTGCCGCTGATGGGCACCGGCGACTGGAACGACGGCATGAACCTCGTCGGCCGCGAGGGGCGCGGCGAGAGCGTCTGGATGGCGTTCTTCCTGTACGACGTGCTGCGCCACTTCGAGCCGCTCGCCGCCGCGCGCGGCGACGCCGAGCGCGCGCGCCGCTGGGCGGCGCACCGCGCGGCGCTCGCCGCCGCGATCGACGCGCACGCCTGGGACGGCGCCTGGTACCGGCGCGCCTGGTTCGACGACGGCACGCCGCTCGGCACCGCGAGCGCCGACGAGTGTCGCATCGACGTGTTGCCGCAGGCGTGGGCCGTGCTGACCGGCGCGGTCTCGCCCGAGCGCACGCTGCAGGCGATGGACTCCGCCGAGCGCGAGCTGGTGATGCCCGAAGGCGAGCTCGTCCGGCTGCTGAAGCCGCCCTTCGACCGCATGACGCCGGCGCCCGGCTACATCCAGGGCTACGTGCCCGGCATCCGCGAGAACGGCGGCCAGTACACGCACGCCGCGATGTGGCTGGTGCGCGCGACCGCGCAGCTCGGCCGCCGCGACCGCGCGCTGGAGCTGCTCGAGATGCTGCTGCCCGTGCACCACGCGGACACGCCCGAGGACGTCGCGACCTACCAGGTCGAGCCGTACGTGGTCGCCGCCGACGTCTACGCGGTGCCGCCGCACGTCGGGCGCGGCGGCTGGACCTGGTACACGGGCTCGTCGGGCTGGATGCTGCGCGTCGCGCTGGAGTCGATCCTCGGGCTCACGATGCAAGACGGCGCGCGGCTCGTGCTGCGCCCGTGCGTGCCGGACGCGTGGCCGGGCTACACGCTCGCGTACCGCGTGCCGGGCTGCGGCAGCCGCTACGTCTTCACGGTGCGCGGCACGGGCGGCGCGAACGAGCGCGTGGTGCGCGTCGCGCTCGACGGCGCGGAGCTCGCGCCGGTCGACGGCGCTGCCGTGGTGCCGATCGCGCGCGACGGCGCCGAGCACGCCGTGGCGGTCGAGCTGGGCGCTCAGTAGAAGAGATCGACGGCGCGCGCGCCGGCGGCGAAGCGCACGCGCGCCGCGTCGTCGGGCGCCTGCCGCGCACCGCCGTCGATCGCGACCGCGGCGAGCGGCCGCGCGAGCGGCGACGCCAGCTCGAAGCCCCCGGGCGGCCGGCACGCGCCGCCGAGCCGGGCGCGCACGCGGCGCTCGCCGTCCGCGCGCAGCGAGAAGTCGAGCGCGCCGAACGGCGTCGGCAGCGCGCTCGCGCGCACGCCGGCCGGATCGCGCACCCACGCCTCCGGCACGCCGGCGGCGAGCACGACGCGCTGCGCGTCCCAGTCCTCGAGCACGACGAGACGCCGCACGCTGCGCACGAAGCTCGACGCGACCCAGCCGTGCGGCAGGTCGCCGAGGAAGCGCGGCGCGCGCGGGTCGCGCGTCGTCACCTCGGGCCACTGGCGCCAGCCCGGCGGGCGCTGGTCGTCGATCAGCCACGCGAGCAGCTCGAGCGCGCGCTGCTTCCAGCCGAGCCGCAGCAGCGCGACCGCGTTGCGCACCTCGTAGGCGGTGTACGCGTCGTTCGGCGCGTCGCCGCGGCGGCGCGCGGACAGCTCGCGCCAGTAGCGCTCGAAGGTCTGCACGAGCGCCGCGCGCGGCAGGCGCGCGCCCTCGCGGCCGGGGTCGAGCCAGATCGCCGTCGAGGTCGGGTCGAAGTCGCCGAGCTCCGCGGCGCCCGGCACGAAGTCGATGCCGTTGCGCTCGATCGCGCGCTCGATCGACGCGTGCACGTCGCGCCGCATCGCCGCGTGCTCCGCGGCGAAGCGCTCGGCGGCCGCCGCGTCGCCGAGCGCGCGCGCGGCGTCGGCCGCGCCGGCGAGCCCGAGCAGCGCGAAGCAGTCGTCCCAGTACGAGTGGACGGGGTTCGACGCGTAGCCCTCGTGGCTGATCGACTCGGGCAGCAGGCCGAAGCGCGGATCGCCGCGCCAGGCGTCGGTCGTGCGCAGCGCGCGCAGCGCGGCGATCGCGTCGGCGGCGCGCCGCACGTGCGGCCAGAGGTCGCGCAGGAAGCCGTCGTCGCCGGCGAGCCGCCACACTTCGGCGACGGCCCACGCGAGCTGCCCGTGGCTGTCGTGCTCGACGGCGAGGTCGACGCCGCGCGCGTCGACCGCGCACGGCACGCGGCCATCCTCGTGCTGGAACGGCGCGTACCAGCGCAGGAACGCCTGCGCCTCCGCGGCGAAGCCCATTTCGGCGAGCGCGGCGCCGGTGAGCGCGCCGTCGCGGATCCACGAGCGCCGGTAGCAGCGCGGCCCCGGCTGGATCTTCGGCCCTTCGCGGTTCACGAGGATCCACGCGAGCGAGGCGCGCAGGCTCTCGGTGAAGGGCGCCGCGCACGGCGGCAGCTCGAGCGGGACGCGCGCGAGCCGCGCGCGCCAGTGCGCCTCGGCCTCCGCGAGCCGCGCCTCGCCCCAGTG
>QEVM01000354.1 GCA_003576805.1 Pseudomonadota bacterium | reverse complement strand
GGGCACGTCGCAGCCCGCGATGCGCGAGCCGACGTCGAGCGACGCGGTGTCGTACGCGAGCGGCGCGCGCCCGTCGAGCTCGATGCGCGCGCGCGCCGCGTCGACGCCGGTGGCGGCCGCCACGACGACGCGCGCACCGGCGCGGCGCGCCAGCGGCCGCACGTCGATCTCGAGCTCGTGGCGCGCGTACTGCCCGGCGACGTAGCCCGGCACCATGCCCGAGTACACCGCGACGGGCCGGTCCACGACGACGGTCAGGCGCGCGTCCGCGAGCGGCCCCATCGCGAAGCGCCGCAGCACCTGCACGTGCGCGTGCCCTCCGCCGACGAGGACCAGTTCATGAGCGGCCACGCGCGGAGGCTAGCCCCGAGCGCGCGAAGTCCCCCGGCTACGCGCCGGGCAGCAGCGCCGGCAGCTCCTCGATCGACGCGAGGAAGCGCTCGACGCGGTGGACCTCGAAGTCGGCGCGCTGCGACGGGCCGGTGAGCACGGCGACGAACGACACGTCGGCGCGCTGCGCCGCCTGCGCGTCCACGGGATGGTCGCCGACGTAGAGCGCGCGCTCCGCGACGACGCCGACGCGCGCCAGCGCCGCGAGCAGCGCGTCGGGCGCGGGCTTGGGCGCGGGCACGTCGTCGGCGCCGATCACCGCGTCGAAGAGCGCCGCGACGCCGTCGCGCGCGAGCACGCCCTCGAGATGGCTGCGCCGCTTGGTGGAGCAGATCGCGGTCGCGAAGCCGGCCGCGCGGCACGCCTCGACGGTCTCGAGCGCGCGCCCGAGCCAGCGCGTGCTCGCCACCATCACGTGCTCGGCGCGCTCGCGGAAGGCGTCGGTGAAGGCCTGCGCGAGCGCCGCGTCGTCGACGCCGTGCAAGCGCCGCAGCGCCTCGGGCAGCGCGAGCCCGATCGTGCGGCGCACGTGCTGCGGGTCGGCGGCGGGCAGGCCGACGCGCGCGAACGCGTGCGCGAAGCACGCCAGGATGCCGCTCGACGAGTCGGCGAGCGTGAAGTCGAAGTCGAAGAGCACTGCGCGCACGCAGCGGAACGTCGGGGTCGGACGCTCCGGCCGCCAGGCCCGCGGCGGGTTGCCGCTCGCAGGCCGCTCGGCAATAATGGAACACGTTTCATTTCGGTCCGCTCCCCAGCGCCTCGGCACGGAGCCCCCCGCCCCCCGATGCACCTCGACCTCACCGCCGAGCAGCACGCCCTGCGCAAGCAGATCCGGGCGTACTACCGCGAGCTCTTCACGCCCGAGCTGCGCCGCGCTCTGAACGCGGAGTGGGACGACATGGGCGGTCCGGTGTTCCGCGAGGTCGTCGGGCGGATGGGGCGCGACGGCTGGCTCGGCATCGGCTGGCCCAAGGAGCACGGCGGCCAGGGCCGCGGGCCGCTCGAGCAGCTCATCTTCTGGGAGGAGACGTACCGGGCGCGCGCGCCGCTGCCGATCATCGCCGTCAACACGATCGGCCCGACGCTGATCCAGTTCGGCACGCCCGAGCAGAAGAAGCTGCTGCCCGGGATCCTGCGCGGCGAGCTCCAGTTCGCGGTCGGCTACTCCGAGCCCGGCGCCGGCACCGACCTCGCGTCGCTCCAGACCCGCGCGGTGCTGGACGGAGATCACTGGATCGTCAACGGCCAGAAGATCTGGACGACGCACGGCCACGACGCCGACTACGTCTGGCTCGCGGCGCGCACCGATCCCGACGCGCCCAAGCACAAGGGCATCACGATCATCCTGGTGCCGACGTCGTCGCCGGGCTTCAGCGTGACGCCGATCCGCACGCTCGGCGGCGAGCGCACCAACGCGACCTACTACCAGGACGTGCGCGTCCCGGTGTCGAACACGGTCGGTCCGGTGAACGGCGGCTGGGGACTCATCACGGCGCAGCTCAACCACGAGCGCGTCACGCTCGCGACGCCCGGCGTCGCCGACCGCGCGCTCGACGAGGTCTGGAGCTGGGCCGCGAAGACCGAGAAGCGGGGAGGCGGCCGCATTCTCGACGAGCCGTGGGTGCAGCTCCAACTCGCGCGCTGCTACGCGAAGCTCGAGGCGTTGAAGCTGCTCAACTGGAAGTCGGCGTGGTCGCTCGCAGCGGGCGATCCGCATCCCGCCGCCGCATCCGCGGTGAAGGTGATGGGCACCGAGTTCTTCGTGGAGTGCTACCGGCTGCTGCTGGAGATCACCGGGCTCGCCGGCACGGTCGTCGCGGGCGAGCCGGGCTGCCTGTTCGGCGGCTTCCTGGAGCAGGCCTACCGCGGCGCGACGACGCTCACCTTCGGCGGCGGCGTCAACGAGATCCAGCGCGACATCATCGCCATGGCGGCCCTCGGGCTGCCCCGGGCGCGCAGATAGACGCAGACAGGGACAGGGGCGGACGCATGGAGAAGGCGGAGCTCGAGGCGAAGCTCGCGACGTTCGTCGGACAGCAGACGGGGCCGGCGAGCATCGGGCCGGACCTCGTCAACGAGCCGATGATCCGCCACTGGTGCGAGGCGATGGGCGATCGCCTGCCGGTGTACACCGACGAGGAGGCCGCCAAGGGCTCGGCGCACGGCGGCATCGTCGCGCCGCCGACGATGCTGCAGGCCTGGATCCTGCGCGGCTTCTCGACGACCGACGCCGCGCAGCAGAGCGACGACAAGCAGCTCGCGCTGCACCGGCTGCTCGGCGACGCCGGCTATCCGTCGGTCGTCGCGACCAACTGCGAGCAGGAGTACGCGCGCTATCTGCGCCCCGGCGACCAGATCTCCGCGACGACGGTGATCGAGTCGATCTCCGGCGAGAAGGCGACCGGTCTCGGTGTCGGATACTTCATCGACACGCGCACCCACTTCCGCGACCGCAAGGGCGAGGAGGTGGGCTGGATGACCTTCCGCGTCCTCAAGTTCAAGCCGAACCAGCCCGCCGCGGCGGCGACGCCCGCCGCCGCGCCGAGCGCGCCGCGCCGGCTGCGCCCGCCGGCTGCGCATCCAGCGCTGCAAGCAGTGCCAGACGCTGCGCCACCCGCCGCGCCCGATGTGCGGCGAGTGCCAGTCGATCGAGTGGGACTGGATCGTCTCGAAGGGCGCGGGCGCGGTGCACAGCTACGTCGTCATGCACTACCCGCCGATCCCCGGCTACGACTTCCCGCTGCCCGTCGCGCTGATCGACCTCGACGAGGGCACGCGCCTCGTCGCGAACGTCGCCGGCTGCAAGCCCTCCGAGGTGCGGATCGGGATGCGCGTGCAGGCGCGCATCGAGCCGGCGGACGAAGAGCTGAAGCTGCCCTTCTTCTACGTGGTGTCGTAGCTCCATGGACTTCCGCTACTCCGACGAGCAGAACACGATCCGCGAGCTCGCGCGCGGCATCTTCGAGAAGGAGGTGACGCCCGAGCGGCTGAAGGCGGCCGAGGCGACGCCCGACCGCTTCGATGCGGCGCTCTGGAAGACGCTCGCCGAGGCGAACCTGCTCGGCGTCGCGGTGCCCGAGGCGCAGGGCGGCATGGGGCTCGGCCTGCCCGAGCTGTGCACGCTGCTCGAGGAGGCGGGGCGCGCGGTCGCGCCGGCGCCCGCGCTCGCGGCGCTCGCGCTCGGCGGCCTGCCGATCGCGAAGTTCGGCAGCGAGGCGCAGCGCGCGCGCTGGCTCGCGCCGCTCGCCGCGGGCGACGCGCTGCTCACGGCGGCGCTCGACGACGCCGGCTCCGAGGATCC
>QEVM01000353.1 GCA_003576805.1 Pseudomonadota bacterium | reverse complement strand
GTCGCGGCGCAGCGCGGCGGCCCCTCCGCGGAGGCGCGCGCGACGTGGGACGCGCTCGCTGCGCAGGATCCGCCCGCGCTCGACCCCGCGCGCATCGCGCTCGCGCGCGCGGCGAACCTCGACGCGCTCGGCGAGACGCAGGCGGCGTACGAGGCGCTCGCGCCCGCCGAGGATCCCGCGGCGCCGTTCGACGCGCGCGCGCACGGACTCGCGATGCGCGGCGTGCTGGCCGATCGGCTGGCGCAGCGCGACGAGGCGCGGCGCCTCTTCCGTGCGTTGCTCGCGCACCTCGAGAGCGGCCCGCAGTACGGCGTCTTCGAGCCGCTGCGCACGCTCGCGACGGACGGGCTCGCCGAATCCAGCGCGCGTGCGAAGCTCCCCATGTCGTGGTGGGAGGTGGGCGTGTCGCGCTGACGCGCGGGGGAAGCCCGATGGACGATCTCGTGAAGGTTGCGAGCGAGTGGATCCAGGCCGTCTGGAACGACAAGCGCCTCGACTGGATCGAACGGCTCGCCGCGCCGCACTGCGTGTTCCACGACGCCGCGGCCACCGCCGCGCCGGAGGCGGACCGCGCCCAGTTCCGCGCCAACGTCGAGGCGCTCCAGTCCGCCGTTCCCGACATCCAGTTCCACGTCGACGACGCCTTCGCGTGTCGCGATCGCGTGGTGCTGCGCGTCCGCGTGACCGGGACCCACACGGGGCCGGGCCTGCCCTTCGCGCCCTCGAACCGGCCGTTCTCGATCGGCGGCATCACGATGGGCCGCTACGAGGACGGCAAGCTGGTCGAGGCCTGGAATTGCTTCGACCTGCTCGGGCTCTACACCCAGCTCGGACGCACGCTGGTCTGACCGCTCGCGCGGGACTTTTTTTCCGACGCCGAGCCACGCGCGGCTGCGGGCGGTCCACTCTCGTCCGGGACTCCGTGTCCCGGCGGAGGATCGTGATGCCCGTGGACGGGTCACCGAGGTCGCCGACGGCGCACCTCTCGCGCCGCGCTTTCCTGCGCGGCGGGCTGGGCGTGCTGACCGCCGCGGCGCTGCCGAGCGCGTTGCAGGGCCTGGTCTCGCGCGCGGCGCACGGCGGCACGACGCGCGGCGGCGCGTTCGGCTACGGCGAGCCGGTGGAGGCGTTCGACCAGACGACCGGCCTGCCGCTGCTGCGCCTGCCGCCGGGCTTCGTGTATCGGACGCTCGACTGGGCCGGCGATCCGATGAGCAACGGCCAGGCGACGCCGGGCAACTTCGACGGCATGGCGGTCGTGCAGGTGCTGGACAACCGCGCGCGCGACCTCGTGCTGATCCGGAACCACGAGCTGCTGATCGGCCTGCCCAACATCGGCGACGTGATCTACGACGGGTTCGGCGCGGGCGCGCGTCGCGTCGGCGGCGGCACGACCACGCTGGTCTTCCGCCGCGGCGAGCTGCTCTCGGTGTCGCCGAGTCTCGGCGGCACGATCGCCAACTGCGCGGGTGGACCGACGCCGTGGGGGAGCTGGCTCACCTGCGAGGAAGGCATCGTCGACGGCACGGGCATCGGCGCGCAGGTCCACGGCTGGGTGTTCGAGGTGCCGGCGCCGTCGCTCGGGGCGGCGAGCGCGCGGCCCATTCTCGACATGGGCTGCTTCCGTCACGAGGCGGCCGCCGTGGATCCGCGCACCGGCTTCGTCTACGAGACCGAGGACGCGACGGGGAACTCGGGCTTCTACCGCTTCGTTCCGAGCGACCGCAGCGCGCGCGTCGGCGCGCTCGAGGCGGGCGGCGCGCTCGCGATGCTGGCGGTCGCCGGCGCGCCGCAGGCCGACCTGCGCGAGCCGGCGCTCGGCGAGACGCACGAGGTCGAGTGGGTGCCGATCGCGGATCCCGCCGCGCTCCCGCCGGAGGCCGAGGGCCAGCTCATCTACGACGGACCGTCGGCGTGCTGGACGCAGGGCGTCGAGGGCGGCGGCGCGACGTTCCGCCGCCTCGAAGGCTGCTGGTACGCGAACGGCGCGGTGTACTTCGTCGACACGACGGGCGGCGCCAACGGCGACGGCGCAATCTGGTGTTACGAGCCGCCGGCGCCGGGCGAGCCGGGCGGGGGCCGCCTCACCGCGATCTTCGTCTCGGCCGAGAGCGCGAGCGGCGACAACCCGGACAACGTCACGGTGAGCCCGCGCGGCGGCCTGCTCTTCTGCGAGGACCGCCTCACCTCCGGGAACCGCCTGATGGGTCTCGCGCCCGACGGCACGACCTACCCGTTCGCGGTGAACCAGATCGTGATCGACGGGCCGGTGCCGGGACATCCCGCCGTGGCGCCCGGCAACTACACGAGCGCCGAGTGGGCGGGCGCCTGCTTCGATCCCACCGGCACCTGGCTGTTCGCGAACAACTACCGGCCCGGCATCACGTTCGCGATCTCCGGTCCGTGGAAGCAGGGGCTGTTGTGATGCGGAAACACCGAGTCGCGACGCTGGCGCTGCTCGCCTGCCTGGCCGCCGGGCCGGCCGGCGCGGCGTTCGTGGACTTCGCGGCGAGCGACCTCGGCGGCAACGCGGTCGTGGAGAATGCGACGCCGAGCGGCGCGCTCGCGCTCGACCCGACCTTCACGACGAACGCGCCCGTCGCGCTGCGCATCGTGCTCGAGGCGGGCGACGCCGGCGCGCCGATCGCGCTGAACGCGCTCGTCGGCAACGCGACCGGCGAGCTGTGGCCGGCGTTCGTGATCGCGCTCGACGGGGCGGCCTTCGCGCACGTGGGCAGCGTGCGCGCGAACGCGGGCGCCGTCGGCGCGCTCGCTGCGGGTGCGTCGTCCGCGCGCATCGACTTCGATCCCGCCGAGCCGGCGGGCGTCGACCTCGGCGCGCCCTTCGGCGCGGGCGAGGACTGGCTGCTCGACCCGGGTGCGCTCGGCGCCGGCGAATCGTTCACGCTGCGCTTCGCGCCGATCCCCGAGCCCGGCGCGCTCGCGCTGCTCGGGCTCGGGCTCGCGGGCCTCGCGTCGGCGAGCGCGCAAAAGGCGGCTCGAGCGCGCACCATCGCCACCAGCGGGTCGTGCTCCTGAAAGTGCTGCTGGCACGGCACCTGCGATGGGGGCGGCCATGCCCTCGCACGCTACAGCCTTCGCGCCGCCGTTCTGCCCAAACCCTGACT
>QEVM01000352.1 GCA_003576805.1 Pseudomonadota bacterium | reverse complement strand
GGCGAGCGGGCCGTCGCCGGAGCGCGCGCGACGCGGCGCGCGCCGCTGGCCGTGGGTCGCCGCGCTCGCCGGCGGCCTCGCGCTGCGCCTGCCCGGGCTCCTCTTCAACGGGATGTACGACCTCGACCAGATGATCCTCGAATGGGGCGCGGACGTCGCGCAGCGCGGCATCGGTCCGGCGTTCGGCGAGAACTACGGCTTCCTCTCGTACCTCGCGTACGGCGCAGCCGCGCAGCTCGCCGAGGCGATGCCGCGCTTCTGGTGGGCGCCGGTGAAGGCGATGGAGATCTGCGCCGAGCTCGGCGTCCTCGCCGCGCTGCTCGCGCTGGCCGCGCCCGCGCACCGGCTCGCCGTCGTCGCGATGTTCTGGCTGAATCCGTGGTTCGCGCTCCACGGCGCGTGGCACGGCTTCTGGGAAGGGCCGCACGTGCTCGCGGCGCTGCTGGGCGTGGTCTGCGTCGCGCGCGTGCGGCGGAGCTGGGTCGCGTGGGGGGCGCTCGGCTTCCTCGTCGCCGCGAGCTGGATGTTCAAGCCGCAAGGGCTGATCCAGATCGGCGTCCCGGTCGGCATCTTCCTCGGACTCGCATTGCTGCGAAACGGCCGCACGGAGGTGTTTTGGTACGTCGCCGGCGTGCTCGCCTTCCTGGCGCTCGGCACCGCGCTGCTCGTCGCCGACGGGGCCCACCCGCTCGCGATCCCGCGCAACGCGTTCACGGCCGCCGACGCGATGCCCAACCTGTGCAACGAGTGCCTGAACCTCTGGCGCCCCGTGTCGGTGCTGTTCATGGCGGCGCTCGGGCAGGAAGGGCCCACGCACCAGCTCGTGCTGCCCGCCACGCTCCTGACCGTCCTCCAGCTCTTCGCCGCCGCCGTCACGCTCGGCGCGATCGCGGTCTACGCGTGGCGGCTTTCGCCGCAGGGCGCTCCGCCGCGCGCGCACACGCTGCTGCTGGCGATGGCGTTCTCGAGCCTCGTGATCTCGAGCTTCGGGACGATGGCGCACGTCAACCACGGCTTCACGGCCGCGGTGCTGCTGATCCCGTTCGCCGCGGGCGACGCGCGGCTGCGCCGGCCGTGGATCGCGCTGATCGCGATCTCGCTCCTCGCGCACCTGACCACCTTCGGTGTCGGACGGCCGCGCGTGCTGCCCGAACTCTACCTGGACTTCGATCCGGCGCGCGCGCTGGTCGCCGGCATCGAGGGCGCGGTGCGAGAGGCGCGCGAGCTGCCGCTCCTCCAGTTCCGCGTCCAGCGCTTCCTGCGGCGCTGGCTGCCGCTCGAGCCGACGCTCACGGTGCTCTCGCTGGGACAGGCCGTGTGCGCCGTCGCGCTCGTCCGCGCGCTGTTCGCCGCGTCCCCGCGCCGCCGCGGCGAACCGGCGTGATCGCGCCGCTACGCGCGCTCGCAGGGGAGCCGCGTGCGCATCGCACCGCATGTGGAACTCTGGAGTCGGGGCGTGTGCGCGCGACTCCGAGGAGGACGCCATGGCGAGAACGATGAAGGCCGCGGTGTTCGTCGAGCCGGGGCGGATCGCGCTGGACGAGCGCCCGATCCCCGAAGTCGGACCGCTCGACGCGCTGCTGCGGATCACGACCACGACGATCTGCGGGACCGACGTGCACATCCTGAAGGGGGAATACCCGGTCGCGAAGGGGCTCGTCGTCGGGCACGAGCCGGTCGGCGTGATCGAGAAGCTCGGATCGGCGGTGCAGGGCTACCGCGAGGGGCAGCGCGTCGTCGCGGGCGCGATCACGCCGAGCGGGTACAGCAACGCCTGCCTGTCTGGCGACCTCGCGCAGGACGGCGCCGGCACGGCGCACGGCTGGAAGGCGATCGGCGGCTGGAAGTTCGGCAACACCATCGACGGCTGTCAGGCCGAGTTCGTCCGCGTGCCCGACGCGATGGCGAACCTCGCGCCCGTGCCCGACCGGCTCACGGACGAGGAGGTCCTGATGTGCCCCGACATCCTGTCGACCGGCTTCGCCGGCGCGGAGAGCGGCGGCATCCGCATCGGCGACAGCGTCGCGGTGTTCGCGCAGGGCCCGATCGGGCTGTGCGCCACCGCGGGCGCGAGGCTGATGGGCGCGACGACGATCCTCGCGGTGGACGCCGTGCCCGAGCGCATGGCGGTCGCCCGACGGCTCGGCGCGGACCACTGCATCGACTTCCGCGCGAGCGATCCGGTCGAGGAAATCCTGCGGCTGACGGACGGGCGCGGCGTGGACGTCGCGATCGAGGCGCTCGGCACGCAGTCGACCTTCGAGTCGTGCCTGCGCGTGCTGCGGCCGGGCGGCGTGCTCTCGAGCCTCGGCGTCTACTCGAAGGACCTCAGCATCCCGCTCGGGGCGTTCGCCGCGGGCCTCGGCGACCACAAGATCGTCACGACGCTGTGCCCGGGCGGCAAGGAGCGCATGCGGCGCCTGATGGGCGTGATCGCGTCGGGCCGCGCCGATCTCAAGCCGCTCGTCACGCACCGCTACCGGCTCGACGACATCGAGGCGGCGTACGAGCTGTTCGCGCACCAGCGCGACGGCGTGCTGAAGGTCGCGATCACGCCCTAGAGCGCAGCGTCGCGGTCGACGCGACGCCGACGCATGTAGGGCGGCGCGCGGGACTCGCGGAGACGAGCGACCCTCTGTCATCGCGGTGCAAGATCGCCGTCATGCTGCGCCGTTGCGGGTGCGCTTCGAACGCTGGAACGAAGCGCGCTCTGATAGACTGCGCAGTCGGATGCGGGGGGTGGGCCGCTGGAGTCGAGGCGTGGAGGGTCGCCCCGCTCTGGGATGGGCGTTCGCCATCCCTGTGGCATTGCTGCTGCTCGGCGCGATGCCGGCGCACGCCGAGCGCGCGTGCGCGCCGTGGCCCGGTGAGTTCGATCCGCTTCCGACCGTGAGCGACGCGGACCCGCTGCGCGCGCGCTGGGCGCGGCTGCGCGCGGAGCAGCTCGCGGCGCGCGCGGAGGAGCTGGAGCCGCAGGATCCCGTCGAGGCCAACCGCTTGTGGCAACGCGTGCTGTGCCTCGATCCCGGCAGCGCGAGCGCGCACACCGGCATCGAGCGCTCGCGGCCGGCCGTCGTCCTGCGGGCGCGGCCGCCTCGCGCGCGGCCCGTCGTGCGTGCGGAGCGACCGGATCCTCCGGCTCCGCCGCGCG
>QEVM01000351.1 GCA_003576805.1 Pseudomonadota bacterium | reverse complement strand
CGCCGCGGCGTGGCTCGCGCTCGCGGCGTTCGGGCTGGCGCGGCTGGCGCGCGCCCGGCCGCGGCTCGCCGCCTACACGGCGGCGCTCGTCGCGGCGGCGATCGCGGGCCTGCTCGTGCTGCGGCCCTATCTGTTCCACGAGCCGCTCGTGCTGAACCGCTACCTGCTGCCATGTCTGCCCGTCGCGCTGCTGTGGGTGGCGTTCGGGCTCGGCGGGCTCGCGCCGGCGCGCGCGCCGCGCGCGGCGTTCGCCGCGCTCGCGACCGCCGCGTGGGTGGCGCTCTCCTTCGCGCGCGGCCCGCTCGCGGATCCCGCCTACCGCAGCAGCCCGTTCGTGCACCGCAACGACTTCGTGGACTACCGCATCGCGCGCCCGACGATCGACGCCGCGCAGGTGCCGGCGTTCTACGCGCGCCACGCCGGACCCGGGGTCGCGCTCGTCGAGCTGCCGCGCCACTCGTGGTGGGGCTTCTCGCGCGCGATCCCGATCTACCAGGAGCGCCATCGCGGGCCGGTGCGCGTCGCCGCCGGCGCGGCGGGCCACGCCGGCGTCGCGCTGCGCAACACGCTGCCGGCGCGCGCGGAGGCGCTCGCGGCGTCGGGCGCGGACTGGGTCGTGCTCCACGTCGATCCCGGCGCGGAGGAGGCGCGCGTGCGCGAAGCGCCCGGCGCGCTGCGCGACCCCAACGCGCCCGGCTACGCCGATCGCATCTTCGGCGGACTGCGCCGGAGCGCCGCGCGGATCGGCGCGGAGCTCGAGGCGAGCTGGGGTCCGCCGGACCACGCCGACGCCGACGTGCGCGCGTGGCGCCTGCCGCGCCCCGCGCCGTGAGCGCGCGCCGACACTACTCGACGTAGCCGAGGCCGCGCAGCTTCTCCTCTTCCTCCGGCGACACCTCGACGCTGGGCGGCGCCTCGGCCTCCCCCATCGGCTGGCCCGTCGTCTGGTGCACGGGCCGGCGCGGCGCGAGCGAGCGCTCCCAGGCGAGCGCCGCCGCGCGCAGCCGCTCGCAGTCCGCGCCGCGCCCGCCGGCGCACAGGTTGCGCTGCTCGCCCGGGTCGCCGGCGAGGTCGAAGAGCATCGGGCCGGGCTCGCCGAAGTGCGGATGGCCCTCGATCCACTTGAGCGGGCCGTCGAGCGCGACACGGCGCGGCGGCACCGGCGCCTCGCCGAGCACGAGCTTGCGCACCCACGGAAACAGCGCGCGATCGGGCGGCAGCGCCGCGTCGCCGCGCATGGCGGGGCCGAGGTCCACGCCGCGCAGCCCGCTCGGCGCAGGCACGCCGGCGAAGCCGAGCACGGTGGGCAGCAGGTCGAGGTGCCAGGCGCGCTCCTCGACGACGCGCCGCCCGCCGTCGCGCAGCGCGCGCGGATACGACACCACGAGCGGCACGTGCAGCACGCTGTCGTACGGGACGTAGCCGTGCTGCGAGAGGCCGGCGTGCTCGAAGAACGCCTCGCCGTGGTCGGAGGTGACGACGAGCAGCGTGTCCTCCCACTCGCCGCGCTCTTCGAGCAGGTCGCGGATCTCGCCGATCGCGCGGTCGACGAGCGCGATGCGCGCGTCGTAGCTGCGCAGGAGCTGGCGCCGGTCGAGATCGAAGAACGCCGAATGCGGGAAGCTGCGCGGCAGATACAGCGAGCCGCACGGCAGCGCCTGCTCGCGCCACTCGGCGAACTGGTTCAGCAGCGAGCATCTCGTCCGCACGGACGGCGGCACCGCGCCGCCCGCGCGCACGTAGTCCGCCGAGTAGCGCTCGCGCAGCTTCTGGATCTCGTCGTTGCGCGGCAGCCCGCGCTCGGGGTGCTCGCGCACGTAGCGCCCGTAGCCGCCGTAGGGCGAGTGCGCCGCGTAGCTGTGCAGGAACAGGAAGTACGGGCCCTGCTGCGCGCGCATCCAGTCGAGCACCTGCGGCAGCGCCTCGCGCACCACCGCGATGCGCGGGAACTCCTCGTAGCGCTCGAAGCCGCGGTCGAAGCCGAAGCGCCCGGCGATGAAGCCGCCCTCGTGGAAGGCGCGCGTCGCGTAGCCGGCGCCGCGCAGCAGCTCCGCCATCGTCGGCACGTCGGGCGAAAGCCGCGTGTCCCACAGGAACACGCCGTGCTCGGCGGGATCGAGCCCGGTGAAGATCGACATGTGCGAGGGGATCGTGAACGTCGAGGCGCCGTAGAAGCGCGCGAAGCGCGTGCCCTCGGCGGCGATCTCGGCGATGCGCGGCGTCGTCTGCGCGTCGCCCCAGCCCGTCACGTGGTCCGCGCGCACGGTGTCCATGCTGAAGACGATGATGCGCGCGGGCCGCGCCGGCGCGGGCGCGCTGCGCTCGCCGCAGCCGCCGGGCGCGCCGAGCAGCGCGAGCGCCGCGGCGAACACGAGCGCGCGGCGTGCACGCGGAGATCCCAGCCGGTTGCACGCGACGCGCAGCTCCGAGGCGTTCACGGCGCGGGACACTACGCAGCGGCTCCGCGCGCTGCAAGCGAAGCGCGCGCGCCGCCGGGCAGCGCGCGAACGCCGCTGGTACGCTCGGCCGCCCGTGCCGCCGACGCCCGCTCCGCCCGCCCCGCCTCCGGCTTCGCGCCGCGATCGCGTCCTCGCGCTCGGCCTCGCGGCGGCGGCCGCTGCCTACCTGCTGCCGCTGCGCGCGTACGGCCTGATGCTGAACGACGACGGCTGGTACCTGCACCCGGCGATGCGCATGCTGGCCGGCGAGGTCTTGTACCGCGACGTCGGCATCTACTACGCGCCGCTCTCGCTGCACGCGTTCGCGTGGCTGTTCGAGGTGACGGGGCCGTCGATCGTGGCGGCGCGCACGGCGATGCTCGCGTCGATCGTGGCGACGGTGGCGCTCGGCTGGCTGCTCGCGCGGCGCTTCGCGCCGCCCGCGCTCGCGTGGCTGCCCGTCGCGACCTACGCGCTGGTGCCGGGGCCGTGGCACAAGGCGTACTACGGCACCTGCACCGCCGCGTTCTTCCTCTTGCTCGCGCGCCTGCTCGACGCGCCGAGCGCCGCGCGCGCCGCCGCGCTCGGCGCCTGCGCGGGCGTGACGCTGGTGACGCGCCAGGACCTCGGCGTGCTGCAGGTCGGGCTCGCGCTCGGCGCGGCGGCGCTCGCCGCGATCGCGCCGGGCGCGTTCGGACTCGCGGAGCGCTCGCT
>QEVM01000350.1 GCA_003576805.1 Pseudomonadota bacterium | reverse complement strand
GAGGCGCGCGCGCAGCTCGCGGAGCGGCGCGCCGAGCTGGCGCACGAGCGCGACGCCAAGCAGGACTTGCTCGCGGCGGTGCGCAGCGATCGCGCGCGCGAGCGCGCCGCGCTCGGCGAGCTCGAGGCCGCGGCGCGCGCGCTCGAGGAGAAGATCGCGTCGCTGGGCGAGGAGGCGCTGCCCGCGCCGGTCGCGCCGGCCATTCCCTTCGCGCAGCTACGCGGCAAGCTGCTGGCGCCGGTGGAGGCGCGCGTGGTGCGCCGCTTCGGGCGCGAGATCGACGCCGAGTTCCATACGCAGGTGTTCCACAAGGGCGTCGACTTCGGCGCGCCGCTCGGCGCGCCGGTGCGCGCCGTCGCGGCGGGGACGGTGCGCTTCGCCGGCTGGTTCCGCGGCTACGGGCGCATGGTCATCCTCGACCACGGCGACCGCTTCTACTCGGTGAGCGGCCATCTCGACGCGCTGCGCGTCGAGAACGGCGCTTCCGTGGCGGCCGGCGAGGTGATCGGCACGGTCGGCGATACCGGCTCGCTGTCGGGTCCGCGGCTCTACTTCGAGATCCGCGAAGGCTCGCAGGCCGTCGATCCGCTGCGCTGGCTCGCGCCGCGCGCGCGTGCGCGACGGCCGGCCCGCGCCGCCGCGCCGTCGCCCGCGAGCGATGCGCGCAGCGCGCCGCAGCCCGGCGAAGTCCCGGCTTCGCATCGCGACCCATCGGCCGATCCGGGTTAGAATGCCGCGCCATGCGATCGTCGAGCCTGCGCAGGTCGGTCCTCTCTTCGGTCCTCTCCAAGCTGGTCGTCTTCGCGATGGGCGCTGCGACGGCGCTCGCGCTCGCCACGGTCTTCCGGGCCGGGCCGGTGACCGCGGCGCGCTACGAGGACCTCTCGCTCTTCACCTCCGTCATCCACCTCGTCCGCCGCAACTACGTCGAGCAAGTGAACGAGACGAACCTGATCCGCGGCGCCGTGCGCGGGATGCTGGCCGAGCTCGATCCGCACTCCGCGTACATGGACCCCGACGCCCACAAAGAGATGCAGATCGACACGAAGGGCGAGTTCCACGGGCTCGGCATCGAGATCAGCAAGCGGCGCGACGGCTACATCGAGGTGGTCTCGCCGATCGACGGCACGCCGGCGGCGCGCGCCGGGATCCGGGCGCGCGACCAGATCGTCGCGATCTGCCCCACCGACCGGCCCGACGACTGGACCGAGGACTGCAAGACCACCAAGAACATGACGCTCTTCGACGCGGTGAAGCTGATGCGCGGCCGCCGCGGCACGGCGATCACGATCCGCGTCTTCCGCGAGGGCTTCGAGCGGCCGCAGCCGTACACGATCCTGCGCGACGTCGTGAAGGTGGCGTCGGTCGAGGGCAAGCTGCTCGAGCCCGGCTACGGCTACGTGCGGGTGCGCTCGTTCCAGGAGCGCACCGCGCGCGATCTCGAGAAGGCGCTCGACGGCGTGCGCAAGGAAGCGAACGGCCAGCTCTCGGGCCTCGTGCTCGACCTGCGCGACAACCCGGGCGGCCTGCTCGACCAGGCCGTGCGCATCGCCGACGACTGGATCCGCGACGGCGTGCTGGTGCAGACCAAGGGCCGCGTCGAGAGCCAGCAGCAGGCGTTCAACGCGCGCGACGACGGCACCGAGATGGAGGGACCGCTCGTGGTGCTGGTGAACGCGGGCAGCGCGAGCGCGTCCGAGATCGTCGCCGGCGCGCTGCAGGACCACGGGCGCGCCGTCGTGGTCGGCACGCAGACCTTCGGCAAGGGCAGCGTGCAGACCGTGTATCCGCTCGAGGACGGCTCGGGGCTGCGGCTCACCACCGCGCTCTACTACACCCCGTCGGGTCACTCCATCCAGGAGGTCGGCATCACGCCCGACGTCGTGGTCGAGAACCCGGTGCCGGCGGAGAAGCCGACCACGGGAGACGACGAGGACGAGGAGTCGTCGCGGCCGCTGCGCGAGCGCGATCTCGACCGGCACTTCTCGCACAAGGACGCCGAGCCCGACGCCGTGCGGCCCGAGCCGCCGTCGCCGGACGAGAAGCCGGTCGAGCACCAGAAGCCGGCGCCGGTCGTCGAGGCGCCGGCGAGCGAGGACGTGCAGCTCGCGCGCGGCGTCGAGGTGCTGAAGAGCTGGGCGTCCTACGACGACCTGCGCCAGGAGAACCGCGCCGCGCTGACGCCGGTCGCGAGCGCGTCGCCGTCCGCGCACGCCCCGACGCGTTGAGACGCCGGGGGCGGCGCGGTTGAGCGCTCGCGGGCCCGGCGCGCCGGCGGCCGGGCCGCGCATCCTGCGCGTGCGCGAGCTCGTCGCGGATCTCGCCGAGCTGCTGCGCGACTCCTTCGGCCGCGTCTGGATCGTCGGCGAGATCTCGAACTTCCGGCGCGCCGCATCGGGCCACTGCTACTTCACGCTGAAGGACGACGGCGCGCAGCTCAAGGCCGTGCTCTTCCGCGGCGACTGCGAGCGCCTGCGCTTCGACGTGGGCGACGGCCTCGAGGTGCTCGCGTTCGCGGAGATCTCGCTCTACGAGGCGCGCGGCGAGCTCCAGGTGGTGGTGCGCCAGCTCGAGCCGCGCGGCGTCGGCGCGTTGCGGCTCGCGTTCGAGCAGCTGCGCGCGCGGCTCGAGGCCGAGGGCCTGTTCGATGCGGCGCGCAAGCGGCCGCTGCCGCCGGTTCCGCGCGCGGTCGGCGTCGTCACCTCGCTGCACGGCGCGGCGCTCCACGACGTGCTCGAGGTGACGGCCGCGCGCTGGCCCTCGATTCCACTGCTCGTCGCGGGCGCCCGCGTGCAGGGCGAAGGCGCGGAGTCCGAGCTCCTCGACGCGCTGCAGCGTCTGGCGTCGCGGCCCGAGGTGGACGTGATCCTGCTCGTGCGCGGCGGCGGCTCGCTCGAGGATCTGTGGCCGTTCAACGCCGAGATCCTGGCGCGCGCGATCGTGCGCTGTCCGGTGCCGATCGTCGCCGGCGTCGGCCACGAGACGGACGTCACGATCGCGGAGCTCGCCGCCGATGCGCGTGCGCCGACGCCGTCCGCCGCGGCGGCGCTGGTCGTGCCGGACCGGCGCGCGCTCGCGGAGCGCGTGCTGCGCGACCGCCGCCAGCTCGCCGCGGCGATGGAGACGCGGCTCGGCGCGGCGCGCGCGCGCCTCG
>QEVM01000065.1 GCA_003576805.1 Pseudomonadota bacterium | reverse complement strand
AGATCGACGTCTTCAGCATCGATGCTCTTGTCGTGATGCTCTCGAGAGCAGGCCTTCGGGTCACCGTGACAGCTCGCAGCCGGACACGTGTGGCCTAACAGCTATTGACCCGCGCCCCCCGCAGCCCAGCCCCGACCTGCTACACCGCGCGAAGTGCGACCCGTGGCGCAGTCTAGTACACCGACGTGTCGCTAAGCACTGCGGATTTCGGAGGTCGGGGAGGCTGTGATTGCGCTGACTCGTGATTGCGCCGACACAGCGGTGACGTATGGTTGCGCCGTCTCACCCCGGTCGTGCGAGCGATGCATCGGTCCCGATGCTCGGCTCGCTGCGGGTGAAGACATGGTGCGCGAAGACGGCGGTGCGGGCCGGGCGCCGAGTCTCCGATCGGGCGATGCGATCCGATCGGGCGATGCGCTCCGAGCGGGCGGTGCGGTCGGATCGGGCGGGGGCATGGGATCGCACGAGGCGGTGCGGTCCGGCGGAGCGAGCGGGTCGCCCGGAGCGGACGACGCCGGCGGAGCGGCGAGCCGGGGCGATCCCCGCGGATCCGCGATGCTCGGACGAAACGCGGACACGCTCGAGCGCGGGCGCGGCGAGCCTCCGCGCGATGGCGGCCAAGCGCTGCCGCGTGAGCGCGGTGACCGACCGCACGAGCGCGGCGACCTGCGGCGCGAGCGCGGCGATCCGGACGACGCGCGTGCGGCGTGGTTCGATCCGGCGTGGGAGCGCGCGCCGGGGTGGTTCCTCGATCGCGAGCCGTGGCGCGATCGCGACGAGTTCACGGGAGTTCTGCGCCCGAGGGTGCAGGGCGGGAGGCGCGACGAAGCCGCGCCGATGCTGCCTGCGGTGCGGCACAGGTCTTCATCGGCGTCATCATCGTCGTCGGCGGCGGCGTCATCGTCGCCGGCGGCGGCAGCGACGACCGCGGTCGCGCGCGGCGCCCCGACGAACGGAGCGGCGACCACTCCGAGTGCGCGCGAGAGCGCTGCGCTCGCGAGCGCGGCGTCCGCCGGCGCGGCGCGAGCGAGCGCGGTGGCTCCGCGCGCCGGGTGGGGCGTGCAGCTCGTCGCCGACGTTCGCGCGGCGCTGCGGCTGCGGCATGCGAGCCCGCGGACGGAGGAGTCGTATCTGCACTGGCTGCGGCGCTTCGTCGTGTTCCATGGCGGGCGGCATCCGGCGCGGCTCGGGCCGGACGCGATCGTGGCGTTCTTGAACCATCTGGCGCTCGAGGCCGGCGTCGCGGCGTCGACGCAGAACCAGGCGCTCAATGCGCTGGTGTTCGTGGTTCGGCACGCGCTCGGGCTCGAGATGCCGGAGCTCGACGCGCTGGTGCGGGCGCGGCGGCCGCGGCGGCTGCCGGTCGTGCTGACCGCGGAGGAGGTGCGGCTCGTGCTCGCGCAGCTCGAGGGCATGCCGCGGCTGGTGGCGTCGCTGCTCTACGGGTCGGGGCTGCGGCTGCTCGAAGCGCTCTCGCTGCGCGTCAAGGACCTCGACTTCGCGAGCCGCGAGATCCGGCTGCGCGACGGCAAGGGGCGCAAGGACCGGGTGGTGCCGCTGCCCGAGTCGCTGGCGCCCGCCCTGCGCGAGCACCTCGCGACGCGCGTCCTGCGGCTGCACGAGCGGGACCTGGCCGACGGCTTCGGCGAGACGCCGCTGCCCGACGCGCTGGCTCGCAAGTATCCGAACGCGGCGCGCGAGTGGGGCTGGCAGTGGGTGTTCCCGGCGAGCTGCCGCTTCGTGGACGCCGCGACGGGCCGCGAGCGCCGCCACCACTTCCACGAGACCGCGGTGCAGCGCGCGGTGCGCAGGGCGGTGCTGGCGGCGGGGATCGCGAAGCCGGCGAGCTGCCACACGCTGCGCCACAGCTTCGCCACGCACCTGCTGGCGCGCGGCTACGACATCCGCACGGTCCAGGAGCTGCTGGGCCACCGCGACGTGAAGACCACGATGATCTACACGCACGTCCTGAATCGCGGCGGCCTCGGCGTGCAGAGCCCGCTCGACTTCGGCGAGGCGCGGAGCGGCCGCGCGCCCGAGATCGCCGCAGCGACCGCGCGGGAGCCGGGCCCCTCGCGACTCGGCCCATCCTGAGCACGAGAAGCGCCCCTCTTAAGAAGGATAGGGACGCGCGTGCAGCGGCTCGCGCAGCGAGCGGCGGAGCCGCGGGCGCTGGGGGATTGCGCTCCCGCAACTCGGAGCGGGGACCGAAAGAGACGGGATGCCGCGTCGGTTATCCTGGTCCGTCATGAGCGTCTGGCGAACGTCCCTCCCGTCCCGTCGTCCGGTTTCCCGTTTCCTCGTGGTCCCTGCGCTGGCGGCGTTGCTGCTCGCGGCGCCGGTCCCGGCGCCGGTCCAGGCGAGCCCTGCCGAGGACGACGCTTCGAGCGCGCTCACCTGCGAGGCGCTCCCGCGCCTGCTCGGCGCCTACCTCCAGAACCACGTGCAGTACCGGGCGCTCACCGAGGACCTGAAGCAGCGCGTCGCGGAGTCGAACCTGCGCCACCTCGATCCCTCGCGCTCGCTCTTCGTCGAATCCGACGCCGAGGCGGTGCGCAAGCAGTTCGGCGGCGTCTTCACCGGCATCTCGCGCGGCGACTGCAGCCTGCTCGAGGCGATGCACAAGAACACCATCCAGCGCTACGAGGAGATGGAGGACTTCGTCCGCAAGTTCGTGTCGCGCGACGACTACGCGATCGACCAGGAGGCCTCCCTCGTGATCGATCCCGAGAAGCGCGGCTTTCCGACGAACAAGGCCGAGCGCGAAGACCTCTACCGCCGCCTCGTGCACTTCCAGATGTCGAACTACGTCGCCAACGACGAGCCGCTCGACGAGGCCAAGGGCAAGCTGATCCACCGCTACGAGCTGATGACGAAGCGCGCCAAGGAGATGAAGCGCGACGAGATCTACGCGCGCTTCCTCGACGCCTTCTCCTCCGCGCTCGATCCGCACTCGGCGTACCTCTCGCCCGACAACCTCGAGGACTTCAAGATCCACATGGGCCTCTCGCTCGAGGGCATCGGCGCGGTGCTCTCGTCGCGCGACGGCTACACGATCGTCGAGGAGATCGTGCCCGGCGGCTCGGCGGCGAAGGAGGGCAACCTCAAGCCGAAGGACCGCATCCTCGCCGTCGCGCAGGAAGACGGCGACATGGTCGACGTGATCGACATGGACCTGCGCGACGTGGTGCGCATGATCCGCGGCAAGAAGGGCTCCGTCGTGCGCCTCTCGGTGCTGCGCCAGGGCGCGGAGACCGAGCGCTTCTCGGTGCGGCTCGTGCGCGACAAGATCAATCTCGAGGAGCAGGCCGCGAAGCTGCGCTTCGAGGAGATCGAGGCGAACGGGAAGAAGTACAAGCTCGCCGTGCTCGACCTGCCCTCCTTCTACGGCGACAAGGAGGCCGGCAGCCGGCAGGCGACCGAGGACGTGGCGAAGCTCCTGAAGCAGGCGCGCGCCGAGAAGGCCGACGGCCTGCTGCTCGACCTCTCGCGCAACGGCGGCGGCCTGCTCGACTACGCCGTGAAGATCACGGGCTTCTTCATCGGCACGGGCGGCGTCGTCGCGGTCGGCGACGGCCGCCAGCAGACGCAGGTGCTCGACGATCCCGACGAGCAGATCCAGTGGTCGGGCCCGCTCGTGGTGCTGACCTCGCGCGTCACGGCGTCGGCCGCCGAGATCTTCGCGGGCGCCGTGAAGGACTACCGGCGCGGCGTGATCGTCGGCGACGACCACACCTTCGGGAAGGGCAGCGTGCAGACGGTGGCGCCGCTGCCGCCCGGGCTCGGCGCGCTGAAGCTGACGACCGCGCTCTTCTACCGGCCCGGCGGCCAGAGCACGCAGCAGATCGGCGTGCCCGCGGACATCGTGCTGCCCGCGCTCACCGCCAACGACCAGCTCGGCGAGAGCAACCAGCCCTACTCGCTGGCGCCGCGCTCGATCCCGCCGTTCGCCAACGGCAAGCCGAAGGTCGCGGGCGGCTACGTGCCCGTGGACGCGGCCACCGTGCAGCGGCTGATGGCGCGCTCGAAGGAGCGCGTCGCCGGCGACGCGCGCTTCGCGGACATCCAGCAGGAGCTCGCGAAGCAGAAGGAGAACGAGGGCGCCGTGAAGGTCGCCGATCTCCTCGAGAAGAAGGAGAAGGAGGACGCCGAGAAGAAGGGCGACGGCTCCGCCGACGCGGCCGGCTCCCCCTCCGGCGACTCGGCGATGATCAACCCGACGCCCGGCATCCCCGGCGACGAGGGCCAGCCCGACGACCGCGAGCCGCAGGTGCAGGAGGCGCTGCGCATCCTGGCCGACCTCGTGGGAACGCGCTCGGGCGTCGCGATGAATCCGTAAGCCAGCGCGAGCCTTCGCTCGTTCAGGGCCGCCGCTTCGCGAGACGCGCATTGGTGTAGTCGGGATCGTCGGTCACGTCGTGCCACGCGCGCACCCACGCCGGCCGGTGCGACTCCATGAACGCGGCGCGCGCGGCGGCGTCGCGCAGGTCGGGGCCCTCGCCCGGCGCGAGTTCGAGCTCGACGAGCACGATGTCCGGCGGCCACTCGAGGCGGTCCACCTCGAGCCGCCCTTCTTCGCGGCGCGTCTTCACGACACACGGAAGCGGCAGCCGCAGCAGCGCGCGCGCGAGCGTCTCGGGCACGCGCCACTCCCACTCGCGGCGGCCGTCGCGACCGGGCGCCGGCGCCTTCACCGTCATGCGGGCGCCCCGCCCTTCGGCGACCCGCACGCGCGCCGTCACCGGCCCGCGCAGCAGATACGCCTGCGCCATCGGAACCCCGCCGGCGGGCGGCTCGCCGTCCGTCACGCGAAATCGGATCTCACGCTCGATCGCCAACCTAGGAGCCCTCTTGCGCATCGCGCGCGGCCCGCGGTGCACGCAGGCGCATCGCGCGCGCAGCGTGGCTAATCTCGGCCGCCGTGCGTCGCATCTGCTTCTATCACGCCGGCTGTCCCGACGGCTTCGGCGCCGCCTGGGCGGTGCGGAAGGCCTGGGGCGAGGACGCAGAGTACCGCGCCCGCGGCCACGACGATCCGCTGCACCCGGCCGACTTCGCCGGCTGCGAGGTCGTGTTCGCCGACATCGCGGTCGGCAACGGCGAGCTGCGCGCGCTCGGCGCGCGCACCGCGAAGCTCGTCGTGCTCGATCATCACGTCTCGGCGCGCGAGCGCTTCGAGCGCGACCGCGACCTCGGCTACGAGCTCGAGCGCCGCGGACACCTGGTGCGCTTCGACCTCTCGCACTCGGGCGCCGTGCTCGCGTGGCAGCACTTCCATCCCGGCGACGCGCCGCCGCCGCTGCTCGCGTACGTCGAGGACCAGGATCTGTGGCGCTGGGAGCTGCCGGACTCGGACGCGGTGAACGCCGCGATCGGGAGCTGGCCGCGCCGCTTCGAGGTCTGGGACCGGCTCGCCGCCGAGCCGATCGAGCAGCTCGTCGCGCAGGGGCGGCCGATCGTGCGCGCGCAGCGCAGCGAGGTGGAGCGCGCGCTCGTGAACGTCCACCCCGTGATGGTCGGCGAGCTGCGCCTCGAGGCCGTGAACGCGCTCTTCCAGCGCAGCTCGATCGGCCACGAGCTCGCCAAGCGCGCGGCCTACGGGACGCCGTGCGGGCTCTGCTACCGGCTCGTCGGGCGGCGCGTCGAGTGCTCGCTCTACTCGCTCGGCGACTTCGACGTCGCGACGATCGCCGCCGGCCTCGGCGGCGGCGGCCACAAGAACGCCGCCGGCTTCACCGTCTCGCTGGAAGATTGGATGGCGCGCTTCGTGTGAGACCCGGTCAGGGCACGCGCGTCGTGATCGAGAGCGCGTGGATGTCCGGGCCGATCATCTCGCCGACCGCCTCGTACACGAGCCGCTGCGCCGCCAGCATCGACAAGCCCGCGAAGCGCGGCGACGCCACCGTCACCTTGAAGTGTCCCGCCCCGCTCGCCGCGCCCGCATGCCCGACGTGCTTGTGGCTCTCGTCGACCACGACCACGTCGGTGGCACCGAGCCGCTCCCGCAGCAGCTCCTCGATGCGTCGCACGCGACCGGCATTGCGCTCCGGAATCTCCACCGACCCCAACCTTTTTCCCCCACCGACTGACGTCCGGAGCAAACACGCTCCCGATTCAGATTCCGTGAACGAGTATCGCCAACGGAACGAGCGGCGGGGGGACAGGGTCCCGAGGATGGACTGTCGGGCAGCCGCAGGGACCCTGTCCCCCCGCCGCCCTCCACCGACGCCGAACACTCAGTCCTTCGGCAACCCCAGCACCCGCTCCGCAATGATGTTCTTCTGGATGTTCGGCGTCCCGCCGCCGATCACGACCTCCGGCCACGACAGCGCAAACTTCTGCCAGCGACCGCCATCGACTTCCTTCTCGAGATGCCCCGCACTGCCCTGCATCTCGAGCGCGATCTCGCCCAGCGCGACCTCCAGCTCCGCCCGCAGCAGCTTGTTCACGCTCGTCTCCGCGCCGAGCGCTTCGCCCTTGAGCTGCTTGGTGAGCGCGCGCATCCCGTTGAAGCGCATGCCCTCGATCTTCGCCTCGAAGCGCGCGATGCGCCGCCGGATGCCGTCGTCTTCGAGCGCGGGCCGCCCGTTCTTCGTCGAGCGGCGCGCGAGGTCCTTCAGCTCCTCGAGCTTGCGCTTCAGGCCCTCGACCTCCGCGATCGACGAGCGCTCGTGCGCGAGCGCCGAGATCGTGACCTGCCAGCCCTGCCCTTCCTCGCCGAGCCGGTTCTCGACGGGCACGCGCACGTCGTCGAAGAACACCTCCGCGAACATCGCGCCGCCCGACATGTTCTTGATCGGGCGCACCGTGATGCCCGGCGTGTCCATCGGGACGAGCAGGCAGGTGATGCCGTCGTGCTTCACCGCGACGTTCGGGTCGGTGCGCACCAGCAGGATGATCCATTTCGACCACATCGCGATCGACGTCCAGATCTTCTGGCCGTTGACGACGTACTCGTCGCCCTCGCGCACGCACTTGCACTGGAGCGAGGCGAGGTCGCTGCCCGAGCCGGGCTCCGAGTAGCCGGTGCACCACTGGTACTTGCCGTCGAGGATGTCGGGGATGAAGCGCTGCTTCTGCGCCTCGGTGCCGTACTGGATGATCGCAGGGCCGACCCAGGCGAGCCCCATGAAGCAGGTGCCGAGAGCCGGCGCCTTCCGCTTCGACATCTCTTCCTTGAGAATCACCTGCTGCATGATCGTGGCGCCGCCGCCGCCGACTTCCTTCGGCCACGAGAAGCCGACCCAGCGCTTGGCGCGCACCTTGCGGTTCCACTCGGCGAGGAACGCGGGATCGCTCGTGTTCGCGCCGGGCGGGAGGTTCTCGTCGAGGAACGCGCGCACCTCGGCGCGGAACGCCTCTTCCTCGGGCGTGAGATGGAAGTCCATCGCTACTTCGCCTCCCCGAACTGGATCACGCGGTCGTAATGGAAGTCGGCGTCGCCGAAGGCGGGACGCGCCCACTTCGAGCGCTTGAGATAGAGGTGCGGGTCGTACTCCCAGGTGAAGCCGACGCCGCCGTGGAGCTGCACGGCGTCCACGCCGACGCGCGCGAACGCCTCGCTCGCGTACGCCTTCGCGAGCGACACCGCGCGCGGCGCGTCCGCGTCGCGCTCGTCGAGCGCCCACGCCGCGTAGTAGAGGATCGACTTCGCGCTCTCGACGTCCACGAACATCTCGGCGAGCGGGTGCTTCACGCCCTGGAAGCGGCCGATCGGGTGGCCGAACTGCTCGCGCTCCTTCGCGTACTGGACGGTGATCCGGATGTCCTGCTCCGCCGCGCCGAGCATCTCGGCCGTGACGGCGGCGGTCGCGAGGTCGAGGACGCGGCCGAGCGCCGCGTCGCTCGCGTTCGCGAGCAGCGCGTCCGCCGCGACGGCGACGCCATCGAAGCGCACGCGTCCGACGCGCCGGGTCGCGTCGATCGACGGCGTCGCCTCCACCGCGACGCCTGCCGCGTTGCGCTCGACGAGCGCGAGCCCGACGCCGCCCGCGCTGCGATACGAGACGACGAAGAGATCCGCGGCCGGCGCGTCGAGCACCTGGACCTTCGCGCCGTTCAGGGTGACGCCGCCGCCCTGCGGCTTCGCGTCGAGCGCGACGCCCGCGAGATCCCAGCGGTCGCTCGGCTCCAGGTGCGCGAGCGACGCGATCTTCGAGCCGTCGGCGAGCTGCGGCAGCCAGCGCGCCTGCTGCTCGGCGCTGCCGGCCTCGCGGATCGCGGCGGCCGCGATCGTCGTCGCGAGGTACGGCGACGGGAACAGCGTGCGGCCCATCTCCTCGAGCACGACGGTGAGGTCCACCCAGCCGAGGCCCGCGCCGCCGTGCGCCTCGGCGACCGTGAGCCCGATCCAGCCGAGCTCGCCCATCTGCTTCCAGAGGTCGCGCGAGAAGCCCTCGGGCGTCTCCATCAGCTTGCGCACCTCCTCGAGCGGGCAGTGCGCGTCGAGGAACTTGCGGACCTCCTGCCGCAGCAGGTCTTGCTCTTCCGTGAAACCGAAGTTCATGCCGGCCTTATGGGTCTCGCCGCTCGCCGTTGGCTCGCTACGCGGGACGGGTCTGATTGCGTTCAAGGTTGTGCGCGCTCGCGTTTACGACCGCGGAGGCAACCTAGCCTATACTGGCGCGCCGTTCGATTCCCGAGTCAACACCGTGGGAGAGCCGTCGTGAGCGCGCGAGCCGAAGAGACAGAGTCGAAGGAGAACGCGGAGTTCCGGCGCGAGGTGCGCGCGTGGATCGAGGCGAACAAGCCGTCGCACCCGGGCTTCAAGCTGCCGCAGAGCTTCCTCGAGGTGGAGAGCGAGCGGCAGTTCACGTTCCTGCGCGACTGGCAGCGCAAGGTCTTCGACGCCGGCTACCTCGGCCTCGACTGGCCCGCCGAGTACGGCGGCAAGGGCGATCCGCACAAGCGACAGCGCATCGTGTCGCAGGAGATCAGCCGCGCGAGCGCGCCGTTCCTCGTGAACGTGATCGGCTTGCAGTGGGCCGGCCCGACCATCCTCGCGTACGGCACCGAGGAGCAGAAGAAGCGCTACCTGAAGCCGATCCTCTCGGCGGAGGAGATCTGGTGCCAGGGCTTCAGCGAGCCCGGCGCGGGCTCCGACCTCGCGAGCCTGACCGCCACCGCCGAGCCGACCGACGACGGCTGGGTCGTGACGGGCCACAAGGTGTGGACCACGCTCGCGCACTTCGCCTCGTGGATGATCTTGCTCGCGCGCACGGACTCCCAAGCGCACAAGTACGCCGGCATCTCGTACTTCCTGTTCCCGATGGACGCGCCCGGCGTCACGGTGCAGCCGCTCGTCAAGATGACCGGCGAGGGCGGCTTCAACCAGGTGATCTTCGACCGGGCGCCGATGAAGAAGAGCGCGCTGCTCGGCCAGCTCGGTCAGGGCTGGCAGATCGCGATGACGACGCTGACCTTCGAACGCGGCGCGGCGGAGGGCACGGGCGGCGGCTCGGCGACGCCGTCGGAGTCGTCGGTGCGCGCGGTCGCGCAGCTCGCCAAGCGCGTGCGGCGCGAGGGCCGTCCCGCGGCGGACGACCCCGTGATCCGCGACCGCCTCGCGCAGCTCTGGATCACCGAGGAGGCGCTGCGCCTCACCGGCCAGCGCGCGCGCACCGCGGGCCTCAACATGGAGGACCGCCCGCTCGCGACGCGGCTCATGAACAAGGTCGTGTACTCCGAGCTCGGCCAGCAGCTCACCGAGCTCGCGTGCGAGGCGCTCGGACCCGACGCGGGCCTGTGGCTCGGCGATCCGTGCGCGCCCGACAAGGCCGAGTGGCCGCGCGCGTACATGAACTCGTTCGGCGTGACGATCGGCGGCGGCACCAGCGAGGTGCAGCGCAACATCATCGGGGAGCGCGTGCTCGGCCTCCCGAAGACGAAGTAGGGAGAGGCGATGCGCATCGAGGTACCGACCGACTTCGGCTACACGGACGAGCACGGCCTGCTGCGCGGCGAGGCGCGCCGCTTCCTGAACGAGCGGCTGCCGATGCAGGAGCTGCGCAAGCGCGCCGACGCGGGCGTCGCGTTCGACCGCGGCCTGTGGAAGGAGATCGCGCAGCTCGGCTGGGTGGGGCTCGTGCTGCCCGAGGCGCACGGCGGCGCCGGCCTCGGCTGGCTGCACCTCGAGATCCTGCTCGAGGAGATGGGCCGGCGGCTCGTGCCGGGCCCCTTCCTCGGCTCGCTGCTCGCGGGCGTGGCGCTGGTCGAGGGCGCGAGCGACGCGCAGCGCGCGCGCTGGCTGCCCGGCATCGCGTCCGGCGATCTCGTCGCGACGGCCGCCGTCGTGGACGCGGCCGGCGCGTTCGAGGCGCGCGACGTCGCTTCGACGGCCGAGCCGGTCGAGGGCGGCTGGCTCCTGCGCGGGCGCAAGACGCACGTCGTCGGCGGCGCGGACGCGGGCCTCGTGATCGCGCCGTTCCGCGAGCCGTCGGGCGCCGTGTCGCTCTTCGGTGTCGATCTGCCCGCGGCGGGCGTGTGCGCCGAGGCGGAGACCTGCATCGACCCGACGCGCCCGACCGCGCGCGTCGCCTTCGACGGCGTGCGCGTCGGCGCCGACGCGAAGCTCGCGGGCGACGCCGGCGCCGCGTGGCGCGCGATGCTCGTGCGCGGCTTCGCCGCGCTCGCCGCCGAGTCGGTGGGCGGCGCGGAGTCGGTGCTGCTGACGACGCGCGACTACGCGGTCGCGCGCAAGCAGTTCGACCGCCAGATCGGCTTCTTCCAGGCGGTGAAGTTCCCGATCGTGGACATGATGTGCGGCGTCGAGCTGGCGCGCAGCCTCGCGGTCGGCGCGGCGTCGGCGCTCGACCAGCGCGCCGCCTGCGCGGAGACGCTGGCGCGCATGGCGAAGGCGCAGGCGAGCGACGTCTTCGCGAACGCCGTACGCAAGGGCGTGCAGCTCCACGGCGGCTACGGCTTCACGTGGGACTGCGACGTGCACTTCTACTTCCGGCGCGCGATGTGGAGCCGCGCGATGCTCGGCGACGCGATCCACCATCGCCGCTGGCTGGCCGCCTCGCTGTTCGAGGGCTGAGCGCCGAAACCGCTGCGGCGTCGCCTACGTGTGCGGGCGTCACGCATCCGTCATGGCGGCTGGCGAATGCTCTCGCCGCCGGCCCGTCGAAGGCGGCGTAGGAGGAGCGCACGTGGGTGCCATGTCGACCGTATCGAAGTTGCACAAGTCGCGTTTCACGAGCGCGGCCGCCGTGGTCGGCGCCGCCCTGTTCCTGGCGCCGCCACCAGCCGTCGCCGACGACGACTGGGAGGACCGCGGACGCCACCGCAAGCACGGCCGCTCGCACCGCCACCACGACGGCCCGCATCACGGCGAATGGTATGGCCGCGCAAGGCCGCACCATCATCACCACAAGCACAAGCACAAGCACCACCGGCACCATGGGCACTACGCGTACGCGCCGGCGCCGTACGTGTACTACGCGCCGCCGCCTCCGCCGCGGCACCACCACCGCTACTACTGCGAGCCGTGCGACCACTGGTACGGGACCCAGGTCTCGTTCCACACGCACATCCACTCGCACCACGGCGTGGCGCGCGCGCTGATCCCGGCGATCGTCGTCGCCACCGTCTTCGGCGCGGTGTTCGCGGGACACTGAGCCCCGTCGAAACGAACAAGGGGCGGGATCGGGCGATGCCCGGTCCCGCCCCGCTCGTTCGGGGAAAGGCGCGATCCGTCGCTACGCGGCGGTCACGGGGATGTGTCGCACCTTCGACGCCTCCGACTTCGGGATCGTCACGGCGAGCACACCGTTCTTGAACGACGCCGACGCCTTGTCGCCGTCGATCTCGGTCGGCAGCTCGATCACGCGCCGGAACTCGCCGTAGCTGCGCTCGCTCCACGCGCGGCCCTTGGCCTCGCCGCTGCGCTCGCTGCGCTTCTCGCCGTGGATCGCGACCACGTTGCCGTGGACCTCCACGTCGAAGTCCTTCTCCTCGAGGCCGGGCAGCTCGGCGGTCACGACGAACTCGTTCTCGTGCTCGACGACCTCGAGGCGAGGCGCGAAGCGCGGCGTCGCGACGGGCGCCTCGGCGCGCCACAGATCCTCGAACAGACGCTCGATCGAGCGCATCGGCCACGCCGGGTCCCCGCCGGTCGCGAACGGGTATCCGGATCGGAAGAGAGAGGGCACTGCCATGATTGCTCGTCCTCCTGCACGTAGATGCGGCCCCCAAAGGGCCGGTCGCTTCCTGGCGACGGCTCTTGGGTAAGCACGTGCGGGAGGCCGTCAACGGGCGCCGGCGGCCTGGAAGCCGCCGGGGAACCGCTGGCGGCTCAGACCAGGGGCAGGATCCCTGCCGGGACCAGCGCGCCGGCCATCCAGATCTCGAGCCCGGCGAGGACCGCCTGGCGGCAGTCGAAGCCGTGGCGCTGGCACACGAGCGGATCGTTGAAGTAGCTGACGATCAGGTAATACATCTCGCCGGCCACCTGCCAGTTCACGTCCTTGCGCAGCAGTGGCGCGATCTTCGCGTGGATCGGCGCCGCGACCTCCTTGATCGTCTGGAAGTGTTGCCACGCGCTCGGATGATCGCGCTCGAGGTCGCGCCAGAACTCCGTCGAGTAGTCCGTCTGCGCCTTCACCCACTGGTCGGTCCACCAGCGCAGCAGATCGCGCGGATCGGACGGCGCGGCGGGGTCGCTGGACGAGGCGCGCATGCGCTCGATCCAGCGGTCCACGAGCTCGCGGACCATCTCGTCCTTGCTCTCGAAGTGCTGGTAGAGCGTCTTCTTGCTCATCCCGAGCGAGCGCGCGAGCTCGACCCATGACCACGGCGCGGATGCCGTGCGTGCGGGCGCGCTCTGCGAACGCCTCGAGGATCCGCTCCCGCACGGCGCTGGCGTCGCGCACCACCCGGCGCGCCGTCACGCGAACCGGGGCCGTCACGACGCAGCTCCCTCTGCAACGCGCGGTCGCGTGATCGCGTCGCGCGCGCAGCACAGATCGGTGTTGGGTACTCGGTTCGCTTCGTAGTTCGGATCGCTGTTCGGATCGGTCATGCCCCTCTCCCGTCACCTGCCTTGACGGTTCGGCGATCATCGCGCGACTCGGCCCGAGTCGCCCGTCATCGTAGGGGCAAATGCTACAAAAATGGGGAACCGCGTCGTTCCCCGTGGGTTTTCATTAGTGAATGGCCATTTACTCCGCGGGAAGCACGACCACCGAGCCCGGTTGCGCGTCGGCGTAGTAGCCGTCGCCGCCCTGCGCACCGACCGCGACCGGCAACGGATCGGACGCCGACGTGCGGATCGCGATGCGGCCGCCGCCGCCGCCGACGTGGTTCGCACCGTTCGTCGTGCCGCCGTGCGCGCTGATCGCGCCGCTTCCCTCGATCGTCGCGGCGCGCACGTTGACGGCGCCGCCCGAGCCTTCGCCCGACGCGCTGCCGCTCGACAGGCCCCCGTCCGCGCGGATCGCGCCGTCGAGCAGCAATGTGCCCGTCACGATGCGCACGCGCCCGCCGCCGTCGCCGCCGGGTCCGCTCCACGCGCCGCCGCCGGAGCCGAGCTCGAACGGCTCTTCCGCGTCGCCGTACACGGGATTGGGAATTCGCGCGCCGTTGCTGGGCCAGTCGCCGCCGAGCCCGCCGTAGCTGCCGCCCGTCGCGCCCTCCGCGCCCGGCGCGAAGCCGAGCGTGTGCGCGACGCCGTCGGCGAGGCCGCTGCGGGTGCCGCCGAGGTAGCCGCGCGCGCTGACGTCGATCGCGCTCGTCGCGTCGATCGCGACGCTGCCGGCCACGATCTCGAGCGCCGCCTCGTAGAGCTGCGTCGTCTCCGGGTGCGCCAGCAGCGAGCGCTCGGCCACCGTCAGCGTGTCGTCCACCGCGATCGGGTCGAAGAGCGCGACCGACGCGCCGCCGCGCAGCTCGACGTTTCCGACGCGCCATGCCGCAGCGTACGGCGCGCCCGCGATCGCGACGTCCGCGAAGTGGGCGCCGTTCTCGTTCGGCGTCGCGACGCGGAGCGTGTCGGCCGTGTTCGCGACGATCGCGAAGCTCTCGGACTGCGTCGTGTTCGGGTTCACGCGCAGGCCGACCAGGTGGTTCGCGCCGATGCCCGGCGGCGGGACGGACCCGTCGAGCGTGAGCGAATCCGCGCCGACGGCGGCCGCGACGCCCGGGCCGATCGGCGGCAGCGACGCCTCGGGCGTCCAACGATCGCTCGCGCGGCCCGCGTCGAAGATCAGCGTCTCGACGCCGCCGAGCGCCACGAACACCGTGCCCGGCGCGCCGTCGCCGTAGTAGCCGTCGCCGCCGTACGCCGTCGCGCGGCGCGCGGCGAGCAGATCGGAAGCCGCATCCACCTCGTCGGCGTAGATCGCGACGCGGCCGCCGCCGCCGCCGACGTGCGACGCTCCGCCGCGCGTCCCGCCGTCGGCCGAGATCGTGCCCGCGCCGCCGATCGTCGCGGTCTCGATCCACACCGAGCCGCCGGCGCCTTCGCCCGATGCCGAGCCGCCCGAGATCCCGCCGTTCGCGCGGATCGCGCCGTCGACCGTGACCGACTCGCTCGCGACGATGCGCAGCGCGCCGCCGCCGTCGCCGCCCGCGCCGCTCCACGCGCCGCCGCCGCCGCCGAGGTGTGTCGGCTGGCGCGGATCGCCGTAGATCGGAGCGGGACCGCTGCTCGAGTACTGTCCGCCCGCGCCGCCGTGGCTGCCGCTCGCGCCGCTGCCCGAGCCGGGCGCGCCGCCGAGCGTTTGCGCCGTCTCGCCGTAGCCGGCGCGATTGCCGCCGAGGTAGCCGCGCGCGCTCGCGTCGATGGCGGCGCCGCTCGCGACGTGGAGCTCGCGCACGTCGATCCGCAAGCCCTGCTCACGCTGCGGCGCGTGCGTGAGCGTCGCGCCGGACTCGAGGCGCAGCGTGTCGGCGGTGATCGCCGTCGCGACCGCGAGGACGCCGTCGCGCAGGATCACGTTGTCGGCGACGAGCCCGTCGGGGATCACGACCGAATCCGCCGGCGGCGTGAAGCCCTTGCCGTCGACGACGTAGTCGCCGTGCGTCTGGCCCGGCGCGAGCACGAACACGCTGCCGTGTCCGCCGTCGCCGTAGTAGCCGTCGCCGCCCGTCGCGCGCACGTTCGCGAGCGGGAACGCGAGCGAGCCGCCGTGCCGGATCGCGATGCGGCCGCCGCCGCCGCCCACGCGGGTGCTGCCGTTCGCCGTGCCGCCGCTCGCGGAGATCGTGCCCGTGCCCGAGAGCGAGCCGACGCGCAGGTCGAGCGAGCCGCCCGAGCCGTCGCCCGCCGCCGAGCCGCCGCTCGCGCCGCCGTCCGCCCGCAGCGCGCCGTCCACGACGAGCGCGTCCGCCACGATCACGACGCGCCCGCCGCCGTCGCCGCCGTCGTTTCCCGCCCACGAGCCGCCGCCCGAGCCGAGTTCGTGCGGTGCGCGCGCGTCGCCGTACACGGGGTTCGGCAGGCCGCTCGCGTAATGGCCGCCGAGCCCGCCGTGGCTACCGCTCGCGCCCTCCTGCGAGCCGGGCGCGAAGCCGGCCGTGTGCGCGGTCGAGCCGAGCCCGCTGCGGCCGCCGCCGAGATGGCCGCGGCCCGTGACGTCGATGCGGCTCGTCGCGTCGATCGCGACGCTGCCCGCGTCGATCACGAGGTCACCCGCGTAGACGCCGGTCGTCTCGGGATGCGCGAGGACCGAGGACTCGGTGACGGCGAGCGCGTCCGCGACGACGAGCGGGTCGGCCGCTTCGACGAAGGCGCCGCGCTGGAGGCGGATCGCGTCGAAGCGCCACTCGCCGGCGTAGCTCGCGTTCGGCGCCGCGACGTCGGCGAACGCGACGCCGTTCTCGTTCGGCGTCACCACGGTGACCGCGTCCGCCGTGTTCGACGCGATCTCGAAGCTCTCCGCCTGCGCGACGTCGGGGTTCACGCGCAGTCCGACGAGCGCGTTCGGCGTGTGCGCGCGCGGCAGGCGCCCGTCCAGCGTCAGCGTGTCCGCCGTCACCGCCGCCGCGACGCCGGGGCCGATCGGCGGCAGCTCGGTCGCGCGCGGCTGCGTCTGGCCGGCCGGCATCACGCCGTCGAGGACGAGCGTGCCGTCCGCGTCGCCGGGCAGGTGCACGAACAGCGTGCCGGCCGCGGCGTCGCCGTAGTAGCCGTCGCCGCCGCGCGCCGTCACGTCGCGGAGGCCCCCGAGATCCGCGTTCGGATCGATCAGCTCGGCGTAGATCGCGATGCGGCCGCCCCCGCCGCCGACCCGGGTGCTGCCATGGGCGGTGCCGCCGTCGGCCGCGATCGCGCCCGTGCCCGACAGCCGCACGGTGTCGATCCAGATCGAGCCGCCCGCGCCGTCGCCCGCGGCGCTGCCCTGCCCGAGCCCGCCGTTCGCGCGGATCGCGCCGTCCACCACGACGCGGTCGTCCGCGACGATGCGCACGAAGCCGCCGCCGGCGCCGCCGCGGTTGCCCGCCCACGCGCCGCCGCCCGCGCCGAGCCGGCTCGGCCGCTTCGGATCGCCGTAGACGGGCGTCGCGAGGTTCGTCGAGTAGTTGCCGCCGGCGCCGCCGTGGCTGCCGCCACTGCCGGCGGGCGAGCCCGGCGCGAAGCCGAGCGTGTGCGCCGTCTCGCCGAGGCCGGCCTCGAGACCGCCGCGGTAGCCGCGCCCCGTGACGTCGATCGCGCTGCCCGGCTCCACGATCACGTCGCGCGCAGTGATCGAGAGGCCCGCTTCGCTCGCGGTGGGGTGCGCCAGCGTCGAGTTGCCGCGCAAGCGCAGCGTGTCGGCCAGCACGATCGGACCCTGCGCGATCACGTTGGCGCCGTTCTGGAGCGTGATCGAGTCGAAGCTCTGGCCCGGCGGAATCAGGAGATCGGTGCTCGGCGAGCCCGCGCCGAGGCCGTTGATCACGAGCTCGCCGCCCGTCTCGCCTTCGCCGAGCAGGAAGATGGTGCCGTCGGCGCCGTCGCCGTAGTAGCCGTCGCCGCCGCGCGCGGTGAGCAGCGCCGCGTCGTGCGTCGCGCGGTCGAGCGCGCGGATCGCGATGCGGCCGCCGCCGCCGCCGGTGCGGCTCGCGCCGTTCGCGGTGCCGCCGTCGGCGCTGATCGCGCCCCGGCCCGAAAGCGTGCGCAGCGTCAGGTTGACCGAGCCGCCCGAGCCGTCGCCCGCGGCGCTGCCCTCCCCGCGCCCGCCGTTCGTCGTGATCGCGCCGTCGGCGGCGAGGTGGATCGCGCCGACGAGCAGGCGGCCGCCGCCGTCGCCGCCCGCGTTGCCCGCCCACGCGCCGCCGCCCGAGCCGAGGTCCACCGGGTTCACGAGGTTGCCGTACACCGGATTGGGCGCGTTCGCGCCGTTGCCCGAGTAGTCGCCGCCGAGGCCGCCGTACGAGCCGCCGGCGCCCGCCTGCGAGCCGGCCGCGAAGCCGCTCGTGTGCGCGGTTTCGCCGAGGCCGCTGCGGTTGCCGCCGAGATGGCCGCGGCCGACGGCGTCGATGCGGCTCGTCGCGTCGACGCTCACGGTCCACGCCGTCAGCTCGAGCCCGTACGCTTCGCTCTGCGTGGTCTCGCGGTGTGTCAGCACGGCGCCGTTCACCAGCTCGACGTTCCCGAAGCGGCGCGCGCCGACGAGCGTCAGCGTCGCGCCGTCGACGCGCAGGTGCGCGCCGTCGAGCACGTCGCTCGCGATCTCGGTGTCGCTCGTGATCACGCTGACGGGCGCGCCCGTCGCGATCGTCGCGACGGCGCCGTCGTCGCCGGCGATCTCGCCGGCGTCCTCGGGCGGCGCCTCGCGGTTGCCCGCGCGGTCGACGCCGACCGTGAAGAACTCGTAGCCGCCGTCGCCGCCGCTGCGCGTCGCGTCGAAGGCGATCGTGCCGGTCGCGCCCGACTGCGGCTGATACTCGCCGCTGCCGTCGCCGAGCGGGCCGGTGTAGCGGTTGAAGGTGCCGATGCCGTTGCGGCGGAAGTAGAGCTCGACGTGGTCGAGGTCGTCGAGGCCGTCGGTCACCTCGTATGTCACGGTGGTCGTCGCGCCGGCCGGTGCGCTCGCGGCGATCGCGAGCGTCGCGGGCGCGGTCGTGTCGGGGCCGGTGATCTCGACGAAGACCGGAGCGGACTCGCCCTCGTTGCCCGCCGCATCGCTCGCCCACGCGCGGATCTCGACCTGCGAGGCGACGAGCCCGAGCGGGATCGCGAAGCGGAAGCTGGCGCTCGCGTCCGCCGCGGGCGGCGCGATCGCCTGCGCGCCGCTCGCGCCGGCGACGCCGATCACCTCGTAGCGGATGGACGAGACGGCGACCGCGTCGCTCGCCGCGACCGCGACCTCGACCTCTTCGCCGAGCGCGAAGCCCTGGCCGTGCGCGGGCGCGTCGATCGAGACCGTCGGCGCGCTGCGGTCGACGACCGTCACCGTGCGGGTCGCGACCGTCGAGAGGTTGCCGCCGGTGTCCTCGGCCTGCAGCGCGAGCGTGATCGTGCCGCCGATCGGCGCGTCGCCGGGGACCGGGAAAGAGAAGCTCGGCGACGCGCTCGTCGCGACGGGCGTGATCGGGCGGAGCTCCGAGAAGCTCGCGGCGCCGCTCGCGGTCAGCCGCACGCGCGCCACGCCGACCGCGTCGGTCGCGAACGCCGTCACGGAGACGCTCTGGCCGCGCTCGAAGCCGAGGCCGGCGGCCGGCGTCTGGAACGCCACCGCCGGCGGCTCGTCCTGCGCGACGTCCACCGAGACCGGCACTTCGACCGGCGCGACGCCGCTCGCCTGCACCGTGACGATCGCCGCTCCGACGCCGAAGGCGCGCACGACGTTGCCGGTGACGCCGATCACGAGCGGCGCGGAGCTCGAGTAGCTGAGCGCGCCGGAGAAGGGGCTCGTCGTGCCGTCGCTGTAGTGGCCGACGACGGCGAGCGCCTGCGACGCGCCGATCGCGGGCAGCGTGAGCGCCGGCGGCGCCACCGAGATCGACTCGAGCACGCGCGCCGCGACCGTCACCGGCACGCTCGCCGACGCGCCCTCGAAGCCGATCGCGAGCGACGTCGCGCCGTTGCCGATCGCCACGACGCGTCCGCCGGACACGGCGGCGACGGCCGCGCTGCCGCTCCCGTACGTCGCCTCGCCGGTGACGTTGCGCGCCGAGCCGTCCGAGTAGCTGGCCGTCACGGCGAGGTCCGCGAACGCGCCGAGCTGCGCGAACGAGAGCGACGCGGGCTCGACCGCGAGCGCCACGAGCGCCGGCGGCGCGGGCACAACGGCGAGCGCCTCCGCGCTCGGCGACACGGACTGCGAGAGGTCGAGCACCGACGCGCGGATCTGGTCGCCCGGCGCGGCCTCGATCACGGTGGCGAAGCTGCCGTCGGCGCGCACGGCGAAGGTCGCGACGAGGCCGCTCGTCGCGTTCACGAGCGTGAGCTGGCCGCCCGGCGCCGCGCTGCCCGACACCGTCGTGCGTCCGCCGCTGGGCACCGTCAGCGACGCGATCAGCGGCGCGGGCGGCGGCGCGCCGCCGCCCGGCGCCGCGATCACTTCGAAGTCCACGAACGAGCCGGCGTCCGCCGGGTCGTTCGCGTTGCCGACGCCGTTGGTGGCGATCAGGTAGAGCCGGTGCGCGCCGGGCGCGAGCGCGCTGGTGTCGAGCAAAAAGCCTTCGAGGCCGGTCGCGACGGGCGGCGCGCCGGGGTCGTCGAGGTGGAAGCGCGCCGCGCGGATGCCGAGCTCGTCCTGCGCGTCGCCGTCGACCGGGATGCGCGAGCCGATCACGTAGCGGCCGCCCGAGAAGCCGCCGAAGTCCACGGTCGGCTCGTTCCCATTCGCGACGAGCTCGAACGCGAAGAAGTCCTCCGCGGTCTGGCCCAGCGCGTCGGTCGCGACGGCGCGCACCGTGTGCGCGCCGAGCGGCAGGCCGAGCGTCGTCACCGCCGTCTGGAACGGCGGCACGAAGACGGTCGCGAACGGCTCGGCGTCGAAGTCGAGGTAGTACGCGACCGACTTCACGGTCGGGCTGATCGAGATCGGCGTGAGCGGCACCGAGATGCCGTGCAGCACGGGATCGGCCGGGGCCGGCGGCAGCGCGAGCTGCGGCGGCGCCGCGGTCGTCGCGAGGATCGCCGCGATCGTGGCGTCCTGCCGGTTGCCGGCGCCGTCGATCGCGGTCGCGCGGAACTGGTAGGTGTGGCCCGGCACGAGGTTCGCCGACTCGACCGCGAAGATGCACGGGCCCTGCTCGGCGAGGTCGAAGACCGCCTTCTGGTCGATGAGCTGGAACGGCGAGCCGGGCACCGACGTGTCCTGCACGCGCAGCTCGACGTTCGCGACGCCGGTGCCCTGGTCGGCCGGATAGGCGTTGACGCGGATCACCTCGCCGGGCACGACGTGCGCGGGATCCACCGGCGGCTCGATCGAGAGCGTGAGCTGCGGCGGCGTGCGGTCGTCGCTCGACGACGTCGTGGTGAAGGTGCTCGTCCAGTCGTTGGCGACGCGCGTGCCCTGCAGGTCGGCGATCGACTCGTCGAGGAACACCGTGAAGCGCGTGTTGTCGGCGAGCCGCGCCGCGAGCGGCTGCCAGATCGCGATCGTGCGGTCGGTCAGCGTGGTGAAGCGCAGGCGTCCGGGCACGTCCTCGCCGGCGTCGTCGAGCACGCGGAAGCTCGCGCCCGGCCCGCCGGTCGTGATCGTGCTCTCGTTCATCGCCTCGGTGAAGAACGCCGCCACCGGCGTGCTGGTGGAGAGCCCGAACGCGTTCGGCAGCGGCAGCACGTTGTAGGCCGGCACGCCGTCGACGCTGTCGCGCACCACCGGGAAGTTGCCCGTGATGCAGCCGATGTTCCCGACCAGCACCTGGAGCGCGATGTTCTGGTCCGCGACGCCCATGCACGAGCTGATGCGGCCCGACGTGTGCGGGACGACGGTGAAGACCTCGCGCACGCGGGCGCCGGGGAAGACGTGGCCGAAGCGGCGGATCGCGGGCGGCTCGATCGGCTCGCAGCGCGGCTCGCCGCTCGCTTCGTCGAGCGCGCACTCGACGATCTCGGCGTCGCCGCCCACCGAGAGCTCGAGGCTCGCGTAGAGCGCGGGCGCCTCGCCGGTGTTGGTGATCTCGACCGCCAGCTCGTACGGGACGCCGGCCTGCACCTCGTCGGGGTGCGAGACGCGCACGTCGAAGCTGGGCGGGCCCTTCACCTCGACGGCGGTGCGCGCCGAGCCGTTGAACGGGATCGGCTCGTCCTCGGGAATGCCGGGCCCCGTGATCGTGCCGCCGAACGACACCTCGATCGGACGCCGCCCGATCTCGTCGCCGCGCACGATGAACTCGCGCTGCTTCTGGCCGGGCTGTCCGCCGTCGCCGGGCAGGATGTCGCCGAAGAGCGCGATGCCGTCCTCGGGCAGCGTCGGCGAGAGGCCGCCTTCCGGGAAGTCGATGCGCGCGTTCACGTCCGCCAGCGTGAAGATCCCCGACGTGTTCATCAGCAGCAGGCGGACCTCGAAGAACTCCTTCAGCGTCTTGATGTCGCCCTGGATGATGATCACGCCCGGGATGCGCGGGCGCGCAACGTTCGGGGGACCGGGCGGCACGACCTCGAAGACGACGATCTGCGTGTCCGGAATGCGCGGCGAGCTGCCGCCGCTGCCGGGATCGGACTTCGGCTTGATGTCCTCGAAGCCGACCGGCTCTTCGCGTGGCCGCACGATCGGGATCGAGATCGGGATCTCCTCGCGCTCGATCGTGAGCACGATGTTGAAGCTCGAGACGTTGTAGTTCTCGGGGTCCTCGAGATCGATCACGCCGTCCCGGACGAGCTGCTCGATCTCCTGCACCGCGAGCGGCCGCGACGTCACCTGCGACACCACGACGTTGTCGAGGTCGATCTGGGTGATCGCGACCTTCTGGCTCTGCGCGTTGCCGAGGTCGTCGGTGGCGGTGACCGTGAACTCGTTCACCGCGTTGCGCAGCAGCGGCAGGCTCGGGAACGCGAAGCGCCCGTTGGCGTCGGGCTCGAGCGGCCCGCGCGCAGCGGGCCCCGTCACGCTGACGCGCGGCGCGGCCGCGGCCGGCGCGGCCGCGAGCGCGCACGCC
>QEVM01000349.1 GCA_003576805.1 Pseudomonadota bacterium | reverse complement strand
CCTGAACACTCGACCCCGAAAGCGGTATGGCTACCAAACCCCGGAGGAGCGCTTTGATGCGGCCTAGGAATCGTTGCGGTTCAAATGTGAAGCTAAGGTTCCACGAGTTGTTCGAGCGCAGCGTGCGGCGCCCGATCAGCACGAGGCCGGCCGCGTCGCCGGCGAGGCGGCGTTCGAGGCGCGCGAGATCGGCCACGAAGCGCGGCGGCGCGACGCGCACGCGCCGCCGGCCCATCAGCGCGGCGAGCCGCGGCTCGAGCGCGCCGAGGTCCACGCCGTGCGGCGCGCGCTCGAGCTTCGCGAGCGAGAGCCGGTGCGGGCCGAGGCGCAGCAAGAGATCGAGCAGCCGCTTCGCGCCGAACGCGCGGCCGGCGGCGCCGCGCAGGCGTCCCTTCCACGCGTCGAGCCCGCCGCGCGCGCGCTCGACCTGCTCGGCGAGCGCGAGCAGCACCTCCCAGTCGTGGCGCAGGCCGGACGGCTTCGCGAGCAGCGCGGGGCCGTAGTGCGCGACGTTCCGCACCGCCATGCCGAGGTTCAGGATCGAGTACTGGTCGTGCTCGAGTCCGAACGTCGTGGGCAGGATCAGGTCGGCGTGGCGCGACGTCTCGTTGCGGTACAGGTCGATCGAGACCTGGAACTCGAGCGACGCGAAGGCGCGGTCGAGGCGGCGCCCGTTCGGGCACGAGAGCACGGGATTGCCGGCCATCACGACGAGCGCGCGCACCTGGCCGTCGCCCGGCGTCTCGATCTCCTCGGCGAGCGCCGCGACCGGATACTCGCCCGCGAACTCCGGATGCCCCGACACGCGGCTGCGTCGGCTGTCGAAGGAGCCGGCGAGGCCGAGCACGCGCGCGAGGCCGGGCAGGTCGACGGCGGGCTTCGGGAACATCCAGCCGCCGGGGCGGTCGAGGTTGCCGGTCGCGGCGTTGACGAGGTCGGTGAGCCAGGTCGCGAGCGTGCCGAACTCCTGCACGCTGGTGCCCATGCGCCCGTAGCAGACCGCGGTCGGCGCGGCGGCGAGCTCGCGCGCGAGGCGCGCGGTCGTCGCGGCCGGAACGCCGGTCGCGCGCGCGACGCGCTCGGGCGTGTACGGCGCGAAGAGCGCGGCGAGGTCCGCCCAGCCGTCGAAGAGCGATGCGACCGCGCCGGGCCGCGCCAGCTTCTCCTCGAACAGCACGTGCAGCAGCGCGGCGAGGAAGAGCGCGTCGGTGCCGGGCCGCACGAAGTGGTGCTCGTCGGCGATCGCGGCCGTCTCGGTGCGGCGCGGATCGAGCACGACCAGCTTGCCGCCGCGCGCGCGCAGCCGGCGCAGCCGTCCCTCGATGTCGGGCGCGGTCATCGCGCTGCCGTTCGACACCACCGGGTTCGCGCCGAGCACGAGGAAGTAGTCGGTGTGGTCGACGTCGGGCACCGGGATCTGCACCTGGTTGCCGTACAGCTCGTACGAGACCAGGAAGCGCGGCAGCACGTCGGTCGACACCGCGGAGAAGCGGTTCTCGGTGCCGAGCGCCGCGACGAGCTGCTGGAAGAACAGGATCGCGGAGTAGCTATGCGCGGCGGGATTGCCGAAGTAGGTCGCGACGGCGTTGCGGCCGTGCGCGCGCTGGATCTCCGCGAGGCGCCGCCCCGCGTACGCGAGCGCCTCGTCCCAGCCGATCGGCTCGAAGCGCTCGCCGCGCCGCACGAGCGGCTCGCGCACGCGGTCGGGATCGTTCTGCAGCTCGGCGAGCGCGATGCCCTTGGGGCAGACGTGGTCGCGGCTGGCGACGTGCTCGGCGTCGCCGCGGACGCGCAGGACGCGCGCGCCGTCGTGCTCGACCGCGAGGCCGCAGAGCGCCTCGCACAGCATGCAGGGAGCGAAGCCGGTGCGCGCCGTCATGAGGGCCTCCTCGCCGCATGTTCCTGCGTACGGCGCGGGCCGGCCAGGGCCAGATCCGGCCGCCGCGACGGAGCCATTTCGCGCGCCGCGTCAGCCGCGCGCGAACAGCGCGTTCAACTCCCCGTACGGGAGCGCGCCTTCGAGCATCGCGTCGTGACGACCCTCGTCGAGGAAGGCGCGCGCCGCGCGTCGCGCCACGCCGTACGCGGTCGCCGCGATCGACGAGCCCGCCGACACGCGCCGCACGCCGAGCGCGCGCAGCGCCGCGGGCGGCGCCAGGCCGGGCACGACGAGCAGGTTCAGCGGGAGGTCGATCTCCGCCGCGATCGTGCGGATCGCATCCGTCTCGGCGAGCTTCGGCACGAACAAGCCGTCCGCGCCCGCGTCGCGATAGCGGCGTCCGCGCGCGAGCGTCTCCTCGAGCGCGCGCTCGGGCGGCACGAGCGCGCGCAGCACGACGTCGGTGCGCGCGTTCACGAAGAGGTCCACGCCGGCGCGCGCGGCGGCGCTCTTCACCGCGTCGATCTTCGCGCACAGCAGCTCGGGCGGATCGCCGCCGTCCTCCAGGTTGATGCCGACCGCGCCCGCGCCGACGAGCGCGGCGACGTGCTCGCCGGCCGCGCGCGGATCGCCGGCGTAGCCGCCCTCGGCGTCGGCGCTGATCGGGACGCCGACCACGCGCGCGATCGCCTCGAGCGCGGCGGCGTACACGCGGATCGGCAGCGCGTTGCCGTCCGGCCAGCCGCACGACCACGCGAGCCCCGCGCTCGTCGTCGCGATCGCGCGCGCGCCGGCCGCCTCGAAGAGCCGCGCGCTCGCGGCGTCCCAGGCGTTCGGCAGGAGCAGCAGCTCGCCCTTCGCGTGCAGCGCGCGGAAGCGGGCGGAACGGTCGTTGGCGTTCTCTCGGGTCATGCGGTCCTCCGCAGCGCCGCGCCGCCGGCGTGCGCGCGTTCGTGGTCGAGCAGCCAGCGCTTGCGCGGGGCGCCGCCCGCGTAGCCGGTGAGCGAGCCGTCGGCGCCAATCACGCGATGGCAGGGCACGACCAGCGCGATCGGGTTCGCGCCGTTCGCGAGCCCGACCGCGCGGCACGCGCCGGGCCGCCCGATGCGCTCCGCGAGCGCGCCGTAGCTCGTCGTCGCGCCGGCCGGGATGCGCCGCAGCGCGTCCCACACGCGGCGCTGGAAGTCGGTGCCGCCCGGGCGGATCGCGAGCGCGCCCAGCGCGCCGAGGTCGCCCGCGAAGTACGCGGCGAGCGCCGCCGCGACGGGGCGCGGCGCGCTCGCC
>QEVM01000348.1 GCA_003576805.1 Pseudomonadota bacterium | reverse complement strand
GCGGCGCGCGAGCGCGGCGGCCGGCTCGCGCCAGTCGAGGCGCGCGTCGTCGGGCCCGAGCTTGGGCGCGAAGGTCGCGCGCGCGTCGTCCTGCGGCGTCCACGCGATGCGGCCGGCCGCGGCGAGCGCGACGGCCTCCTCGATCGCGTCGGCGGCGAGCGCGGCGAGGCGCGGCTCGAGCTCGCCGGTCGTCTCGGCGACACCGATCGGAGTCGAGCGCACGACGGCGGTCGGGCCGGCGTCCATCTCGCGGTCGACGCGCATCACCGAGATGCCGGTCTCGGCGTCGCCCGCGAGGATCGCGTGCGCGATCGGCGCGGCGCCGCGGTGGCGCGGCAAGAGGCTCGCGTGCGCGTTGATCAGGTAGCCGAGCCGCGGCAGCTCGCGGATCCGCCTCGGCAGGAACTGGCCGAACGCGACGACGACGCCGAGGTCCGGCGCGTACGCGCGCAGCGCGTCCGCGACCGCGGGCTCGCCCACCTTCTCGGGTCGCAGCACCGGCACGCCGGCGCGCTGCGCGCACGCGGCGACCGGCGACGGCGAGAGCTTGCGCCCGCGGCCGCGCGGCCGGTCCGGCTGCGTCACGACCGCGACCACCGGGTGCGGACCCGCGAGCAGCCGCTCGAGCGTCGGCACCGCGAACTCGGGCGTGCCGAAGTAGACGAGCCGCAGTGCGGTCAGCGGGAGCCCGCGAGCGGCACGAGCGGGCGTTCGCCGGACGCCGTCCAGGCGACCCCTTCCTCGGCCAGCGCCTTCTTGCGCTTGCCGACGTAGAGGTTGCGCTTGAGCCGGCTGATGCGGTCGATGAAGAGGTAGCCGTCGAGGTGGTCGAGCTCGTGCTGGAAGCAGACGGCGCGCAGCCCGGACGCAGTCTCGATCACCTCGCGCCCCTCGAGGTCGAGCGCGCGCAGCACGACCTTCTCGGCGCGGTCCACGTCGGCGTTGAAGTCGGGCACCGAGAGACAGCCCTCGTTCCACACGACCTTGCCCTCGCGCGACAGGATTTCCGGGTTCACGAACACGCAGGGCTTCTTGTCGGCGCCTTCCTCGGTCCAGTCGGTGTCCACCACGATGAGGCGGATCGACTGCCCGATCTGCGGCGCGGCGAGCCCGATGCCGGGCTCGTCGTACATGGTCTCGAGCATGTCCTCGGCGAGCTGGCGCAGCTCGTCGGTGATCTTCTCGATCGGCTCGGCGCGCCGGCGCAGGCGCGGATCCGGATACTTCAGGACTTCCAGGATCGCCATGACCCGCGCAGGCTAGCGCATCGGTTTTGCTCGGCTTCTCGTCGCTAGAGCATGTTCACGGGGTTCGGGTCGACCTGGATGCGGACGTCGCCGAGGTCGCGGCCGTGCGCGAGGACGGCGAGCGCGCGGCCCGCTTCGAGCACGCGCGGCGCGTCGTCGCCCTTGATCAGGATCTGGAAGCGGAAGCGGTCGCGCAGGCGCGCGATCGGCGACGGACCGGGGCCGAGCACGTCGAAGCGGCGCGGGTCGCCGTCGCCGTCGCCGGTGCGTCCGGCGTCGCGCGCGCGTTCGGCGAGCCGCTCGGCGACGAGCGCGGTCGCCGTCTCCTCGGGTCCCGACGCGACCACGTGCACGATGCGGCCGAAGGGCGGGTAGCCGAGCGCGCGCCGGTGCTCGAGCTCGGCGCGGTAGAAGCGCTCGTAGTCGTGCTCGCGCACCGGGCGGATCGCGTAGTGGTCGGGGACGAAGGTCTGGATCACGACGCGACCCGGCGCGCCGCCGCGGCCCGCGCGTCCCGCGACCTGCGTCAAGAGCTGGAAGGTGCGCTCGGCCGCGCGGAAGTCGGGGAAGTGCAGACTCTGGTCGGCGGACACCACGCCGACGAGCCGCACGCCGGGGAAGTGGTGGCCCTTCGCGATCATCTGCGTGCCGATCACGATGTCCACCGTGCCGCCGGCGAGCGCGGCGAGCACGCGCTCGGTCTCGCCGCGCCGGCTCGCGGTGTCGCGGTCGAGGCGCTCGATGCGCGCGTCGGGGAAGCGGCGCCGCACTTCTTCGACGAGCCGCTCGGTGCCGATGCCGAGCAGCGCGGTATCGGGCGCGCCGCACTTCGAGCAGGTCTCGGGCGGGTCGATCTCGTACTGACAGTAGTGGCAGCGCAGCTTGTGCTCGGCGGCGTGGAAGACGAGCGAGATGTCGCAGTGCTTGCAGCGCTCGGCGTGGCCGCAGTCGAAGCAGAAGATGCGCGTCGAGAAGCCGCGCCGGTTGAGGAAGAGGATCGCCTGCCCGCCGTCGGCGAGCGTGTCCTGCACGGCGCGGTGCAGCGCGCGCGAGAGCACGAGCCGGCGCCCGCGCGGCAGCGTCGCGCGCTCCTTCTCGAGGTCGACGATCTCCACCGCCGGCAGCGGCCGGCCGCCGATGCGGTGCGGCAGCGCGAGCAGGCGCAGCTCGCCGCGCTCGGCCGCGAAGCGGCTCTCGAGCGCGGGCGTCGCGGAGCCGAGCACGAGTGGACAGCGCGCCAGCTCGGCGCGGCGCACGGCGAGATCGCGCGCGTGATAGCGGAAGCCCTCCTCGTTCTTGTACGAGGGCTCGTGCTCCTCGTCCATCACGATGAGGCCGAGCTCGTCGAGCGGCGCGAACAGCGCCGAGCGCGCGCCCACCGCGATGCGCGTCCGGCCGCCGAGCAGGCTGCGCCACTCGGCGATGCGCTCGCCGGGGCGCAGCTGGCTGTGCAGCACCGCGACGCGCTCGCCGAAGCGCGCCGCGAGCCGCGCGACGAGCTGGTGCGTGAGCGTGATCTCGGGCACCAGCACCAGTGCCTGGCGCCCGGCCGCGAGCGTCTCGGCGATCGCGCGCAGGTACACCTCGGTCTTGCCGCTGCCCGTGACGCCGTGGAGCAGGAAGCGCTCGCTGCGCGGCGCGTGCACCGCGGCGGCGATCGCGCCGAGCGCGCTCTCTTGCTCGGGCGAGAGCGGCGGCGGCGCCGCCTCGCCGTCGGCGAGGCCGAGCGGGATCGCCGGCGCCGCGTCGAGCGGCTGATCGAACAGCTCGATCCAGCCGCGCGCGGCGAGCTGCCGCAGCGGCTCGCTCGCGCCGCCGAGCGCTTCGACCGCGATCGGCCCCTCGGCGGCGATGCGCGCGAGCAACGCGGCCTGCTTGCGCGCGCGCGCCAGCGGACCGGCGGCGAGCGCGGCGGCGTCCAC
>QEVM01000347.1 GCA_003576805.1 Pseudomonadota bacterium | reverse complement strand
GGCGCGCGTCGCGGCGGGCGCGCGCTCCGCGGGCGCCGCGGCGGCGCGCGCGAGCGGCAGCCGCACCGTGAAGGTCGATCCGCAGCCCGGCCCGGCGCTCGCGGCCTTCACCTCGCCGAAGTGCAGCTCGACGATCTCGCGCACCAGCGTGAGCCCGATCCCGAGCCCGCCCTGCGCGCGCGCGATCGACTGATCGCCCTGCGCGAACAGCTCGAAGATCGACGCGAGCGCCTCGGCGGCGATGCCCGCGCCGTCGTCGCGCACCGCCAGCTCCGCCGCGTCGCCGACGCGCCGCAGCGTCACCTCGATCGTCCCGCCGGGCGGCGTGAACTTGCCGGCGTTGTGCAGGAGGTTCATCACCACCTGCTCGATGCGCACGGGGTCGGCGAGCGCGGGCAGCGGCTCGGACGGCAGCCGCAGCGCGAGCTGATGGCCGCGCGCGTCGAGGAACGACCGACATGGATCGGTGGCGCTGCGCACCAGCGCGGTCAGGTCCACGGGCTCGACCTGCAACGCCAGCTTGCCGCGCGTCAGCCGCGACACGTCGAGCAGATCGTCCACGAGGCGCGCCATGTGGCGGAGCTGGCGTTCGAGGATCGCCTGCGCCCACTCGACCTGCTGCGGATCGCCATGGCGCAGCAGCTCGAGGCCGGTCTGCATCGGGGCGAGCGGGTTGCGCAGCTCGTGCGCCAGCATCGCCAGGAACTCGTCCTTGCGCCGGTCCGCCTCGGCGAGCGCGACCGCGCGCTCGTGCAGCTCGCGGCTCAGCGCGCGCTGGTCGGTGACGTCGTGGAACACCAGCACGACGCCCTGGACGCGGCCGCTGCCGTTGCGGATCGGGGCCGCGCTGTCGTCGATCGCGAGCTCGCTGCCGTCGCGCCGGATCAGCAGCGTGTGGTTCGCGAGGCCGACCACGACGCCCTCCGCCAACACGCGCTCGACCGGACTCTCGACCGGCTCGCGCGTCTCCTCGTGGACGATCCGGAACACCTCGGAGAGCGGCCGCCCCGCCGCCTCCGCCTGCGTCCAGCCGGTGAGCCGCTCGGCGACGGGATTCATGAACGCCACGGCGCCGTGCGCGTCGGTCGCGATCACCGCGTCGCCGATGCTGGTGAGCGTCACCTCGAGCCAACTGCGCTGGCGGCGCAGCTCCTCCTCGACGCGCTGGCGGCGCGCGACCTCGGCCGCGAGCTCGTGCACGCGGCGCGTGAGCTCGACGAAGCGCTGCGCCGCCGTCGCGTGCGGCACGAGCCGCACCAGCAGCAGCGCGTCGCCGTCGCCGCGCGGGCGCACCAGCGACGCCTCGCAGCGGAAGCGCTCGCTCTCGGCGCCGCGCAGGCGGAAGGTTCCGTACGTCGTGCCGCGGCTGCGCGAGGCGAGCCGCAGGACGTCGAGGAAGGCGGCGGGCTGCTCGAGCCGCTCGGGCAGCGCCGCAACGGATCCCATGGCGGCGACGAAGCGGCGATTGGCGGCGATCACGCGGCCGGACGCGTCCACCACCGCGACGGCGTCGGCCATCGCGTCGAGCACGTCCTGCGCCAGCGCTTCGATCACGGCTGCCGCGCTACGACCGGAAGTACTCGCGGCTTTCCGGATCCGCGCCGGCGTCCTCGCTCGGGCGCAGCTGGACGATCACGCGACAGCCGGCGTCGCCGCGCGCGATCGTCTCCTCGAGCACGACGCGCGCGTAGCCGAGATTCTCCGCGGCGATCACGCCGAACACGTTCGACGTCATCATGCAGAGCGCGGGCCGGCCGAGCACCTTGTCGCCGAACGGGCAGGTGCGGTTGCCGAGGACGATGCGTTCCTCGTTCTGCTCGATCACGTAGAAGTCGCCTTGGATGCGGCGCTTCAGGTCGACGAGGACGGCGCTCACCTGCTCGCGATCGAGACTCCTCACGTCGAGCGCGAGCCGATAGCCGGCCTCGATCTCCTCGCCGATGTGCTGTCCGACCACGCTGATGAAGCCCTCCGCCTCGTCGAGACCGACGACGTCCTGGAGCGCTCCCGTCAGCTCGCGCAGCATCGTGCGCAGGAAGCGGTCGCGGTCGAGCGCGAGCGTGGCGTCTTGGACGGCTTGCGGCACGCGTCGAGCTTATGAGGTTGCGCGCGCGGGTCAAGCAACGCGCCGGTCTCGTAAGACTTACAGAGCTGCGCGCAGCTATCGTCCGCGCCGCCATGCACCGCATCCCGCTCGGCGTCCGCTACATGGTCGGCAGCGCGATCGCCTTCAGCGTGATGAGCCTGTTCGTGAAGTGGGCGGGCCAGCGGCTGCCCAGTCAGGAGCTGGTGTTCGCGCGCTCGGTCGCGTCGTTCGCGATGAGCTTCGCGCTGCTGCGCCGGGCGGGCGTCTCGCCCTGGGGCCGGCGGCGCGGCCTCCTGGTGCTGCGCGGGCTGTACGGATTCGGCGGACTCTCTTGCGCCTACTACGCGATCACGCACTTGCCGCTCGCCGAGGCGACGCTGCTCTCGTACCTGCACCCGATCTTCACGGCGCTGCTCGCGACGCGGGTGCTCGGCGAGCGGGCGGACCGCTCGCTCGTCGCGTCGCTCGCGCTCGGCAGCGCCGGCGTGCTGCTGGTCACGCGGCCCTTCGGCCTGCTGGGCGCCGGGCAGCCGCCGCTCGACCCGCTCGCAGTCGCGGTCGCGCTCGGTGGCGCGTTCTTCGTCGCGAGCGCCTACGTCGGCGTGCGCCAGCTCTCCGCGACCGAGCACCCGCTCGTGATCGTGATGTACTTCCCGATGATCGCGGCGCCGGCGTCGCTGCCCGCGACGCTGCGCCATGGCGTCTGGCCGGCGGGCGTCGAGTGGATCGCGCTCGCGGGCGTCGCGCTCTTCGCGCAGCTCGGACAGATCTGGATCACCAAGGGCCTCGCGCACGAGCCGGCCGGCCGCGCGACCGCGCTCTCGTATCTCCAGATCGCGTTCGCGGCGCTGTGGGGCGCGGCGATCTTCGGCGAGATCCCCGGACCCGCGACCGCGCTCGGCACGGCGCTGATCTTCGCGGGAACGCTGGTCGGCGCGCGCGCCTCGCGCCGCGCGGCGGCGGCGGCGCCGCTCGCGACGCTCGACTGAGCTAGGGAACCTCTGAAAAAGCCGCCCGGCATGGTAGAAGAGAGCCGGGGGGGGGATGACGTGGCTCATCAGAGGACGTTTGCGTCGGAGGCTTGGCGG
>QEVM01000346.1 GCA_003576805.1 Pseudomonadota bacterium | reverse complement strand
GTCAGCGCGCCGCGCGCCGCGCGCGGCGGCGCGCGGCCCACCAGAGCGGCAACACCAGCGCGACGTCGGCGCCGAGGCCGCACGCGCGGCGCGGCCCCTCGCAGGCGTCGCCGATGCCGTCGCCGTCGGTGTCGCGCTGCGAGACGTTCGCGACGGCCGGGCAGTTGTCGGCGTGGTCGTACGTGCCGTCGCCGTCGCGATCGCGCGGCTCGGCCGGCGTCTCGAGCGGCTTCGCGGGCGGCGCGATCCACGGATTGCCGTCGACGCCGGACGTCTTCGCGAAGCGCAGCTCGAACGCCTCGCGCAGCGGGCCGCCGAGCCGGCCGTGCAGCGCGTAGCGCCGCCGGCAGTCGGGCGTCCAGTGCAGCCCGCGCAGCTCGCCGTCGACCGGATCCGAGAGACGCGCGACCGGCCGCTCCAGCTCGTCCGCGATCCAGAGCTCGAGCGCCGCCTCCGCGCGCAGCCCCGCGATCGCGAGCTCGATGCGCTCGCCGGCGCGCGGCGCGCCGGCGTCGCCGCCTTCGCAGACCGGCAGCGGGAACGCGAACTCGCCGGCGTCGCCCGAGAGATCGACGGCGTGCCAGGTGCCGTCGGCCGCCAGGCTGCCGAGGTCGATCGGCAGCGCGTCGAGCGCGATCTCCACGCCGAAGAGCGTGCCGTCGCAGGTGTTGCCGGAGCCGTCGCCGTCGACGTCGCTCTGGATCGGCTCGCTCGTGCAGTGGCCCGTCATCTCGTCGCACACCGACGTGTAGCCGACGCCCGGGTTCGCGTGCTGCGGGCAGTTGTCGCAGGCGTCGCCGACGCCGTCGCCGTCCGCGTCCTGCTGGCCCGGGTTCGCGACGAAGGTGCAGTTGTCGTCGAGGCCGAAGACGCCGTCGTCGTCGTAGTCGAGCCCGTCGCAGGCGTCGCCCTCGCCGTCGCCGTTGCGATCCGCCTGGTCGGGGTTCGCGTCGAGCGGGCAGTTGTCGTACGGATCCCACACGCCGTCGTTGTCGTCGTCTTCGTCGCACTGCTGCCCCTTGCCGTCGCCGTCGGTGTCGACCGGGGCGATGCCGTAGCAGGGGCCGTCGTCCACGATCGGGCACAGGTCGAGCGCGTCCGTGCAGGCGTCGCCGTCGTCGTCGTCGTCGCAGGCGTCGCCCAGGCCGTCGAAGTCGCCGTCCTCCTGCGACGGGTTCGCGTCGTTCGGGCAGTTGTCGTCGGTCTGCAGGACGCCGTCGCCGTCGCTGTCGTCGGACGCGTCGTCGACGCCGTCGCAGTCGAGGTCGCTGTCGCCGATCTCGACCGCGGCGAAGGCGTTCTTCACGGTGCACGCGTCCGCCGGCGTGAAGCCGTGCATGCCGCCCATCGCCACGAACAGCTCCGCGACCGCGACGTAGTACGAGCGCAGATCGGGATAGGTCGCGAACGGCGGCAGCGAGCGCATCACGACGTACGCGAGCTGCTGGAAGCGGCTGCGGCCCATGCCCGCGCCGACGTCGACGCCGTTGAAGAAGCCGCCCTCGACCATGAGGAACGCGGCCTTGTTGCCGATGCCGCTGTTCGTGTGCACGCCGCCGCTGTCGGCCGTGGTGGCGAGCCACTCGGACATCTGGTCGGGGTGGTTGCACGGGTTGCCGTCCGCGCAGAGGCCGTTCTGGGGATCGGAGAGGACGCGGTTCACGCCGCGCTCCGAGCTCTCGGCGTGCAGCCAGTTGCCGTCGGCCATCGCGCTCATCACGTCGGCGAAGCTCTCGTTGATGGCGCCGGACTGGCCGGCGTAGATCAGGTTCGACGTGTGGCTGATGACGCCGTGCGTGAACTCGTGCGCCGCGATGTCGAGCGCGATGAAGCGGTCGCCGAACTCCATTCCGCAGCCGTGCGCGTGGCCGGCGTTGTCGCGGCCGACGTGGAGGTACGTCGTGATCGTGTCGCCGTCGCCGTCCCACGAGTGGCGGCCGAGCTGATCGTGGTAGTACGCGTACGTGTTGCGGACGTTCCACCAGGTGTCGACCGCGTGCGGGTCGCCGTGGTACGACGGCACGAGGCCCGTCTCGTCGCCGATCCAGTCGTCCATCGTGGTCGGGTCGAAGCAGTTGGTGTCGTCCATCGTGCCGCCGTTCGACTCCTCGAAGTCGGCCGAGTAGCCGTCGAAGCCGCTGTCGGTCTCCGCGAGCGCGTGGCGGAACACCTCGGTGCCGTCGTGCGCGTCGATCAGCACCTCGAACGGCACGCCCTCGCCGCCGACCGCGACCGCCCACACGAGGCGCGCGGCGCTCTGCTCGCGTGCGACCGTCCCCGCGAAGATCTGGAGCCGCGGCGCGCCGCGCACGTCGGCGGGCGCGCGACCGAGCCGCTCGACGGCCGCCGCGACCGCCTTCTCGCGTTGCACCGCCGGCAGGAGGTCGAGCCCGCGCTGCACGGCGGGAAGCAGGTTGCCCGCGGCGAACACCGCGCGGCCCGCCTCGCGGCCCTCGCCGCGCAGCCCGATCACGAGCCCCGCGCCGAAGACCGGAACGCCGTCGAAGGTCTGGTAGAGCTGGACCAGCTCGCCGCCGTCGATCGACTCGACGCGCCGCACCGGGAGCTGCACGGCGGGCAGGAGCTCGGGAACGCCCCAGTCGTTGGGCGTGGCGTCGCGCAGGAAGAGGTCGCCGTAGCGGGCGAGGAAGTCGCGCGCCTTGGCGACGGCGTCCGCGCCCGCGACGGGCACGTCGAAGTGCGCGGCGCGCGGAACGCCGCCGTGCACGTCGAGCAGCGCGAGCGGGCGCGCCGAGCTCTGGCGCAGCGCATCGAGCGCGATCACCTGGGGATCGCTCGACGCGGCGGCGCCGGACGCCGACGCGAGCAGCGCGACGGCGCACAGCGCGCGCAGCCGGCGGGAACCGAGACGGGAACGAGAGGATCGGAACACGGCGGTTTCTCCTGCGAGGCGAGACCGGAGCGGTCTTCGTCGTGCAGGAGGCGTTCGTTCGCGACGTACGCCGTTCGGTGCCCGCCGTTCGGCGCGCTGAACGACTAGAGTTGTGCTCCTGAAACTGCTGCTGGCATGGCGCGTGCGATGTGGACCGGCATGCTGTCGCACCACTCGACCGCCGCACCGCCGTTCTGTCCGAACCCCGACTGCGATTTCCACCTGGATCCGCGCGGTTGGCGCTGGAAACGCAACGGCCATTTCGCTCGACGCGCCGCTCCGCGACGCATTCAGCGGTACGTCTGTGCACGCTGCGGCCGC
>QEVM01000064.1 GCA_003576805.1 Pseudomonadota bacterium | reverse complement strand
CTCAGCGCGGCGCGCGCAGCCGCAGCGCGTGACCGTCCGGGTCCGCGACGACGAGCCCGCGCGCGAAGCCGAGCGCGGCGCCTTCGAGCGCGACCGGGCCCGGCGAGATCCAACGGCCGCCGTGCGCGCGCACGCGCGCGGCGGCGGCGTCCACGTCGGGCGTCGCGAAGTCCGTCTGCCAGTGCAGGAGGTCGTTCGCGCGCGCGTCCGCGGGCCGCGTACGGCCGTCGCGCGGCGCGAGGTACTCGAGCAGCTCGATGCCGGGTCCGCGCGCCGCGCGCAGCGTGGTGATGCGCAGGCGCGCGCCGGCGACGGCGTTCAGGCGCTCCTGCTCCGGGCCGGAGTTCTCGCTCGCGCCCGCGACGCGCAGTCCGAGCGCGTCGCGGTAGAACGCGAGACTCGTCTCGGTGTCGGCGACGACGATCGCGGTGTGGTCGATGCCGAGGAAGAGCCGGCGCGCCGGCGCTCGCCAGCGCGGATCGCCCTTGTCCGGCGGGAACTCGATCAGCTCGAGGAAGTGGCCGTCGGGATCGCGGAAGTAGAAGGCCTCGATGCCGGCGGCGGCCGGGTTCCAGTCGGGCAGGCGCTGCGGGCCCGCCGACGCGGGCCGCACGCGGTGCGCGCGCAGCCGCGCCCAGGCGCGGTCCATGTCGCGCACCGCGATGGCGACGTGCTGGAACCAGCGGTCGTTGGCGCGGCTGTCCGGCGGAAAGGCGCGGCCGCGCGGCGCGAGATACTCGGTCAGCTCGAGCGTCTCCTCGCCGAGGCCGAGCCGCGCGACGCGCACGCGCGCGCCGGGCACGCCCTGCAGACGCGCGACTGCCGCGCCCGCGAGCTCCATTGGCTCGCCGCGCGGCTCGAAGTCGAGGACCTCCGTGTAGAAGCGCACGGCCGCGTCGAGGTCCGACACCGTGAGCCCGATCGCGCCGACGGCGTCCGCGCGTGCGGCGCCCGCGAGCGCGACGAGCAGCGCGAGGGCGAGACCGAGCGCGCGGCGCAGCGTCATCGCAGCGAACGGCCGCCGCGGAAGCCGCAGCGGAAGATGCAGCGGCCGCCACCGTGGTGGAGCTTGGCGCAGCGCACGCGGCGCGCGCCGGCGATCCGCACGTAGCTCTCGGCCGCGAGCAGCATGCCCGCCGGCGGCGCCGCGAAGTAGATCCAGATCGACGTGAAGACGCGCGCGCCGGTCGCGGAGCCGAGCGTGCGCGCCGGGTTCATGCTCATGCCCGAGAGCGGCGCCTCGAACGCGATGTAGCTCGCGACGAGGAGCGCACAGCACGCGCCCGTCCAGCGCGCGATGCGCGGCGTGTTCGAGACGACGAGCACGGTGAGCATCAGCCCGAACGAGATCGCGGCCTCCGCGGCGAACGCGACGCCCGCGCCGCGCGCGCCCGGCACCGTCGCGGCGAAGCGGACCGCCGCGTGGGCGGGCGGCGTTCCGAGCGCGGCGCCCGCGAGCGCGACGCCCGCCAGCGCGCCGGCGAACTGCGCCGCGACGTAGCCCGCCGCATCCGCCGGCGCGACCCGCCCGAGGCGCAGGAAGGCGAGCGTCAGGGCGGGATTGAAGTGCGCGCCCGAGCGCTGGCCCCACGGCGAGTAGACGAGCGCCATCGCGGTCGTCCCCATCGCGATGCCCATCAGGGCGCGGCGCGCGAGCGCGCCCGGCAGCGCGGCGCGCAGCGGCGACGCCGGGTGCTCGAGCGCGACCGTGCAGCCGACCGCCGCCAGCATGAAGAGCGCGATCCCCGCCGCCTCGATCGCGTACTCGGGCCAGTGCGCGCGCATCTCAGGCCGCCCGCTCGCCGGCCGACTCTGCGAACGTGCCGGCCGCCGCCGCGTGCGGCTCGCGCTCGATCTCCGCGCGCAGCGCCTGGCGCGCGCGGTGGAGCCGCGTCTTCACGGCGCCGGCGGTGATGCCGAGGCGGCGCGCGGTCTCGTCGGTGTCGAGCTCTTCGAGATCGCGCAGCTCGAGCACGCTGCGATGGCTCTCCGCGAGCCGCTCGATGGCGCGGCGCACGAGCGCGCGGCGCTCGCGCAGGACGAGGTCCTCGTCGGCGGGCGCGGCGTCGCAGGCGTCGGCGCGGGGCGGCAGCTCGTCGAGCGACGTCTCCGGGCGCCGCCGCTGCGCGCGCAGCTTCATCAGCGCGGCGTTCACGGCGATGCGGTGCAGCCACGTCGAGAGCCGCGCATGGCCCTCGAAGCGCGGCAGCGCGCGGAACGCGTGGAGCCACGCCTCCTGGACCGCGTCGCGCGCATCCTCGTCGCTGTGCAGGACGCGGCGCGCGGCGGCGAGCATGCGCGCGCCGTTGGCGCGCATCAGCGCGGTGTAGGCGTCCTCGTCGCCGGCGCGCAGCCGGCGCACCAGGAACGTCTCCGCGTCCACGACGGGCGGCGCGGGCGGCGGCGCCTCGCATCCGAGCGGGTGGATCTCGAAATCGATCGCCATCGCTGCGCTCATCGCACGGTCTCCTCGAGCAGCTCGCGCACGAAGGGCGAGCAGCCGGTCAGCTCGATCGGTCCCTGGCGCAAGGCGCGCAGCACGGCTGCGCCCGCGGCGTCCACGAAGCGGACGCCGGCCAGATCGATCACGACGCGCCGGCGCGGCGACACGCACGCGCGCCACGCCTCGTCGAGCGCCATCAGCTCGCCGCTCGTGATGCGGCCTTCGAGCTGCAGAGTGGTCTCGCTGGGCGCATCCCGGCGCGTGATCCGAAGCATGTGTCGCTCCCGTGCGTCGCGATCGATGCGAGTGCACGAGAGCAAGCGCCGTGCCCGCCCGTGCCGCCGCCGGAATGCGGCGCGACGACGCACAGTTGCGCCGATCGCGGGGGATCGCGCGGGAGCCGTCGTGGCCCCGGGATTTCGTGGATCTACGAGGTGGCGTCGTGGCTGCGGCGGATGCCGAGCTTCTTCATGCGGCTGCGCAGCGTGTTCGGGTGCAGCCCGAGCCGCTGCGCGGCGCCGCGCGCGCCCTCGATGCGCCAGCCGGTCTCGCGCAGCACGGCGAGCACGTGCTCGCGTTCGACCTGCGCGAGCGACGCCGCCGCGGGATCGAGCGCCGGCGGCGCGGCGGCGACGGGCGACGGCGTCGCGGCCTGCGCCCTTGCCCTGTGCGCGGCGCCGAGGCCGAGCATGGCGGGATCGATGTCGAGCTCGCGCCCGCGCGAGAGGATCACGGCGCGCTCGATCACGTTCTCGAGCTCGCGCACGTTGCCCGGCCACGCGTAGCGCTCGAGCAGCGCCATCGCGGCTTCCGGGACGTGCGTGATGGGCCGCCCGATGCGCGCGGCGTGACGGCCGAGGAAGTACTGCGCGAGCAGCGGCACGTCGCCCGACCGCTCGCGCAGCGCCGGCACCGTCACCGGGAACACGTTCAGCCGGTAGTAGAGGTCCTCGCGGAACTTGCCCTCGGCGATCGCGCGCGGCAGGTCGCGGTTGGTGGCCGCGATCACGCGCACGTCGACGCGGATCGTCTGCGCGCCGCCGGCGCGCTCGAACTCGCGCTCCTGGAGCACGCGCAGCAGCTTCACCTGGATCTCGGGCGGGATCTCGCCGACTTCGTCGAGGAAGATGGTGCCCCCGTCGGCCAGCTCGAAGCGGCCGATGCGGCGCTCGCCCGCGCCGGTGAAGGCGCCGCGCTCGTGGCCGAACAGCTCGCTCTCGACGAGGCCGGGCGAGAGCGCCGCGCAGTTGACCTTCACGAGCGGCTTGTCGCGGCGCGGGCTGCGCGCGTGGATCGCGCGCGCGATCAGCTCCTTGCCGGTGCCGGTCTCGCCCCAGACGAGGACGGAGGCGTCGGTCTCGGCGACGCGCTCGAGATCGGCGAAGAGCCGCTGCATCGCGCGGCTGCGGCCCACGATCTCCTCGAAGTTGTGGATCTCCTGCAGCTCCTGGCGCAGGTAGGCCGCCTCGTCGAGCAGCTTCTGGAAGGCGCGTGCGGCGTTCGCGTGCTCGTCGATGTCGCGGAAGATCACCGTGTAGATCACGCGGCCGTTCGACTCCGAGCGCGAGAGCGAGGCGTCCTGGTAGAAGATCGTGCCGTCGGCGCGCTTGGCGGTGAGCGCCTGCGCCTCGGCCGACGTGATCAGCGCGTCGGGCTCGCTGCGCAGCCGCTCGAACGCGGCCTGGACGGCCGCGAGCCCCTCGTCGGTCGCGAAGCGGAACACCGACGTCCCGAGCGCGTCCGCCGCGCGGCAGCGCAGGATGCGCTCGGCGCCGCGGTTGAAGACGAGCAGCGCGCCCGTCTCGTCGTAGGCGACGATGCCGTCCGACGCCGAGTCGATCAGGCGGGCGAGCCGCTGCTCCTGCTGGGCGAGCGCGTCGAGCGCGCGCTGGCGCTCGAGCTCGGCGACCGCGCGCGCCGCGAAGATGCGCATCACGTCGAGCGCGCGCGCGCCGTCCTCGACGGGCGCGTCGTGCAGGATCGCGAAGTGGCCGACGACGCGTCCCGCCGTGTCCACCATCGGAACGCCCGCGTAGGCGACCGCGCGCCACTCGGCGAGCCCGTGATCCTCCGGGAAGAGCTCCTGGAGCTGGCGCGGGTAGTGGCGCATGCGCCCGCACAGGACGTCTTCGCAGGGCGTGCCCGCGAGCGGCACCTCGAACGGCGCGCCGAACGCGTCGCCCGCCCACAGCGCCAGCGAGCGGAAGTGCGTGCCGTCGCGCGTCAGCTCCGACACGAACGCGTATCGGACGCCGAGCGCTTCGGCGAGGTGGCGCACGAGCGTGCGGAAGAAGGCGTCGCCGGTCTCGGCCTCGACGACCTCCACCAGCGTACGCAGCAGGCGGTCGTCGCGCTCCGGGAGGTCCACGGAGCCGCAGCTTACCGAAGCGGGATGGCGCCTCGGCGGCGCGCGCGCGGCGCGTCGTGCCGATTCCCGCTCAGCCGGGCGCGCCGATCGCGAGCACGTGCTTGATTCCGGCCGGCCGGCCGAGCAGCAGCTCGCGGTGCGCCTCGAGCGGATGGCGGCCGCTGATCAGCGCGCGCAGCGCGCCGGGCCAACGCGCCTCGAAGCGGCCGAGGTCGCGCACGGCGGCCTCGAAGGCGTCGCGGCCCGCGTTCACGGTGCCGAACACGATCTGGTTGCGGAGCACCAGCTGGCGCATGAGCCCGTCGGTGTCGATCGGCACCGGCGACTTGCGGCCCGGCACGCCGGTGAAGACGAAGACGGCGTTGGCGCCGAGCGACTGCATGGCCTCGAAGGCGACCTGCGACGCGCCGGCCGCCTCGTACACCACGTCGATCGCGCCGTGGCGCGCCGCCAGCTCGGACGGCGATTGCTCGCGGGCGGAGACGTAGATGGCGCCGATCGCTTCGACCCAGTCGGCCTTCGGCGACGGCCGCTCCTCGCGCGCGTAGACGATCGTCTCGAAGTCGGCGGCGCGCAGCGCGAGCGCGCCGAGCAGGCCGACCGGACCCGCGCCGAGCACGAGCGCGCGGCGGCAGTGGCCGTGGTCCTTGCCCGGCCGGTGCGGGCACTCCCACGGCAGCCGTTCCTGCACGTGCCAAAGCTGCAGCAGCGCCTTCTCCGCGATCGTGAGCGGCTCGACGAGCACGGCGACGTCGGCGAGCCCCGCCGGCACGGGCACGAGGTAGCGCTCGTCCTCGACGACGAGCTCGGTCATGAAGCCGTGCGCGCCCTGGATGCCGCGCTCGCGGAAGTCGCCGGTGAAGCAGAAGTCCTGGCGGCCGCGGCGACACGCGACGCAGTGCGCGTGCGGACACGGGCGCCGCACCATCGGCACGACCCAGTCGCCGGGCCGCAGCTCCGTCACGCCGGGCCCGACGCTCTCGACCTGCGCCAGCGACTCGTGGCCGAGCACGAGGTGATCGCAGCCCGCGGGCGGCGTGCCGTACTCGAAGGCGCAGATCTCGCGGTCGGTGCCGCACACGCCGACCTCGATCATGCGCAGCCGCACGTCGCTGGGCGCCTCGAGCCGCGGCTCGGGGATCTGCTGCACGCGCAGCTCGCGCGACTTGGGAAGCACGCTGATCGCTCGCATCGGAAATCTCCCTGGGAGGTTGGTCGTTGGATGCCGCGCGAAGGCGGGAGCAACGGAGCGCGCCTGCGCTCTGCGATCGGCGCGCGGGCGCGGGGTCGCCGTCGTTCTGGCGACGCTGGGGCCGCTCGGGTATCCAGTGGCCCGCGCGCGCTCCGGGCGGCGCGCGCCGGTTCGGCCGACGAGACGCGCCTGGATCGCTGCGCGGAGGACCAGCTCGATGCGACCGCTCCTCCGCATCGCCGTCCTGGTGGCGACGTCCCTGCCCTGCGCGCTCGCGGCGGCCGCGCAGCCGCGCGACGCCGAGCCGCCGCCGACGGTGCAGGAGCAGCAGCGCCCCGTGCAGGGGCTGCGCGAGGCGGAGCGCGCGGCGCGCGCACAGCAGGCCGCCGAGGCGCTGAAGCCGCTCGAGCCCGGCCGCACGATCACCTACGACGACGTGCTGAAGAGCCCTGACGACATCGAGCTCAACTATCTCTTCGCGCAGTCGCAGGTCGCGGCCGGCGATCTGCGCGGCGCGGCGTCGACGCTGGAGCGCATCCTCCTGCTCGCGCCGGATCTCGCGCGCGTGCGGCTGCTCTACGGCGTCGTGCTCTACCGGCTCGACAACCTGCCCGAGGCCGAGCGCGAGCTGCGCGCCGTCAGCCAGCTGCCGATGGACGCCCGCCTGCGCGAGGAGGTCGACTACTACCTCGAGCAGATCGCGCTGCGCAGCAAGACGACGCGCTTCGCGGCGACGCTCGGCGGCGGCATGCAGTGGGACAGCAATCGCAACGCCGGGCCCGAACGCGATCGCGTGCTGTTCCTCGACCGGCCCTTCGAGCTCGCGACCGGCCGCAAGGAGAGCGACTTCAGCGGCGTGATGCTCGCGGGCCTGCGCGCCACGCACGACCTCGGCTACGACGCCGGCCACGCGCTCGTCGGCGGCGTCCAGGTCTACGGCCAGAAGCAGGTGGACGTGACCGAGCTCGACCTGATGTCGGTCTCGGGCGAGGCCGGCGCGCTCTACCGCGCGCCGGGCGTCGACCTGCAGCCGAGCCTGTTCGGCTCGTATCTCCACCTGTCGGGCGAGAGCTACGTCAGCAGCTTCGGCGCCGGCGTGCGTGCGAGCCACCGCTTCTCGCGGTCGCTCGACGTCTTCGCGCGCTTCCGCTTCGACTACGAGATCTTCAACCAGCTCGACGACAGCCCGACCAGCGACGAGCGCTCCGGCGCGCGGCTGCAGGGCGGGGTCGGCGCGACCTGGACGCCGTGGCCGCGGCTGCGCCTCGACGGCGGCGTCGGCCTGCTCCACAAGCACGCGCTCGAAGACTTCTACACGTACACGGGCCCGGTCGCGAGCGTCGCGGCGAGCTGGCTGCTCGGCCGCGGCCAGTTCCTGCTCTCGACCTTCAGCTTCGAGCTCGATCTCTACGAGGGGCCCGAGAAGATCCTCACCGAGCAGACCCGCCGCGACCGCATCTACATCGGCGGACTCACCTATGGCGCGCCGCTCGGAACCCTGCTGCCGTTCACGGCTTCCTCGAAGTGGCTGCGCGACACCCTGTTCACCCTGAATGCCACCTATCTGAACGAGCAGTCCACGGTCGAGAACTACCAGTACGACGACTGGCGGCTCACGGTGCTGTGGACCAAGAATTTCGAGTTCTGAGGCTCCGCTCCGAGCGCCCCGTGAAACGAACCGAGGTACCCCCGTGCGGCTCCCGATCCGATCGCTGTTGCTCCTGTCCTGCCTGTTCGCTGCGCTGCCGGCGTCCGCCGCCGAGCAGGCGGGCGTGTCCGCCGCGGTGCGCGGCCAGGTGGCCCTGACGCGCGCGCAGATCGTCGGACGCCAGGTCGTCGGCGGCGAGCCCATCCTCTTGCAGGACGCGATCCGCAGCGGCACGCGCTCGGGCATGCAGATCCTGCTGCTCGACGAGACGGTGTTCACGATCGGGCCCGAGAGCGAGCTCGTGATCGACGAGTTCGTCTACGACCCGAAGACGCACGCCGGCAAGCTCGGCGCCGAGATCACGAAGGGCGTGTTCCGCTTCGTGTCGGGCAAGATCGCGCACGAGAAGCCCGAGGACATGAACGTCCAGCTGCCCGCCGGAACGCTCGGCGTGCGCGGCACGATGGTCGCGGGCCGCGTCGACCCGGCGCGCAAGAGCTCGCGCCTGGTGCTGCTCGGCGAGGGCCCGTTGAACGACACCGGCGCGCCGGCCGGCGCCTTCGTCGCCTGCAACGCGGGCGCGTGCGTGCGGGTCAACAGGCCCGGCTTCGGCACCAGCATCGACGGCCCCGACGCGCCGCCGGTCGCTCCCTTCCGCTTCCCGCGCGAGGAGCTCGACGCGCTCACCGGCGCGGTGTCCGATCCGGAAGGCTGGACGCAGACGGCGGGCGCCGGCGCCGAGGCCACGCCGCCGGTGTCGGCCGCCGCGGACGAAGCGGGCGACGAGGCGGGCGGCGACACGCGCTCGGCGACCGAGGTGTCCGGCATCACGACCGCGGCGAGCGCCAACGAGGCCGCGGCCGTCCGCGCCGAGCTCCGTACGCTCGACGGTGTCGTCCACGCCAGCACCGAGGCGTCGCAGTTCTCGACGCAGACGGTGACCATCGGCGGGCGCGAGGTCGAGCTGCCGACGAGCTGCGACGACGCCGCGTCGTGCTTCGCCGACGTCTTCCAGCCCGGCACGTTCTTCCCGGAGAACATCACCACCATCGACCAGCTCGCGACGCTGGCGGCGAGCGGGCTGCAGCAGGCGACGTATCAGCAGAGCGGGCTGCCGCTGATCAACACCAACGGGCTCGCGGACGGCAGCTACGACTTCTCGCTGCAGGTCTCGCTCGGGAACCGCACCGCCGACCTGTCGTTCTCGAACATCAGCTCGGGCATCCTGGGCCTCGGCGGCGCGTCCTTCGGGCAGGCGACCGACTTCTCGTCGTGGCCGCTCGGCTTCGAGCTGCCCGTCGGCTTCGCGGCGGTGTCGACGCTCACCGGCTCGCCGCAGTGCGCAGGCGGCTGCCAGGCGGTCGGCACGGCGCAGCTCGCCAACGGCAACGGCCGCATCGCCGACTCCGCGCTGCAGGCGCTGGTGATCACGACGCCTCCCGGGCAGACCGGAACGGTGACGGGCACCGTGTCGGCCACTCCGTACCAACCGATCCCGCGCTAGCGGCGCTCCGCTGCGCGGGCACGAGAGAACGTGCGCCGCTTCGGTCCGCGTTGGCTCGCTCCGATCGCCGCGCTCGCGCTCGCGCTCGGCTTGCGCGCGGCCGAGCCCGCGCCCGTCCAGGAGCTGCAGCTCCGCGTCTTCGATCGCTTCCAGCGCCTCGCGCCGCGGCCCTACACCGACGTGCCGGTCCGCATCGTGGACCTCGACGACGCGAGCCTCGCGCGCGTCGGCCAGTGGCCGTGGCCGCGCACCGAGGTCGCGGCGCTCGTGCGCCGGCTGTTCGACATGGGCGCCGCGGTGGTCGCCTTCGACGCCGTGTTCGCCGAGCCCGACCGCACGTCGCCGCGCCAGCTGCTCGAACGGCTCGACGCGCTCCCGCTCGACGCGCCGCTGCGCGCCCGGATCGAGGCGCTGCCCGATCACGATGCGGTGTTGGCGGACGCGTTCGCCGCGGGCCGCGTCGTCACCGGCTTCGTCTTCACGGACGCGGCGGGCGGCCGCACGCCGCGCGCCGCCGCCGGCTTCAACTACGGCGGCGAGCCGTTCGCGCACCTCGTGCCGCGCGCCGGCACGGTCGCGAACCTGCCCGGCCTCGAAGCGGCCGCCGCGGGCAACGGCGCCTTCACGGTGGACCCCGACGTCGACGGCATCCACCGGCGCGTGCCGCTGCTCTTCGCGTACGACGGAGCGCTGTATCCCTCGCTCGCGACCGAAGCGGTGCGCGTCGCGGTCGGCGCGCGCGCGTACTCGGTGAAGACGGCCGGCGCGAGCGGCGAGCGCAGCTTCGGCCAGAACACCGGCATCACGCAGCTGCGGATCGGCAAGGACGTCACCGTTCCGACGACGTCGCGCGGCGAGATCTGGGTCTGGTACACGCCGCCCGCGCCCGAGCGCAGCGTGCCGGCCTGGACCGTGCTGGACGGCAGCGCCGACGCGAAGCGCATCGACGGCCACATCGTCCTCGTCGGCACCAGCGCCTCGGGCCTGCGCGACGTCGGCGCGACGCCGCTCGATCCCGTCTCGGCCGGCGTCACCGTCCACGCGACCGTGATCGAGCAGATCCTGCTCGGCCAGTATCTCGAGCGTCCCGATTGGGCGAGCGGCGCCGAGCTCGTCTATCTCGCCGTGCTCGGCGCGCTGCTCGCGATCGGCATCCCCCGCGTCGGCGCGCTCGGCACCGCGGCGCTCGGCGTGATCGCGGTCGCGGCGGCGGCCGCGCTCTCGTGGAGGGCGTACAGCGCCTGGCACTGGCTGCTCGATCCCGTCTATCCGTGCCTCGCCGCGCTCGCCGTGTACCTCGTCGGGTCGCTGCAGAACTACCTGCGCAGCGAAGCGCAGCGGCGGCGCGTGCGCGGCGCCTTCCGCCGCTACCTCGCGCCCAGCCTCGTCGACGAGCTGGCCGCGCATCCCGAGAAGCTCCGGCTCGGCGGCGAGATGCGCGAGATGACCCTCCTCTTCTGCGACCTGCGCGGCTTCACGTCGATCGCGGAGCGGCTCGACCCGCAGGCGCTCACCCAGCTCCTCAACCGCTTCCTCACGCCGATGACCGAGGTGATCCTGTCGCGGCGCGGCTGCATCGACAAGTACATGGGCGACTGCGTGATGGCGTTCTGGAACGCGCCGCTCGACGATCCCGAGCATGCGCGCCACGCCTGCGAGGCGGCGCTCGCGATGACCGCGGCGCTCGCGGACCTGAACGCGCGGATCGCCGCCGACGCCGCACGGCCGCTGCCGGCGCTCGCGATGGGCGTCGGCGTCAACACCGGCGCGTGCTGCGTCGGCAACATGGGCTCGGACCAGCGCTTCGCCTACTCGGCGATCGGCGACGAGGTGAACCTCGCGTCGCGGCTCGAGGGCCAGTCGCGCCGCTACGGCGTCGCGATCGTGGTCGCCGAGAACACCCGCGCCCGCGTCCCCGATCTCGCCTTCCTCGAGCTCGACGCGATCCGCGTGAAGGGCAAGCAGCAGCCCGTCCGCATCCACGCGCTGCTCGGCGACGAGCGCCTCGCGGCGAGCGCGTCCTTCGAGAAGCTGCGCGACGCGCAGCAGGCGCTGCTCGCCGCCTACCGCGCGCAGCGCTGGGACGACGCCGACGCCGCGCTGGCCGCGTGCGTCGCGCTCGGCGCGGAGCGCGGGCTCGACGAGCTCTACCGCCTCTACGCCGAACGCATCCGCGCCTTCCGCGCCACGCCGCCGCCACCCGATTGGGACGGCGTCCACGTCGCCGACGCGAAGTAGCTCAGCCCGCGATCCGGAGGAAGCGGCGCACCTGCGCGAGGAAGCTCTGCTCGGGCACCGGGGCCACGTGGTGCGCAGCCGCCTCCTCGCGCACCGCGATCAGCTCCGTGCGCCGCGCCAGCACCGCGGGCTGCATCGCATCGAACACGCCGGGCTCGGCCATCACGAAGCGGCGGAACGCGTCGCTCGTGATCTCCATCAGGCGGCACGGCTGCGACGCGACCACGGTGGCGGCGCGCTCCTCGCCGGTGAGCAGCGACATCTCGCCGAAGAAGTCGCCGGCGCCGAGCGTGCGGACGTGCGCGCCGGCGACCGTGACCTCGGCCTGGCCCGCCGCGATCAGGAACATGGACCCGCCCGGCTCGCCCTCGCGGATGATCGCCTCGCCGCGCGTGTAGAGCCGCTCCTCGCCGAGCTCGGCGAGCGCGGCGCGCTCGTCCTCGTCGAGCGGCGCGAACAGCGCGCTGCGTCCCAGCAGCGCCGTGAACTCGGCAGTCAGGGCGGGCGCGCGCCGCGGCGCCGGCTCGCGCGGCATCTCGACCTGCACCGGATACGGGATCTCGATGCCGTGCCGCTTCAGCGTGTAGTAGATGTTGGCGCGCACCTGATCGCGCGCGGGCCCGTCGGTCGCGAAGTCCGCGACCCAGAAGTAGGCGCGGTACACGATCGACGACGCCGCGAACTCCCGGAGCTGCACGGCCGGCGCCGGCGAGCGGAGCACCAGCGCGGCGTTGAGGAGCGCCTCGCGCAGCGCGTCCTTCACCGCGTCGGGCGTCGCGTCGTAGCTGACCCCGACGTCGACGTGGACGCGCGTCGGCCCCACCGGCTCCGAGAAGTTCGTGATCGCCTCCTTCGCGATCATGCTGTTGGGCACGATCACGAAGTTGGTGTCCTTGGTGCGCAGCTTGGTCGCCCGCCAGGTGATCTCCTCCACGCGCCCCACGTACTCGCCGACGCGGATCCACTCGCCGACGCGGAACGGCTTCTCGACCTGGATCGCGAGCCCGGCGAAGGCGTTGCCCAGCGTGTCCTGCAGTGCGAAGCCGATCACCACCGCGCCGACCGCCGAGGTGGTCAGGAACTTCTCGCGCAGCAGCAAGGTGCCCACCAGCACGAAGGCGCCGGCGATGATCGCGTCCTGCAGGATGTTCGGGACGGCGGTCGGCAGCCGGTCCTCGCGCAGCGGATTGGCGAGCACGACGACCAGGAACGAGATCACCGCGAGCGCGAGGCCGAGGTGCGAGAGGCTGCGGATCGCGCCGGCGACGGCGGGATCGAGCGTCGCGTACTCGAGGCCGAACACGGCGAGCGGGTAGAGCGCGCCGAGCGCCATCGGCGCGCGCAGCTTGCGCCGCACCAGCCGGTTCGGGGTGAGCAGCCGCACCGCGAGCGAGAGCGCCGTGATCGCGAGCGACGCCAGCACCGAGAGCGAGAGGTCCGAGAGCACGCGCGGATCCTAACCGAAGGCCTGCGGCGGCCGCCTGCGGCGAGCGCGCGCCGTCCGAGCGCTCCGCTTCACGCCGCGCGCGCGTCGACCATCCGCCGCATGCCGTCCCGCCACGACACGTTCGTGCGTCCCGCGAGCGCGTGCATGCGCGACGGGTCGATGCAAGCGCCGGGGATCGCGAAAGGCGTCACCGCGAACTTCGCCTCGCGACCGACCTGCTCGGCGAGGAACGCGCACCAGGCTTCGAGCGAGACGGCCTCGCTGCCGCCCCAGTTCACGGTGGTCGCCGGCACGCTGGCCGCCGCGACGAGCTTGGGCAGCATCGCCGCGAGGTCGTCGTCGTGGATCGGGTTGTAGACGTGCGGGCCGTCGGCCGTGACCGCGATCGGCTGCCCGGCGAGGATCTGCGCCAGGTGGATCGCGGGCCAGCCTCCTCGATCTCCGTACGGGACGTTGAGCCGGGCGATCGTCGTCGGGATGCCGAGGCTGCGCGCCGCGCTGCGCGCGACCGCCTCCGCCGCGATCTTGCAGATGCTGTACGTCGGCAGCAGCGCGCGGTGGTGGTCGCCGAGCGCGTCGTCCTCGCTGCGCGGCGCCGCGCCGGCCGGCGCGTACACCGCGGTCGACGAGCAGTGCAGCAGCGCGCCGCTCTCGCGGCAGTGCGCCATCAGCAGGCCGAGCCCCTCGGCGTTGGCGGCGAGGTCGCGGCTCCACTTCCCGCTCTTCGCGACGGCGAAGTTCAGCACCTGGTCGAAGTCGCGCGGGAGGCCGTGGAAGACCGGCTCGGCGAGATCGGCGGCGAAGGGGCGGATGCCCTTCGCCTCGAGCCGCGCGCGCTCCTCGGGCTTGCGCAGCCGCGCCAGTCCCCAGACTTCGTGACCGTCGCGCGCGAGCGCCGCAGCCAGCGGAAACGCCACCTGCCCGCCGACGCCCGGGACCAGAATTCGCTGCATGGCCTCATTCTCCTTCAAATCGACGCGGCGACCTCGGCGAGCAGCGCGCGCGCCCAGGCGTGGGCGGGGTCGCGGTGCCAGCGCGGGTGCCAGACGGCGATGGCGCGGATCGGCGGGAGATCGACCGGCAACGCGAAGCGCGCGACGCCGGGCTGGCGGCCGAGCAGGCGCTCGGGCACGACCGCGACGAGCTCGCGCGACGCCACGACGCCGGGCACGAGCAGGAAGCTCGACACGGTGAGCGCGACGCGGCGCTGCCGGCCGAGCAGCGCGAGCGCGTCGTCGGTCGGGCCGCGCAGGCCGCCGCCGGCCGGCGACACGAGCACGTGCTTCGCCGCGCAGAAGGCGTCGAGCGACGGCCGCCGCCGCGTCCACGCGTGCCCGCGGCGCACGATCCCGACGTAGCGCTCCTCGTACAGCGCGCGCGACGGCAGGTCGGGCGGCGCCCACTCGGCGATCGTCACCGCGAGGTCGAGCGCGCCGCGCGCGAGCTGCGCGGCGAGATCCTCGGGCTGCGGCCACAGCGCGAGCGCGGCGCGCGGCGCGCGTCGCTCCAGCGCCCGCGCGAACGGAACGAGCAGCGCGTGCTGCATGTAGTCGTTCGCCGAGATCGAGAAGGTCCGCTCGCTCGCGGCCGGCTCGAAGCGCGCCGGCGCGACCAGCTCCCGCGCATCCGCGAGCCAGCGCGCGAGCGGCTCGGCGAGCGCCTCGGCGCGCGGCGTCGGGACGACGCCGTGCCGCGTGCGCACGAAGAGCGGGTCGTCGAAGAGCGCGCGCAGGCGGCCGAGCGCGCCGCTCAGCGCCGGCTGCGTGACGCCCAGCCGGCGCGCCGCGCGCGTCACGTTGCGCTCGTCGAGCAGCGCGTCGAGCGCGAGCAGCAGGTTCAGGTCGATGCGCCGCAGCTCGTCCACCGCCGGCCCCGTCATCACGGACGCCGATGACTGGCATCCCGGATCGCGATTGGACTCATATCTCGCGCGGATCGATGCTGCCAGGCGGACGGCGCGCCCACACGAGGAGAAGGTGATGACGTCGATCGGGATTCTCGGCACGGGACGCATGGGCCTGCGGCTCGCGCGGCTCTTCGCACGGAGCGGCAGCGAGGTCGTGATCGGCTCGCGCACGCCGGAGCGCGCGCGCGCGATCGCCGCGCGGCTCGGCGCCGGCGCCGTGCGCGGCGGCAGCTACGCCGACGCCGCGGACGCCGACGCGGTGCTGCCGGCGCTCTTCTTGCGCGACGGGCTGCTCGACCAGCTCGAGCCGCTGCGCGCGCGCCTCGCGGGCAAGCCGTACGTCGACATCAGCAACCCGTTCAACGCCGACTACAGCGACTTCATCCTGCCCTGGGACACGAGCGGCGCGGAGGAGATCCAGAAGCGCTTTCCGGAGGCGCGCGTGGTCGGCGCTTTCAAGAACGTGTGGTGGGAGGTGTTCGACGCGCCGCACTTCGACGCGGGCCTCGAGAGCGACGTGTACGTCGTCTCCGACGACGCGGAGGCCAAGCGCAGCGTGCTGGCGCTGACCCACGGCATGCCGTTCCGCTTCGTGGATGCGGGGCGCCTCGCCAACGCGCGCGTCGTCGAGCGCATGACGCTCTTCAGCGGCGAGCTCGGCCAGCGCGCGGGCTTCTTCCCGCGCATGAACTGGCGCCTGCTCGGCGAGCCGTGGACCCCGGGCGCCAAGGACGACCTGGCTCCGCTCGCGGCGCGGTAGGCCGCGGGGGATTGCGATACGGTGCGTATCGTATACCCTGGGGCACCCGCTGGAGGGCCGCCCCATGGATTTCGAGTTCAGCGCCGAGGAGCAGGCCTTCGCCGCGGAGGTCGAGCGCTTCCTCGACGAGTTCGCGACGCCCGACGTGGCCGACGTGACGCGCGAGAACATGGCGCAGATCGTCGACACGCCGGCGCGGCGCGCCTTCATGAAGAAGCTCTCCGAGCGCGGCTGGCTCGGCATGACCTGGCCCAAGCAGTACGGCGGCCAGGAGCTGCCCGGCGTCTACGAGTACATCCTGAACGAGGCGCTCGCGCGGCGCGGCTGCCCGCAGATCGGCAAGGGCGTCGGCATCATCGGCAAGACGCTGATCCGCCACGGCTCCGAGAAGCTGAAGCAGGAGTTCCTGCCGCAGATCATCGCGGGCGAGATCGAGTTCGCGGTCGGCTACAGCGAGCCGCAGGCCGGCAGCGACGCCGCCAACATGCAGCTGCGCGCCGAGCGCGACGGCGAGGGCTGGCGCTTCCACGGCACGAAGATCTGGACGACCTCCGCGCACTTCGCCGACTGGTACTGGGTCGGCGCGCGCACCGACGCGGCCAAGAAGCACGACGGCATCACGCTCTTTCTGATCCCGATGAAGCACCCGGGCCTCACGGTGCAGCCGATGCCGACCATCGGCGACGAGATCACCAACACGGTCTTCTTCGACGACGTCTGGGTGCACGACGACTACCGCGTGGGCGAGCTCGGCGCGGGCTTCCAGTACATCAGCGAGGCGCTCGACCTCGAGCGCTTCACGATGTTCACGTTCTCGCCGATCGAGCAGCGCTTCGAGGAGCTGGTGGAGTGGCTGCGCGCCGCCTCGCGAGACGGCGAGCCGCTGCGGCAGGCGTCGCACGTGCGGCAGAAGATCGCGCAGCTCGCGACGCAGCTCGAGGTCGCGCGCGTCCTCGGACTGCGCTTCGTCGCGGCGGCGACGGAGGTGGGCGGCAAGCCGCCGACGGTCGAGGCGTCCGAGTACAAGCTCTACGCGACCGGCCTCTCGCAGCGCGTCGCCAACGCGATGTGCGATCTCGCCGGGCCCGGCGGGCAGCTCCGCGTGCACACCGCCGAGGCGCCGCTGCGCGGGCGCGCCGAGATGTCGTACCGCTACTCGGTGATCGACACGATCGGCGGCGGCGCCAGCGAGATCCAGAAGAACATCATCGCGCGCCGGAAGCTCGGGCTTCCCAAGAACTTCTAGGACGCGATCGCCGCATGTCCCGCCCCGGCGCGCTCGACGGCACGACCGTGATCGACCTCTCGACGGTCGGGCCGGCGCCGCGCGCGACGCGCATCCTCGCCGACTACGGCGCGCGCGTGATCAAGATCAGCGCGCCGAAGCCCGGCGTGCAGATCGAGCCGGCGAAGTGGGCGTACGGCGGCGGCCGCGGCTGGACGCCGAAGAAGATCGACCTGAAGTCGGAGGAAGGCCGAGAGCTGTTCTTCGGGCTCGTGAAGGGCAGCGACGTCGTCGTCGAGAGCTTCCGCCCGGGAGTCATCGACCGCCTCGGAATCGGCTTCGAGGCCGCGCGCGCCGTGAACCCGAAGATCATCTACTGCTCGACCTCCGGCTACGGGCAGAACGGTCCCGCCGCGAAGTGGGCGGGCCACGACCTGAACTATCTGGCGATGGGCGGCTATCTCGCGATGAGCGGCCGGCGCGCCGACGGCGGCCCCGCGCTGCCGGGCGCGACCGTCGCCGACGCGGCCGCGGGCGGCATGCACGCCGCGCTCGCGGTGATGGCGGCGCTGCTGCGGCGCGAGCGGACGGGCGCCGGCGAGCACCTCGACGTCTCCGTCGCCGAGGGCGTGCTGTCGCTGATGGCGCTCGCGATCGAGGAGCACCTCGCGACCGGCGCCGAGAAGGCGCCCGGCGGCGATCTGCTCACCGGCCGCTACGCCTGCTACGACGTCTACCGCGCGCGCGACGGCAAGTGGATCGCGGTCGGCGCGATCGAGCCGCAGTTCTGGGCGAACCTGTGCGAGCAGCTCGGCTGCGAGCGCTGGATCGCGCACCAGACCGACGACGCGGTGCAGGCCGAGGTCCGCAAGGATCTCGCCGCCGCCTTCGCGACGCGCGACCGCGACGACTGGGTCGCGCAGCTCGCGCCCGCCGACACCTGCGTCGCGCCGGTGTACGAGATCGCGGAGCTGGTGCGCGATCCGCACTTCGCCGCGCGCGGCGCGTTCGCGAACGGACGGGTGGCGCCGGTGCTGGCCGGCCAGCGAGGAGCGGAGGAGCGATGAGCGACGCGAACGAGATCCCGGCCGAAGTGGCCGCGTGGATCGGGCAGAAGCGCTACGAGCAGGAAGGCGAGTTCGACGTCGAGCGCGGCTACGTCGCGACGACGTGCGCGTCGGTCGAGAACGGCAACCCGCTCTTCTGGGACGAGAAGGCCGCGCGCGAGATCACGAACGGCTGGATCGCGCCGCCGACGATGCTCTCGGTCTGGTTCCGCCCGCACTTCTGGGCGCCGGACCGGAGCGGCGCGGCGCAGCCGCTCCAGGTGCACTTCGACTTGAAGGAGAAGCTCGGGCTCCCGGAAGCGGTGATGACGGACGACACCATCACCTTCCGCGATCCCGTGCGCCCCGGCGACCGGCTGCGCACGTGGCAGGTGCTGCGCAGCGTATCGCCCCCGAAGACGACCAAGCTCGGCACCGGCCGCTTCTGGGTGATCGACGTCGAGTACGTGAACCAGCACGGCCACTCGGTCGGCACCGAGACGTACACGGGCTTCGGCTATCGGAGGGCCGCCCAGTGAACGCACTCCGCGTGCTCACCCTCGACCAGGTGAAGCCGGGCGACGCGCTGCCCGAGCTCGCGTACGACGTCACGGCGACCACCGTCGTGCTCGGCGCGCTCGCGAGCCGCGACTGGCGCCCGATGCACCACGACAAGGACTTCGCGCAGCAGCGCAACGGCGTGCGCGACATCTTCATGAACACGCCCAACCAGGCCGCCTGGTTCGAGCGCTACGTCACCGACTGGACGGGCCCGTACGGCCGCCTCGGCCGCATGCAGTTCCGCATGAAGGACAGCGTCTTCCCCGGCGACCGCATGCTGTTCCGCGGCGAGGTGAAGGGCGTCGCCACCGACGCCGCGGGCTGCGGCTGGGCCGAGCTCGCGGTGCGCGTGCTGGTCGGCGAGAAGGTCTGCACCGAGTGCAACGTCCGCGTCGCGCTGCCCGTCGCGCCGGGCGACAACCCCTGGGCGCGGCGCGGCGAGCGCTGGAAGCCGGAGGCGTAGGCATGGATCTCGACTTCTCCGAAGAGCAGCAGCTGCTGCGCGAGACGGTGCGCCGCGTGTGCGAGGAGCACGCGCCGATCGCCGCCGTGCGCGCCATGGAGGACGACGCCACCGGCTATCCGGCGTCGTTCTGGAAGCAGCTCGCGGAGGTCGGCATCACCGGCCTGCTGATCCCCGAGGAGCACGGCGGCGCGGGCGCGTCGCTGCTCGACGCCGCGATCGTGTACGAGGAGCTCGGCCGCTCGCTGGCGCCCTCGCCGCACTTCGCGAGCGCGGTGGTCGGCGCGGGCGTGCTGCTCGCCGCCGGCAGCGACGAGCAACGCCGCGCGTGGCTGCCGCGCATCGCGTCGGGCGAGGCGATCCTGGCGCCCGCCTGGCTCGAGCCCGACGGCGGCTTCGGCCCGAAGGGCGTGCAGCTCGCGGCGACGCCCGACGGCGACGGCTTCGTGCTCTCCGGCACGAAGCGCCACGTGCCGTTCGCGAGCAGCGCGACGCGCCTCGTCGTGCTGGCGCGCACCGGCCCGGGCGCGCGCGACGTCTCGCTCTTCCTGGTCGATCCGCAGGCGCGAGGCGTCGCGCTCGCGCAGCAGCGCAGCCTCGCGGCGGACACGCAGTACCGCGTCGACTTCGCGAACGTGCGCGTCGCCGCCGCCGACCGCGTCGGCGCCGCGAACGAGGGCTGGAAGGCGTGGGACGCGGTGATGCACGACGCGATCGTGCTGCTCGCCGCGCAGGCGATGGGCGGCGCGGAGCGCGCGCTCGAGATCACGGTCCAGTACGCCAAGGACCGCAAGCAGTTCGACAAGCCGCTCGGCGCCTTCCAGGCGATCTCGCACTACCTGGCCGACGCGGCGACCGCCGTCGACGGCGGCAAGACGCTCGTCTACGAGGCGGCCTGGGCGCGCACCCGCGGCAAGGACGTCGCGCGCCTCGCGCCGATGGCGAAGCTGTTCGCCTGCCAGACCTACCGCGATCTCACCGCGATGTGCCAGCAGGTGTGGGGCGGCGTCGGCTTCACGATCGAGTACGACATCCAGCTCTACTTCCGCCGCGCCAAGCAGCTCCAGATCACCTGGTGGGACACGGCGTACCTCGAGGAGCTGGTCGCGGCGCAGGTGCTCGACACCGACGCGCCCGTCCGCATGGCGAGCTGGTAGCGATGGCCCGCCCCGCGCCGCTCGCCGGCCTGCGCGTCGTCGAGTCGTCGCTGCTCGGTCCCGCCGCGATCACGCTGCACCTCGCCGACCTCGGCGCCGAGGTGATCAAGGTCGAGTCGCCCGGCGGCGACTACATCCGCGAGATGACGTGGCCCATCTGCGAGGGCGTCTCGCTGATGCACCTGCACGTGAACCGCGGCAAGAAGTCGATCGTGCTCGACCTGCGCAAGCCGGAGGCGGTGGACGTCTACAAGGAGCTGGCACGCGGCGCCGACGTCGTCGTCGAGGCGATGCGCCCGGGCTCGCTCGCGCGCCGCGGCCTCGGCTACGACGACCTGCGCGCCGTCAACCCGAAGATCGTGTTCTGCAACCTCTCCGGCTACGGCGCGAGCGGCCCCTACCAGGACCTTCCCGCGCACGGCATCGCCTTCGACACGTGGGCTGGCATCGTCGGCGTCGCGAAGGACGAGGAAGGCTTCACCTACATCCCGGAGCACGCGTCGATCGGGATCCACGCGGGCCCGCTGATCGGCGCGCTCGCGATCCTCGCCGCGGTGATCCGCGCGCGCGAGACGGGCGAGGGCTGCGCGCTCGAGCTCGGCCAGAGCGACGCCGCCGCCTACATGGACTGGTATCGGATCGAGAGCTGGCGCGCGTACGAGCGGCCCGAAGACGTCGTGACGGGCAACAAGGCCGACGGCTACGTGCGACGAGCGCCCGGCACCGCCGGCATGCGCGAGGGCGTCCGCTACCAGATCTACGAGTCGAGCGACGGGCACGTGCTCTTCATGGCGAGCGAGCAGGCGTTCTGGAAGAACTTCTGCGAGGCGGTCGGGCGGCCCGAGCTCTTCGAGAAGTGGCCGGGCAGCAAGTACGCCGACCACGCGCGCGGCAACCGCGAGCTGCAGCGCGCGCTGCGCGAGATCTTCAAGACGCGCGCCAGCGCCGAGTGGATCGCGTTCGGCAACGAGAAGAACTTCCCGATCGCGCCCTGCAACACGCCGAAGACGATCGCCGCCGATCCCCAGTTCCAGCACCGCCTCCCGTGGTACGGCCACGAGGCGCACGGCGCCGACATGCTCCCCTTCCCGGTGAAGTACGCGGGCGAGACGCTGCCCGAGCCGGGCAAGGCGCCGGCCGCCGGCGAGCACGCCGACGAAGTGCTCGGGAAGCTGCTCGGCTACGACGCCGCGCGCATCGCGAAGCTGCGGGAGAGCGGCGCGCTCGGCTGACGATGGCTGCGCGGGATCTCGCCGCCGCGCGCAGCAAGCGCCTGCGCGACGTCCTCGCGCCGGGCCTCGACGTCGTCTTCTGCGGCATCAACCCGGGCCTGCGGTCGGCGGCGGTCGGGCACCACTTCGCGCGTCCCGGCAACCGCTTCTGGACCGCGCTCCACGACGCCGGCTTCACCGACCGGCTGCTCGCGCCCGAGGAGGACCACACGCTCGTGCGTTACGGCTGCGGCATCACCAACCTCGTGTCGCGCGCGTCGGCCGGCGCCGACGAGCTCTCGCGCGACGAGCTCGCGCGCGGCGCGAAGCTGCTCGCGCGCAAGCTCGCGCGCCATCGGCCGCGCTGCCTCGCGATGCTCGGCGTCGGCGCGTATCGCAACGCGTTCGCACGGCCGCACGCGCAGGTCGGCCCGCAGCAGGAGACGGTCGCCGGCGTCGCGGTCTGGGTGCTGCCGAATCCGAGCGGTCGCACCGCCGCCTACCAGCGCGCGGACTTCGCGCGCCTCTTCCGCGCGCTGCGCGAGAGCGTGCGCGCCGGCCGCGCGACGTGAGCCGCGTCGCGCGACGCCAACCAGGATTGCCAGTCTGCGAGATGCTTGCGAGATGCGTGCCGGCGCCGCGGAGCGGCGAGCGGGCGCGTTCATCTGGGCTCGCTAGGGTCGAGCCATGAGCAGAGCATTCGTCCGAGAGCTCGACGGCGACGTCCCCGAAGTGCTGCCCGAGCGCCCCGTGAGCAGTCATCCGAACCTCGTGACCGCGCGCGGCGCGCGGCAGATCGACGAGCGCATCGCGGAGCTCGAGCGCGCGCGCGAGGCGGCGCGCGGCGGCGACGACGCGCTCGCGACCGCGCGCGTCGAGCGCGACCTCCGCTACTGGCTGAAGCGGCGCGCGAGCGCGCAGCGCGTCGATCCCGAGCCCGACCCGGACGAGGTCGCGTTCGGCACGCGCGTCGCGCTGCGCGACGACGACGGCGCGCTGCGCTGCTTCGAGATCGTCGGCGAGGACGAGGCCGAGCCGTCCGAGGGCCGCATCAGCTGGGTGTCGCCCGTCGCGCGCGCGCTCGCGGGCCGCTGCGTCGGCGACCGCGTCGCGCTGCTCGTCGAAGGGCGCGAGCGCGAAGCCGTGCGGGAACGGCGGGTGCGACGCGACGCCGAGCGCGGCGACGACGCGCGGCTCCATGTAGTAGCCGGCGTAGGTGTGGAAGACGAGCGCCGGCACGAAGGCGGCGTGCGCGGCGGCGACCGCGTGCAGCGCGGCCAGCCGCGCCTCGCGCGCAAGGCCGGCGAAGGCGGCGACGCCGGACTCGCGCGCGCGGTCGCCCAGCGCGGCGAGGCCCGTCGCGACGAGGTGCTGGAAGCCGGCGTCGCGCCGGGCGACCGCGTCGATGCGCGCGCCGACGCCGACCTCCCCCGCGCCCGGCATGCGGCCGTCGCGGCTCGGCGGGATCAGGAGGTCGAGCACGCACACGAGCGCGGCGTGCTGCTCGGGCGAGAAGGCGGGTTCGGCGGCTTCGCTCATCGCGGCTCCATGGCGTCGCGCCCGTTCAGTCGAACAGGTTGGCGAGGTTCTTCTTGATCGCGTCGGCGACGTAGAGCGCGAGCGCCTGGATCGTGCAGGTCGGGTTCACCGCGCCGGCCGTGACGAAGGCGCTGCCGTCGATCACGAACAAGTTCTTCACGTCGTGGCTGCGGCCCCAGGCGTTCACGACCGACTTCGCGGGGTCGTGGCCCATGCGCGCGGTGCCCATCAGGTGCCAGCCCGCGACGCGCAGCGGCGACTCGACGCGCGTCCACTCGGCGCCGGCCGCGCGCAGCACCTCCTCGCCGCGCGCGGTGCCGTGCGCGAGCATGCGCAGCGAGTTCTCGGAGAGCCGGTAGCGGATCTTCGGCGCCGGGATGCCGTGCGCGTCGGTGAGCGCCGGGTCGAGCGTCACGCAGTTGTGCTCCTCGGGCAGGTCCTCGCAGATCGCGAGCACGCCGCCCGTGCGCGCGAACACCCCGGCATACGCGTCGTGGTGTCCGTCGCCCCACGGCAGCCGGCCCGCCGACATGCCCCAGAGCGCGGTCGACATCGGGCCCATGCCGCGCAGCATCTCGAACGAGTAGCCGCGCAGAAAGCCGCGCGCGCGGTCGGTCTCGTAGAACTCGTGGCTCATCAGCGCGCAGCCGGTCGGCCCCATGAAGCTGTCGAGCCGCTCCGGGAAGCCGCCGACCACCATCCCGTACGGGTGGAACATCAGGTTCTTGCCGACCAGGCCGCTCGAGTTCGCGAGGCCGTCCGGGAACTGCTTCGAGCGCGAGTGCAAGAGCAGGCGCGGCGTCCCGATGCCGTTGCACGCGACGACCACGATCTCCGCGCGCTGCTTGCGCTCCACTCCCTCGGCGTCGAAGTAGATTGCGCCGTCGGCCATGCCGTCGGGCCCGACGGTGATCTCGCGCACGCGGCAGCGCGTCGCGACGCGCACGCCGCGCCGCACGGCGGCCGGCCAGTAGGTGACGTCGCTGCTGCCCTTCGCGCCCTGCGCGCAGCCGGTGACGCACGGACCCAGGTTGATGCACGGGGCGCGGCCCTCGTGCTCGCGCGTCGCGATCGCGCTGTCCGACGGCCACCAGTGCCAGCCGAGCGCGTCGAAGCCGCGCGCGATGCGCTCGCCGAGCGGCCCGAGCGGCACGGGCGGCAGCGGCACCTCCTTCGGCGGATAGGCGGGGTCGCCCGCGAGGCCCGCGACGCCCATCACGCGGTCGTTCTCGGCGTAGTACGGCGCGAGCGTCGCGTAGTCGATCGGCCAGTCGTCGGCGACGCCGTCCAGCGTGCGCACGCGGAAGTCCGAGGGGTGGAGGCGCGGGTAGTGGCCGGCGTAGAGAATGGTGCTGCCGCCGACCGCGCTGAACATCGACGCCTTGATCGGCGACTCGGAGTCCTCGACGGGATAGTCCTCGCGACGCTTCCGCGTGTTGGGCGAGAGCGCGAAGTCGCCGAGGCCGCGCAGCTCCCAGTCGAGCCCGTTGGTCGGATAGCTCGCGGGATCCATCCAGTCGCCCTGCTCGAGGCAGAGGATGTTCATGCGCGTCTCGGAGAGGCTCCAGGCGAACGCGGCGCCCGCGGCGCCGGCGCCGATGACGAGCACGTCCACGGGTTCGTCGGCCACGACTTCTCCTCCGACGGCGCGATGGCGCGCATTGTCGCGGAGCGCGCCGCGCGCAGCCACGCCGCGGCTACGCTCCCCGCATGTTCGCGCGGCGCGCCTCCTGGGACCTCCGCCCGACCGAGCTCGCGCGCCGCGTCGCGGCGCGGCGCGCGGCCGGGCTCGCCGTCCTCGATCTCGCGGACGCGAATCCGACGCGCTGCGGACTCGCGCCCGCGCAGGCGCTCGCCGCCGCGCTCGCCGATCGCGCGCGCGACCCG
>QEVM01000063.1 GCA_003576805.1 Pseudomonadota bacterium | reverse complement strand
CGCCGCCGGCGTGCGCGCACGCGCGCTGTGCGAAGCCGCGTCGGCGAGCGCGCCGCCGCGGCCCGTTCGCCGCGAGCCGGACGATCCGCGCCAGCGCGCCGCGCTCGACTGTCTGCGCCGCGAGCCGCTCTCGCGCGACGAGCTCGGCGCGCGTCTCGGCGCGAGCGCGGCCGAGCTCGGACACATCCTCCTCCCGCTCGAGCTCGACGGCCGCATCGCGGAGGAGCGCGACGGCACGCTCCGTGTCGCGCTGGACCCGTAGCGTTATGCTGCGCCGTTCATGATCGACTCCGCGCACGAGCCGCACGACTCGCACGATCCGCAGGGCTCGCACCATCTGCACGGGTCTCCGGCTTCGCGCGTGATCGTGGTCGGCGCGGGACTCGCCGGCTGCGAGGCGGCTTGGCAGCTCGCGCGCCGCGGCGTCGCGGTGCTGCTCTACGAGATGCGGCCCGAGCACACGTCGCCCGCGCACACGGGCGGCGACTTCGCCGAGCTCGTGTGCAGCAACTCGCTGCGCTCGGCCGAGCTCGGCAACGCCGTAGGTCTGCTCAAGGAGGAGATGCGCCGCAGCGGCTCGCTGGTGATCGAGGCCGCCGACGCCTGCGCGGTCCCGGCCGGCAGCGCGCTCGCGGTCGATCGCGCCGCGTTCTCGCAGTACGTGACGCGCGCCATCGCCGCGCACCCGGCGATCGAGGTGCGCCACGCCCGCGTCGCGAAGATTCCGGACGCGCCGCACGTGATCCTGGCGACCGGTCCGCTCACCGACCCCGATCTCGCGGCCGACCTCGCTGCGCGCATCGGCGAGGCGTCGCTCTACTTCTACGACGCGATCTCGCCCATCGTCTACGCCGACTCGCTCGACGCCGGCGCGCTGTTCCGCGCGTCGCGCTGGGAGAGCGATGGCGAGGGCGACTACCTGAACGTCGCGCTCGGCCGCGCGGAGTACGAGGCCTTCGTCGACGCGCTGCTCGCCGCGGACAGCGTGCCGCTCCATCCCTTCGAGAAGGCGCTCTACTTCGAGGGCTGCCTGCCGATCGAGGAGATGGCCCGGCGCGGACGGGAGACGCTCGCGCACGGTCCGCTGAAGCCGGTCGGCCTGGTGGACCCGCGCACCGGCCGCCGCCCGCACGCCGTGCTCCAGCTCCGACACGAGGATCGCCGGGGGATGCTCTACAACCTCGTCGGGTGTCAGACCAAGATGCGCGTTCGCGATCAGCAGCGCGTGTTCCGCGCGCTGCCGGGCCTCGGCGGCGCGGTGTTCGCGCGCTACGGCTCGGTGCACCGCAACACGTACCTGAACGCGCCGCGCCAACTGACGGCGACGCTCGAGCTGCGCGGACGCGCCGGCCTCTACGTGGCGGGGCAGATGGCCGGCGTCGAGGGCTACGTCGAGTCGGCCGCGCTCGGCGGGCTCGCGGGACGCTTCGCCGCGGCGGCGGTGCGCGGCGCGCCCGTCGCGCCGCCGCCCGCCACGACGGCGCACGCTGCGCTGCTGCGCCATCTGTGCGAAGCGGATCCCGCGCACTTTCAGCCGATGAACGTCAACTGGGGCCTGTTCCCGCCCCTCGACGCGGAGCCCGCCGCGCCGCAACGCGGCGCGGATCGGCGCAAGGCGAGTCGCCGCGCGCTGCGCAACGCCGCGCTCGCCGCGCGCGCGCTGCACGACCTCGCGTCGTGGCCGGACGCCGTGCCCGCATGACGTTCGAGGAGGCGATCGCGCGCTTCGACCGCCATCTCGCCGCCGAGCGCAACGCCTCGGCGCACACGCGGCGCGCCTACGCGTCCGATCTCGCGCAGCTCGCGGCCGCCGCCGGCGCCGCGCGGCCGGACCGCGTCGGCGCGGACCAGATCCGCGAGTGGCTGGCGAGCCTGCACCGCACGCGCGCGGCCGCGTCGATCGGCCGCAAGCTCGCCGCGGCGCGCGCTTTCTTCCGCTGGCTCGTGCGCGAAGGCGCGCTCGAGCGCGACCCGACGCTCGGCATCGCGGCGCCCAAGCAGCGCCCGCGGCTCCCGCGCCCGCTCTCGGTGGACGACTGCAAGGCGGTCGTCGAGGCGGACGACGGCGCGCCCGCGCGCGACGACGCCGATCGCGAGCGCCGGCTGCGCGACCGCGCGCTCGTCGAGCTGCTCTACGGCGCGGGGCTGCGCGTCAGCGAGGCGATCGCGCTCGACGTGCGCGACGTCGACCTGCTCGCGCGCGAGGTGCGCGTGCTCGGCAAGGGCCGCAAAGAGCGCGTCGTCCCGCTGCCGCAGGCGGCGCGCCAGTCGCTCGCGGCGTGGATCGAGGCGCGGCGCCGCCCCGGCTACCAGGCCGAGCCGCTCTTCCCCGCGCACGCCGGCGGCGCGCGGAGCCGGCTCGACGCGCGCTCGGTGCGCCGCCTGCTCGGGCGCCGCGCGCGCCGCGCGGGCGTCGCGGACCGCGTGCACCCGCACCGCATGCGACACAGCTACGCGACGCACCTGCTCGACATGGGCGCCGACCTGCGCTCCATCCAGGAGCTGCTGGGCCACGCGAGCCTCTCGACCACGCAGCGCTACACGGCGGTCTCGGCGGCGCGTCTCGTCGAGGTGTACGACCGCGCGCACCCGCGGGCGAAGCGGAAGTGACGCGCACGCGCGCGACGACGGTGCTCGGCGTGCTGCGCGACGGCCGGCTCGCGATCGCGGCCGACGGCCAGGTCACGATCGGCCAGACGATCGCGAAGCGCGGCGCCAACAAGGTGCGCCGCATCGCGAAGGGCCGCGCGATCGTCGGCTTCGCGGGCGGCGCCGCCGACGGGCTGGCGCTCGTCGAGCGGCTCGAGGCCAAGCTCGAGGCGCACGGCGGCAACGTGCGGCGCGCCGCCGTCGAGCTGGCGCGCGACTGGCGCACCGACCGCGCGCTGCGGCGGCTCGAGGCGATGCTGCTCGTCGGCGACGCCGAGGCGCTGCTGCTCGTCTCGGGCAACGGCGACGTGCTCGAGCCCGACGACGGCGTCGCCGCGATCGGCTCGGGCGGCTCGTACGCGCTCGCCGCGGCGCGCGCGCTGCTGCGGCACACGGCGCTGCCCGCCGAGCAGATCGCGCGCGAGGCGCTCGGCGTCGCGGCCGAGATCTGCATCTACACCAACGACCAGATCCAGCTGGAGACGCTTCCGTGAGTGCGCTCGGCAGCTTCACCCCGCGCGAGATCGTGTCGGAGCTCGACCGCTACGTGGTCGGCCAGCGCGACGCCAAGCGCGCGGTCGCGATCGCGCTGCGCAACCGCTGGCGCCGCCAGCAGGTGGGACCCGAGCTTCGCGACGAGATCGCGCCCAAGAACATCATCCTGATCGGCCCGACCGGCGTCGGGAAGACGGAGGTCGCGCGCCGGCTCGCGAAGCTGGCGCAGGCGCCGTTCCTGAAGGTCGAGGCGTCCAAGTTCACCGAGGTCGGCTACGTCGGCCGCGACGTCGAGTCGATCGTGCGCGACCTCGCGGACCTCGCGGTGCAGATGGTGACGGAGGAGGAGAAGCGCGCGGTGCGCGTCGCGGCCGAGGAGCGCGCCGAGGAGCGCATTCTGGACGCGCTGCTGCCGCTGGCGCCGGGCGCGGCGACGGAGCCGGTGCCCGCCGGCGGCGAGACGCGCGAGAAGCTGCGCCAGATGTTGCGCCAGGGGCTGCTCGATTCGCGCGAGATCGAGGTGGACCTGCCCGACACCGCGGCGTCGCCGCAGATGTCGATCTTCACGCCGCAGGGCGTCGAAGAGATGGGCGTCCAGTTCAAGGACCTGCTCGGCAACTTCTTCCCGAAGAAGACGCGGCGCCGCCGCCTCGCGATTCCCGCCGCGCGCGAGGCGTTCGCCGCCGACGAGGCGACGCGGCTGGTCGACATGGACCGCGTGCGCGAGCTGGCGGTCGAGCGCGCCGAGCAGACGGGCATCGTGTTCATCGACGAGATCGACAAGATCGCGGCGCCGAGCGCCGGCGGACGCCAGGGCCCGGACGTGTCGCGCGAGGGCGTCCAGCGCGACCTGCTGCCGATCGTCGAGGGCTCCACCGTGCAGACCAAGCACGGGCCCGTCCGCACCGACCACATCCTGTTCGTCGCGGCGGGCGCCTTCCACGTCGCGAAGCCGTCGGACCTGATCCCGGAGCTGCAGGGCCGCTTCCCGATCCGCGTCGAGCTCTCGAGCCTCTCCGAGTCCGACTTCGTGCGGATCCTGACGGAGCCGGACAACTCGCTGGTGCGGCAGTACGTCGCGCTGCTCGCCACCGAGCAGGTGAAGCTCGACTTCCGCGAGGACGGCGTGCGCGCGATCGCGGCGATCGCGGCGCAGGTGAACGCGCGCACCGACGACATCGGCGCGCGCCGCCTGCACACCGTGATGGAGCGCCTGCTCGACGAGGTCAGCTTCGACGCGCCCGACCTCGGCGGCCGCGAGCTGGTGGTGGACGAGGCCTTCGTGCGCGAGCGCCTCGGCGAGCTGGCGCGCGACGAGGACCTCTCGCGCTACATCTTGTGAAACCAACACCCCCCAGGAGCGAGACCCATGAGCGTTGGCCAGGGCCAGGTGCTGGTGGTGGACGACGAGCGGTTCTTCCGCGAGGCGATCCGCGAGCTGCTCGAAGGCGACGGCTTCGCGTGCCGGCTCGCCGCGAACGCGGCGGAGGCGCTCGACGCCGCCGAGGATCCCGCGATCGGCGTCGTGGTGCTGGACATCCAGCTCCCCGACCAGAGCGGGCTCGCGGTGCTGCGCGCGCTGCGCGAGCGGCGTCCCGCGCTGCGGGTCGTGATGCTCTCCGCGCACACCGATCAGGAGTACGTCCTCGAAGCGCTGCGGCTCGGCGCCTGCGACTACCTCGCCAAGCCGCTGCACGAGGAAGAGGTGAAGCTCTCGGTGCGGCGCGCGCTCGACGCCTACGAGATGGCGTCGAGTTGGAACGCGCTGCGCTCGCGGCTCGATGCGCTGGCGGGCGAGGTCGAGGCGCTGCTCGGCGACGGCGTCCGCGGCGAGCGCGACGCGCTCGCCGCGCGCGCGGCCGAGGCGATGGCGCGCCTGCTCGGCGCGACGAAGACGTCGATCCTGCTGCGCGACGAGCGCGCCGGCGACCTGCGCGTCGCGGCGGCGACGGGCCGCAAGCTCGCGGTCGAGGAGTTCGACGGCGTGCCGATCGGCGGGGGCGTGGCGGGGCGCGTGGTCGCGCAGGGCGATCCGATCCTGGTGAAGGACGTCGGCACGGATCCGCGTTTCGACGCGGAGCACGCCGACCGCTACGAAACGGGCTCCTTCGTGGTGATGCCGCTCGGCGCCAGTCCGGCGCGCTTCGGCGCGCTGTGCGCGACCGACCGCCGCGGCGGCGAGCCGTTCGGCGACGAAGACCTCGCGCTGCTGCGGCTGCTGTCGCTGACGCTGGCGCCCTGGCTCGCTCCCGATTCCGCCGCGGAGCCCGCGCCGGAGGCGAGCGCGCCCGCCGCAGAGCGGACCGAGGACGATCCGTCGGCCGAGCTCGCGCGCCTCGTGTGCGACGCGATGACCCGCGAGGTCGAGCCGCCGCGCGTGCTCGGCTCGGCGCTCCAGGCGATCGCCTCGGCGCTGCGCGCGGCGCCGGTGGCGGTGTACCTGCTCGACGCCGAGAGCGGCTCCCTGCGGCTCGAGTCGCAATGGGCGGCGGGCGGCTCGACGGACCGCCTCTTCCTCGCGCGCGGCACGGGCCTCACGGGCGCGTGCTTCGAGACCGGCCAGCCCGTCGTGTGCGAGTCGCCCGCGGCCGACCCGCGCTTCGACGCCGCCGTCGACACGCCCGAGAGCGGCGCGAGCGGGTCGTTCCTCGCGCTGCCGCTGCGCTTCCGGGGCCGCACGCTCGGCGTGTTCCGCGCGTTCGCGCCGGATCCGCGCAAGGCGTCGCCGCGCACCGCGGAGGTGCTCGGCGCCGCGCTCTCCGCGGCGATCCGCAACGTGCTCCTCTACCGTAGCCTCGTGGACTCGATCGAAGAGGTGGCGCGCGCGCGCCGCGAGTCGCAGCAGGGCGCGCAGGGTCCGCAAGGTTCGCAGGGCGCGCAGCCGCGCGCTTAGCCCGCGGAGATCGAAACGACGCCATGCAATCGGTGATCGACAAGGCGAAGGTGCTGATCGAGGCCCTGCCCTACATGCGGCGCTTCGTCGGCAAGACGGTCGTCGTCAAGTACGGCGGCGCCGCGCAGAAGGACGCGCAGCTGCGCGCCTCGTTCGCGGTGGACGTCGTGCTGCTCAAGCACATCGGCGTGCGGCCGGTGATCGTGCACGGCGGCGGCCCGCAGATCGGCGCGACGCTCGAGAAGCTGGGCAAGCAGTCGGTGTTCGTCGACGGCCTGCGCGTCACCGACGACGAGACGATGGACGTGGTCGAGATGGTGCTCGGCGGCAAGGTGAACCACGAGATCGTCGAGCTCGTGCAGCAGGGCGGCGGCCGCGCGATCGGGCTCACGGGGAGCGACGGCGGCATGATCCGCGTGCGGCGGCGCAGCAAGGACGGCCGCGACATCGGCCGCGTCGGCGAGGTGGTCGGCGTCGATCCCGCCGCGATCACGGCGGTGCAGGACGCGGGGTTCGTGCCCGTCATCGCGCCGATCGGCGTCGCCGAGGACGGCAAGACCTACAACGTCAACGCCGACGAGGCGGCGGGCGCGATCGCGCAGTCGCTGAAGGCCGAGAAGCTGATGCTGCTCACCGACGTCGCGGGCGTGCTCGACGCGGACGGGCAGCTGATTCCGGAGCTGACGCGCGACGACGCGCGGCGGCTCGTGGAGGACGGCGTGATCAAGGGCGGCATGATCCCGAAGATCGACTGCTGCGTGGCGGCCGTGCAGGGCGGCGTCGCGCGCGCGCACATCGTCGACGGCCGCGTCGTGCACGCGGTGCTGCTCGAGATCTTCACCGACCACGGCATCGGGACGCTGATCACGCGATGAGCCCGCAACGCACCGCGCCGAAGGACTTCGTCTCGCTCGCCGACTGGCCCGCCGACGCGCTGCGCCGGATCCTCGACCGCGCCCACGAGCTCAAGCGCTTGTATCACCGCGGCGATCCGCCGCAGACGCTGCGCGGGCGCACGCTGGCGATGTACTTCGAGAAGCCGTCGCTGCGCACGCACGTGACCTTCGAGGCCGGCATGACCCAGCTCGGCGGGCACGCGATCCTGCTGCGGCCGGAGCAGGTGGGGATCGGGACGCGCGAGACGGCGGCCGACGTCGCCCGCAACCTCTCGCGCTGGGTGCACGGCATCGTCGCGCGCACCTACGACCACTCGCTCGTCGAAGAGCTCGCGGCGGCCGCCGCGATCCCGGTCATCAACGGGCTCACCGACCTGCTGCACCCGTGCCAGGCGATGGCCGACCTCCAGACGATCACCGAGCGCGCCGACCTCGCGCGCTCCGTCGTCGCCTACGTCGGCGACGGCAACAACGTCGCGAGCTCGTTGCTGAACGCGATCTCGGTGCTCGGCGGCGAGCTGCGGCTCGCGACGCCGCGCACGCACCTGCCGGCGCCGCACGTGCGCAAGCGCGCGGCCGAGCTGGCGGCGCGGAGCGGCGCGCGGATCGTGTGGACCGACGACCCGGTGGAGGCCGTCCGCGGCGCGCACTTCGTGTACACGGACGTGTGGACGAGCATGGGTCAGGAGGAGGAGGCCGAGCAGCGCAAGGCGGTGTTCGAGCCGTTCCAGGTGAACGCCCGGCTGCTGTCGCACGCCCCCGAGGCGTGGATCCTGCACTGCCTGCCCGCGCATCGCGGCGAGGAGATCACGAGCGACGCGCTCGACGGCCCGCGCAGCATCGTGTTCGACCAGGCCGAGAACCGGCTCCACGCCCAGAAGGCGATCCTCGAGGCGCTCCTCGGCTGCGCCCGCGCCTGAACGCTCCGCCCCTCGGGGTGAAACCTTCCCATCGCCTCATTCCTGCGCAGAGCGGGGTGCGGCTCCCTCCGCGTCCCGCCGCCGCGGCTCAGCTTTCGCTCCGCGCGGACCGATGAAGGCCGAGTGCCCGCAAGGGTTTCTTTCGGCGTCGTCGCGCGCGAGACGGGAGTCATGCGTCTAGGGGCCAACTCCGCAGGCCAGAGCGAACGCTACCCGCGCCTCGGAGCGGGCGTGGATCCCTCGCGTCTCTCGCTCACGCCGGCGGAGGGATATCTGCTCTCGCGCATCGACGGCGCGACGCCGTGGCTGCTGCTGCGTTCGATCGGCGGACTCGCGCCCGACGACGTGGACCGCTGTCTCGAGCGCTGGATCGCGGAGGGCGTGGTCGTACTGACGTCGCGCGACGGCCGCATCGAGAAGGCGGCGCCGCGTGCGGCGAGCGCACCGAGCGCACCGACCGCGGCGGTCGCCGCAGCGGACGTCGATGCCTCGCTCGAGATCCCCGTCGAGGTGCAGCTCCGCATCCTCGAGTTCGAAGCGAAGCTCGAGCGGCCCTATCACGAGATCCTCGGCGTCGCGGCCGAGGCGGACCGCAAGGAGCTGCGCCGCGCCTACTTCGCGCTCTCCAAGGAGCTGCACCCGGACCGCTTCTTCCGCCGCAACACCGGTCCCTTCGGCAAGCGGCTCGACCGCATCTTCGGGAAGATCGTCGAGGCCTACGAGCTGCTCTCCGACCCGACCGCGCGCGCCGAGATCCTGCGTTCGCTCGCCGCGGCGGCGGGCGAGGGCGCCGCCGCGCAGGCTGCCGTCGAGGCCGCGCCCGCCGCCGAGGAGCAGGCGAAGCCCGAGGCGGCGCGCCCGCGCGCGCCGCGCCGGCCGCACGTCTTCTCGTTGCACTCGCGCGTGGTGCGCGAACGCAAGGCGCGCGCGAAGCGTTTCTTCGAGGCGGGCATGGCCGCCTACTCCGCGGGTCGCTGGACCGAGGCGGCGGGCGGCGTGCGCCTCGCGATCGCCTTCGATCCGTGGAACGCGATCTACAAGGAGCAGTTCGCCGGCGTCCAGCGCAAGGCGCACGACGAGCGCGCCGCCAAGCTGGTGCGCGAGGCGGAGAGCGCGCTCGAGCTGCGCGACTTCAAGGCCGCGCTGCACTGCTTCGAGGAGGCGCTCGAGTACCGACCGCACGACGCCGAGCTGCTGCACCGCGCGGCCAAGCTCGCGTGGGCCACCGGCGGCGATCTGCACCGCGCCAAGGAGTGGGCGATGGCGGCGGTCGAGCTGGATGCGAAGAGCGCGGCGTACCACCGCGTGCTCGGACAGGTCTACAAGGCGGCCGGGCTCGAGGCGAACGCGCGCCGCGAGCTCGAAGCCGCGCTCGCGCTCGATCCGAACGACGAGGAAGCTCGCACCGCGCTGCGCGGCGGCGGCGGTCGTTCGCTGGGGTTCCGCTGGCTCGGAGGGGGGAAGCGATGAGTCGGGTGATCGGCATCGATCTCGGGACGACGAACTCGTGCGTGGCGGTCGTGGACAACGGCCAGCCCGTCGTGATTCCGAACACCGGCGGCTACAAGACGACGCCCTCGATGTTCGCGCTGGCGGACGACGGCAAGCGCCTCGTGGGACACCTCGCGAAGCGGCAGGCGATCACCAACGCACGCAACACGGTGTACGCGAGCAAGCGCCTGATCGGACGGCGCTTCGACTCCGCCGAGGTGCGGCGCGCGATCGAGCTGTGCCCCTACGAGATCGTGGAGGGCCCGAACGAGGACCCGCGCCTCCAGCTCGGCGAGAAAGTTTTCACCTGCCCCGAGATCGCCGGGATCATCCTGCGCGAGATGAAGCGCGTCGCGCAGGAGCACCTCGGCGAGCCGGTGCGCGAGGCGGTGATCACGGTGCCCGCGCACTTCAACGACGCCCAGCGCCAGTGCACCAAGGACGCCGGCAAGATCGCCGGCCTCGAGGTGCTGCGCATCATCAACGAGCCGACCGCGGCGGCGCTGGCCTACGGCTTCGGCCGCAAGCCCTCGGACGAGACCGTGCTGGTCTACGACCTCGGGGGCGGCACCTTCGACGTCTCGATCCTCGAGATGGGCGACGGCGTGCTCGAGGTGCTCGCGACCGCGGGCGACACCTTCCTCGGCGGCGAGGACTTCGACCGCCGCGTGGTGAACCAGCTGCTCGAGACCTTCGAGGCGGCCGAGGGCATCGACCTGCGCTCCGAGGCGATGGCGCTGCAGCGCCTCAAGGACGCCGCGGAGAAGGCGAAGTGCGATCTCTCGCAGAGCCTGCAGACCGAGGTGAACCTGCCGTTCATCGCGTCGGACGCGAACGGCCCGCGCCATCTCTCGGTGGTGCTCTCGCGCGAGAAGCTGGAGGCGCTCGTCGGCGACATCGTGGACCGCACGATGGAGACCGTGAAGCTGTGCCTCTCGGACGCCGGCATCACCGCGCAGGACGTCGACCAGGTGATCCTCGTCGGCGGCCAGACGCGCATGCCGCTCGTGCAGGAGCGCGTGGCCGACTTCTTCGGCAAGCGGCCGCACAAGGGCGTGAACCCCGACGAGGTCGTCGCGATCGGCGCGGCGATCCAGGGCGAGGCGCTGCTCTCCGACGACCAGAAGCTCGTGCTGCTCGACGTGACGCCGCTCTCGCTCGGCATCGCGACCTACGGCGGCCACTTCGCGAAGCTGATCGAGCGCAACACCACGCTGCCGGTGCGGCGCGCCCACGTGTTCACCACGACGCGCGACAACCAGACCGCCGTGAAGATCCGCGTGCTCCAGGGCGAGAGCGACGTCGCGGAGGAGAACGACCTGCTCGGCGAGTTCATCCTCTCGGGCATCCGCGAGGCCCGCAAGGGCGAGCCGGAGATCGAGGTGTCGTTCGACATCGACACGAACGGCATCGTGTCGGTGTCGGCGCGCGACCTCGCCACCGGCCGCGAGCAGTCGATCACCGTCAACGCGACGGGCACGCTGTCGGACGAAGAGATCCAGAAGATCATCGACGACAACGAGCTCTACGAGATCCAGTTCAAGGAGTAGCCGCGACGGGATCGGGCGGGGTCCACAGGCCGTCCGCGTCGGCGTCGACGAAGACCGGGTTGGTGAACGCGAACGGCGCGAAGCCGGGCAGGCGCGCCGCCCACGCCGAGCCGGGCTCCGCGGCGCCCTCGACCTCGATCGTCACGAAGGCGTCGCGCTCGAAGCGGTGCGGGAACGAGACGGTCGCGCCGTGCGACGCCTCCGCCTCGTGCGCGAGCACGCCGTTCACGAAGGCGCGCACGCGCGCCACCGGCACCCAGGGCGCGGCCCGGACCTCCACCCGGATCGTCGCTTCGGCGCCGCGGTGCGTGTCGCCGAGCGCGGCATCGCCGACGCGCGCGTCGACGATCGGCCCGTTCGTGCCGATCACGCGGCCCGCGCGGATCGCCGCCACGAGCGCGCGCTCGTCGAAGCGCTCCGGCGCGTCGCCCGCCACGCGCACCAGGTTGCGCGGCGTCGCGGCCACCTCGGCGAGCAGGTGCGAGTCGCTGTTCGCGGTCGCGGTCCGCACCTCGCCCTGGCGCAGCAGCGCGAACCAGTCGTCGCGCAGCATCTGGTAGCGGCTCATGCGGTGTCCGTTCCAGATCTCCATGGCGTCGAAGTCGACGTCGCGCGTGCCGCTCTCGGGATCGCGCGCGATCAGCACCGCGTTCGGCGGCAGCGAGAGCGGCACGCCGGGATCGAAGGCGTGGCCGACCGAGAGGTGATCGAAGAAGCCCTGCGAGTCGCCGCCGCTGCGCGCGTGGTTGAGCTGCACCAGGCGCTCGCCGCCGAGCGCGCGCACCTGGTCGATCAGGTCGCGCAGGCGGCGGCCCTCGTTGGGCAGCGCGCCCCGGCGGTGGGCGGTCGGCTGGTGGGCCAGCGGGAACACGTTGACGTGTCCGAACGTGTACGGCGCCGCGGGCGTGGAGACCGCGCTCGTGGCCTCCTGCCCGACGACGCTCGCGAGCTGCGCCGCCAGGCCGAGCTCGCGGATCACCGGCGCGTAGTCCGTCACGTGATCGTGGTCGGTCGCGACCAGCACCTCGCCGCCCTCGGCGACGAAGGAAGCCACTCGCGTCGCGAGCGGGAGCGCCGAGTCTTCGCTCGGCGCCGCGTGCACGTGCAGGTCCGCGGCGATCCAGCCCGGCGTGTCGAGCGCGCGCGCGGGCGCCTCGATCGCGAGCCGCGCCGTCTCGCCGCCGCGCACGGCGAGCTCGGTCTCGGTCACGCCGAACTCCGGTCCGCGCCCCGCGATCACGCGATAGCGGCCCGGCGCGACGCGCACGCTGCGCGGATCGGCTTCGATGCCGGCGAGCGACACGTCGCGGGTCCGCGTCGACGGCGGCGAGCGATCGTCGCCGAAGCGCGCGTCGGGGCGCTCGTCGCCGAAGCGCGGGTCGGGCGTGCCGTCGAGGCCCAGGAAGACGAGCCGCATCGCCGCGCCGCGCGGCAGCTCGACCGTCGCGAACGGCGGCGCCGCGAGCGCGCCCAGCTCGACGTCGCTCGCGCCGACGGCGAAGCGGTGCTCGGTCTCGCCGCCTGCGCCGCCGAGGATCTGCGCGCGATACGAGCCGGCCGGCAGCGCGAGGGCGAAACTTCCGTCGGGCGCGGGCGCCACGTCCGTCGCGACGGCGCCGTCGTCGCTTCGCACCGCGATGCGCGCCGACGGATCCGAGACGCGGCCGCGCACGCGCCGCGCGTCGCGGAAGAGCCCGTCGGTGAGCGAGGCCGCGTCCGCGCGCGGCGCGACGCGCACCTCGCGCTCGAAGACGAGCGTCTCGCCGACGCCGACGTCCATCGTGAGGGTCTGCAGCATCTGCAGCGCGCCGAGCCGGTCGCCGCCCAGCCAGAACGGCGCCGCGAAGGCGGCCAATCCCGAGAAGCTCTTCGCGGAGAGCGACACGACCGGAAGCGGCGTCGGCTCGCCGCCGTCGCGGCTGCGCTGTGCGCCGAGCGCGTGCAGCGCGTACGCGATGCCCGGCGTGATGCCGCCGGCGCCGACCAGGATGCGCGTGTCGGCCGGTCGCGTCGCGCGCGCGATCGAGATCGGGCTCGCGAGATCCAGCGGCGGGTGCACGAAGCCGTCGGCCGGCGTGCGTGCGCGCGAGTCGACGCCGAACGGGCGCACGGCGTGCTGCGCGTGGATCGCGACGTCGCCGATCGCGAAGACGCGCTCGCCCGCGCCGCGCCGCGACACGCGCGTGCGCAGGAGCAGCCGCGTCGCGTCGCGCGCGTCGAGCGAGTAGACGGTCTCGACCTCGCAGCCGGCGACGCTCCCGCGTGTCGTGATGCGCGCGCCCTGCTCGGTTGCGCTCGCCTCGACGGACGAGACCGGCACGGCGCCGCGGCGGTCCAGGTTCGCGAGCGGCTGCAGCAGCACGAGCTGGTCGTCGCCGCGGCCGCAGTGGCCGAGGTCGACGAGTCCGCCGCCCGCGGTCGCGAGGTTGCTCTCGTGGGCGGGATCCGCGACGACCGCGCACAGCACGCCGTTCGTGAGGCCCCAGTCGCCGACGCCGCCGATCGCGTCGGCGCCGCCCGGCGAGAAGACGGCGAAGCTCTCGGCATCGATGCGCGCGGCCGCGAAGCGCGGCTGCGCAGCCGACGTTCCGGCGAGCAGCACGGCGGCGGCGGCCGCCAGTGCGCACGGCATTCGCATGGATTCCTCCAGCGCGGGGCGCGCGCAGCCTAGCGCTCGCGCACGAGCCGGCGGACGCGCCCGCTACTCGCGCGCTGCGAGGAAGCGCAGCAGGTACGGCACCGTGATGCGCATCAGGTCGACCGACGGGTCGAGCGCGGCGCCGAGCGCGAACAGATAGGAGAGCGTCTTGGCGTAGAGCAGCAGCTCGTTCGGAAGCTGGAGGCCGGGGGTCTCCTCGAGCAGCCGCTTGGCGTGGTCCTTGAGCGCGAGCACCTGGCCGCCGCCGAGGCCGAGCACCTGTCCCTCGCCGGCGATCCGCTCGAACATGCTCCGCACCGCGCGCGCGACGCCCGCGCGCGCGCCCGGGGCGATCATCTCCATCCGATCCATGCCATCCACGAAGGCGTCGACGTCGCGCCGGAGCAGGGCGTGGATGCCCGCCCGCATCTCGCCGCGCAGCGCCGGATCGAGATGCTTCGAGAGCCCGAAGTCCACGAACAGCACGCGCGGGCGCACCGCCGCTTCGGGCTCGTCGATCACGAACAGGTTGCCCGGGTGCGGGTCGGCGTGGAAGAGGCCGTCGACGAAGACCTGCTTCGCGTAGGCGCGGGCGAGCGTCTCGAGCACCGAGCGCAGGGGCACGCCCCGCGCGGCGAGCGCCGCGCGATCGGAGATCGAGATCGCGTCGACGTAGCTCATCACGAGCACGCGCCGCGTGGTCAGCTCGTGATGGATGCGCGGCACGACGACCTGCGGGTCGTCCGAGAGATTGCGCGCGATCTCGTCCGCCACGCGCGCCTCGCGCTCGAAGTCGAGCTCCTCGGCGAGTCCCGCGGCGAACTCGTCGAAGAGGCGCGCGCGGTCGACCGCTCCGCGGCGCGGCGCGAAGGCGCGCAGCAGCAGGCGCGAGAGGCGGAGCTCGGCCGGCAGCGAGTGCGCGAGCCAGGGATACTGGGCCTTCACGACGACGCGCTCGCCGCTCGATGCCAGCCGCGCGCGGTGGACCTGCGCGATCGAGGCTGCCCCGAGCGGCGTGGGCTCGAACTCCGCGAAGTGCGCCGCGAGCGGCGCGCCGAGCTCCGCCTCGACGAGCGCCGCGATCTCCTCGAACGGAAGCGGCGGCACGCGATCCTGGAGCCGTGCGAAGGCTTCGCGCGCGGCGCCGTCGAGCACGTCGTAGCGCAGCGATGCGAACTGCCCGGCCTTCGCGAAGGGCCCCTTCAGCTCGCCGAGCGCGCGTGCGAGCGCGAGGCTCGCGCGCACGCGGCGCGCGCTGCGGCGCTCGGCGCCGCGGGCGGCCGCGTCGAACGGGCGTCCGAGCGCCTCGCGCGTCGCGATCGGCACGACGCAGCGCAGCAGGCGGAGCGCTTGGGGGATTCCCGACGCGCGCAAGCGGTGCCGGAGCGGCGTGCGCGAGCCTCGCGCAGCGACCAGTGCGACGTCTGCGGGGTCGGGGCTCGCTCGTTCGAGCGGAGCCGGATTACCGCTCACGGGGTACCTTGCGCCAGCGACACGAAGCCGTTCCTCGCAAGTTGGTCGCGTTCTTGACAACGCATCGCGGCCTAGTTTAGAGAGTGGCACCCGCGGGCCGTGCCGGTCGCGTCGCACATCGTCACGGATCGTCAGCGCGACCGCTCGCCGCAACCGCATGCCAGACGGCCCACGGGCCGGAGGAGCTCTCGATGACCCCGACCCCCCACGCGAGCCGCACCACTGCGGCGCTCGCGGGCCTCGCCGCAGCCGCGCTCTTCCTCGGCGCCTGCCACGAGGTCCACTTCGATCCGGGGGAGAAGAGCTCGTCGGACGTGATCGACATCTACGACGACCTGTTCGCCGTCTCGGCGCCGTCGCCGAACCACGTGGTCGCGGCCGGCTACTGGGGCTCGGTGTACGTCAGCAACGACGGCGGCGCGACGTGGAAGAAGGGCAACACCGGCACGCGTGCGCTGCTCTACGACATCTCGATGGCCGACGATCTCCGCGGTTGGGCCGTCGGGCAGTCCGGCATGGTCCTGCGCACCGAGGACGGCGGCCTGACGTGGAAGCAGCAGCAGAACAACAAGGTCGCCGAGGACACCCATCTGTTCGCGGTGCACGCGCTCGACGCGAACACCGCGTGGGCGGTCGGCGAGTGGGGCGGCCGACTCTTCACCGACGACGGCGGCCGGAGCTGGCAGGATCGCTCGCTCACGATCGACCAGCTGCATCCGCAGTTCGTCTGGCTGTCGCCGCCCGAGCAGGACAAGGTCCGCAAGGGCGAGAAGGTGTACGAGGACGTCGGCCTCACCGACGTCTTCTGCCTGCCGAAGTCCCAGGACTGCTGGGCGATCGGCGAGTTCGGGTACATCTTCCACACCGAGAACGCCGGCCAGACGTGGGTGCGCGGCGCGATCCAGCAGGACATCTCGGTGCCGCCGATCACGCTCGGGCACAACGTCATCGAGATCAGCGAAGAGCACGCCAACGCATTGCGCGAGTTCGCCGGCAAGATCATCGACATGTCGCACCTCAACGTCGCGATCGAGCCGGTGGCGAGCGAGGCCGAGATCGCGGAGTTCGGGCAGGAGGACGATCCGACGCCGCTCTTCGAGATCCTCGAAGCGCGCGTGCAGGCGGTCTCCGCGGTGCTCGAGGAGGCGGGCCTGCTCTCCGACCGGATCCGCAAGCGCGGCGCGCCGCCCTGGGACTACGAGGACTTCCTCGACGACGACCCGGAGTTCCTGCGCCGCTACCTCGACAGCCGCCGGTCGGCGGGCCCCGGCATCGCGGTCTCGATCGCGCAGAACCCGTATCTGTTCACGGTCCGCTTCGCGAACGAGAACGACGGCTACATCGCCGGCCTCGGCGGAATCGTGCTCGTGTCGCGGGACGGCGGACACAATTGGCAGTACCGCGAAACGGGGCGCAAGCAGGCGATCTTCTCGCTGTTCCCGGTCGACGGACGCGTGATCGCGGTCGGCGAGAAAGGCTTCGTGCGCGTCTCGAACGACCACGGCGACACGTGGTCGATTCCCGAGAAGGGCTTCCCGACCATCTTCACGTTCATGCGCGACATCTGGTTCGCGCCGGACGGGCGCCACGGCTACATCGTCGGAGAGCGCGGCAACGTGCTCCAGACCGACGACGCGGGCGCGAACTGGAAGACGGTGCTGCCGCCGCCGGACCACCAGTCCGCCGCGGGAGGCTGAGCCGCCCTCGCGCGCCTGCGTCCGACCTGCCGGTGACCTGCAGGCGAGGTTGGGTATCGTCGCGCAGCGCGGGAATCGCCCCGTAGGCGGGTCCCGGCGCCTCAAGCCGGCCCGTCGGGGAGCCGATTCCGCGCGGGGCAGACGCCGACCGGGGGATCCCCGGTGCGAGCTTCCGTCGCGGGAGCCCGGCGTGCCGGCGCGGAGGGCAGAGGGACTCGCATGGCGGACGGCAGCGCGCGGCCGCGCGTCCTGATCGTGGACGACACCCGACTCGATCGCGAGATCGCGCTCGACGCGGTCCGCGACGCAGCCGAGGTGGCCACGGCGACGTCCGCGGAGCAGGCGCTCGAGTCGCTGCGCACCCGCTCCGCCGATCTCGTCCTCACCGACCTGCACCTGCCCGGGCTCACCGGCCTCGATCTGCTCCAGCGCGTGCGCGCCGAGCACCCGAGCACGGACGTCATCCTGATCACTGCCCACGCCTCGGTCGACAGCGCGGTCCAGGCGCTGCGCATGGGCGCGGCCGACTACCTGAACAAGCCGCTCTCGATCGACGAGCTCTCGCTGGTCGTGCGCCGCACGCTCGACCGGCGCCGCCTGCAGGCGGAGAACCATCACCTGCGCGATCTGCTCGCGACCGTCGAGGACTGCCGCGCGCTCGCGTCCTCGCTCGAGGCCGCCGAGATCCACACGATCGCGCTCGACGTGCTGCTCTCGCGCCTGCACCGCTCGCGCGGCTTCGCCGTCTTCCATCGCGCCGCGAACCTGGGGAGCGACGACGTGGTCGTGCGCGGCTTCCGCGAATCGGAAGGCGAGCGGCTGCGCGCGGCGTTCGGCGCGGACAAGACCGTCGACGTCGAGTCGCTCGGCGAGGTCGAGGTGACGAGCGGCGGGCCGCTGCACGAGACGCTCACCGGCGCGGGCCTCGCGCAGGGGCGCATGCTCGTGGTCCCGCTGCGCGGTCGCGCGACCGAAGGCGGCGCGCTGATCGTGCCCGAGGTCGATCGCCCGTTCCGCGCGCTCGACGGCGAGATCGCGCGCCTCGTCGCCGCGCAGGCGCAGGCCGCGCTGCAGAACGCCGAGCGCTACCACCAGGCCAAGGAGCGCGCGTTCGTCGACGACGTCACCGGCGCCTACAACGCCCGCTATCTCTTCACCGCGCTCGACCACGAGATCCGCCGCGCCGAGCGCTACGGCTCGCAGCTCGCGCTGCTCTTCCTCGACATCGACCGCTTCAAGCTCGTGAACGACAGCCACGGACACCTCGTCGGCTCGCGCACGCTGCGGCGGCTCGCCGAGGTGCTCGCCGGCTGCATCCGTCAGGTCGACACGCTGGCCCGCTACGGCGGCGACGAGTTCACCGTCCTGCTCGTGGACACGGGCCTCGAGACGGGCCTCCAGATCGGCGAGCGCATCCGCGCCTCGGTGGCGCGCGCCAACTTCGAGACGCGCGGCGCCGGCTCGCTCTCGGTCACGGTGAGCGTGGGCGTCGCGGCGTTCCCGAGCCATGGCTGCACGCCGGAGGAGCTGATCGAGATGGCGGACAAGGCGATGTACCGCGCCAAGTCGCTCGGACGCGATCGCGTCTGCTCCGCCTCGGATCTGTGAGGGCGTCGCGCGGGTTTGACACCCCCGCGCGCCGTTGCTAACCAACCCTTCGATTTCGCTTGGCTTTCCGTCGATCGACCGCCGCGATGGCGAAGCCGATCGGATCCGCCGACGAGGCGCATCGCCCGTCGCCCGCATCGCCGAGACCGACGCAGCACGCGGTAGGGGACCGCGACGGCCCGTCGGCTCCGCCTCTCGACACAGTCCCGAGGAGATCTGGTTTGACCGAGGGAGTCCGGTCCAGTGCCCGGCTGGGCGCCGCCCGCCTCGATCCGATGGGCGCGCTGCGCCGCTCGCACGCCTGCGGCGCGATCGGGACCGAGCTGATCGGGCGCGAGGTCGTCGTCGCGGGCTGGGTGCACGGCCGCCGCGACCACGGCGGTCTGATCTTCGTCGACCTGCGCGACCGCGACGGCCTCGTGCAGATCGTGTTCCGCCCCGAGGTCGCAGCCGACGCGCACGAGCGCGCCGGCGACCTGCGCAACGAGTTCGTCGTGCTCGCGCGCGGTGTGGTCGAGCGCCGCTCGCCGGAGACGGTGAATCCGCGCCTGCCCACCGGCGAGGTCGAGGTGGTCGTGCACGAGCTGCGACTGCTCAACACCGCGACGCCCCCTCCCTTCGCAATCGACGAGGACGCAGGCGCCGACGAGACCGTCCGCCTGCGGCACCGCCTCCACGATCTGCGGCGGCCGCCGCTGCAACGCGCGCTGCGCACGCGGCACGTGCTCTACCAGTCGGCGCGGAACACGCTCTCGGAGCTCGGCTTCCTCGAGATCGAGACGCCGATCCTCGCGAAGGCGACGCCCGAGGGCGCGCGCGACTTCCTCGTGCCGAGCCGGCTCCAGCCGGGCGAGTTCTACGCGCTGCCGCAGTCGCCGCAGATCATGAAGCAGCTGTTCATGGTCGCGGGCTTCGAGCGCTACTTCCAGATCGCGCGCTGCTTCCGCGACGAGGACCTGCGCGCCGACCGCCAGCTCGAGTTCACCCAGATCGATCTCGAGATGTCGTTCGTCGGCGTCGAGGAGGTGCTCGCCGTCCTCGAGGAGCTGGTCTGGCGCGCCTGGCGCGACACGGTCGGGGTCGAGCTGCCGCGTCCCTTCCCGCGCCTGTCGTACGAGGAGGCGATGGCGCGCTACGGCTCCGACAAGCCCGACGTGCGCGTGCTGCTCGAGCTCGTCGAGCTGACGGGCGTCTTCCGGGGCACGTCGTTCCGCGCCTTCGGCGCCGCGGTGGAGAAGGGCGGCGTCGTGAAGTGCCTGCCGGTGCACGACGCGGACGCGCTGACGCGCGGCGAGATCGACCGCCTCGAGTCGTTCGTGAAGAAGGAGCTCGGCGCGAAGGGCCTGGCTTGGGTGCGGGTCACCGCGGACGGATCCTGGCAGTCGCCGATCGCGAAGTTCCTCTCGGACGCCGAACGCGCGGCGATCGCGGAGCGCACGCAGGCGCGTCCCGGCTCGGTGCTGTTCTTCGCGGCGGACGAGTTCGCGAAGGCGAACGCGATCCTCGGCCGGCTGCGCACCGACCTCGGCCGCCAGCTCGGGCGCGTCGACGAGCGCGCCTGGGCGCCGCTCTTCGTGCTCAACTTCCCGGTGTTCGAGCGCGGCGACGACGGCAAGCTCACCTTCATGCACATGCCCTTCGTGGCGCCGGTCGAGGAGGACCTGCACCTCTTCGACAGCGCGCCCGAGCGCATGCACGGCACCCACTACGACGTCGTGATGAACGGCCTCGAGCTCGGCTCGGGAAGCCTGCGAAACCATCGCAGCGACGTGCAGCGGCGGATCTTCGAGATCCTCGGCTACTCGAAGGCGGAGATGGAGGAGCGCTTCGGCTTCATGCTGAACGCGCTCGAAGCGGGCGCGCCGCCGCACGGCGGCTTCGCGTTCGGCCTCGACCGCATGGCGATGCTGCTCGCCGGCGCCGAGAGCCTGCGCGACGTGATCGCGTTCCCGAAGACGCAGCGCGGTCAGGACCTGCTGATGGGCTCGCCGTCGGCGGTGGAGGATCAGCAGCTCCAGGACCTGCGCCTGCGCATCGCGCCCGCGCCCAAGGGCGGCGACGCGTGAGGCGGGTCGCGCGGCTCGCGGCGCTCGGCGCGCTCGCGCTGCTCGCAGCCGCCGCGACGCCCGGCGCGCTGCACGAGGTGCGTCCCGGCGACACGCTGACCGCGATCGCGGCCGCGCGGCTCGGCGACGCGTCTTTCTGGCCCGCGCTCTACCGCGCGAACCGCGACCAGATCCGCGATCCCGCCCGGCTGTATCCGGGTCAGAAGCTCGCGATCCCGGCGCTCTCGCCGGCCGAGCGCGAGGCGCTGCGCCGGCAGGCCCGCCTGCTCCGACCGAAGTGACGCAGCGAGCTCCATGAGCGCCGCCGTGGAGGTCGCGGTCCTCGTCGTCGGCGGGGGCATCAACGGCGCCGGCATCGCGCGCGACCTCGCGCTGCGCGGCGTGCGCTGCGCGCTGATCGAGCGCCGCGAGTTCGGCTCGGGCACCTCGTGGGCGTCGTCCGGCATGATCCACGGCGGCCTGCGCTACCTGCAGAAGGACCCCGAGGTCACCCTCCACTCCTGCGTGGACTCGGGCGCGATCCAGCGCATCGCGCCGCACCTCGTGTTCCGCATCCCGTTCCTGATGCCCGTCTTCGCCGAGGACCCGATCGGGCCCGAGCTCGTCGAGGTCGGGCTCGAGATGTACGACCGCTACCAGCCCTTCAAGAACGGCCGGCCGCACACGCGCCTCTCGCGCGAGCAGGCGCTGCGGCTCGAGCCGGCGCTCTCGCCGCGGGTCGAGTGCGCCTTCACGCTCGACGAGTGGGGCGTCGACGCTGCCCGCCTCACGGCGGCCAACGCGCTCGACGCCGGCGAGCGCGGCGCGGTCGTGCTCGCGCACACCGAGCTGGTCGAGTGGCTGCGCGAGCCGGGCAGCGGCCGCGTCGTCGGCGGCCGCGCGCGCGACCGCATCACCGGCGAGACGTTCGAGATCCGCGCCGACGTCGCGATCAACGCGGGCGGGCCGTGGGCGCCGCAGCTCGCCGCGATGGCGGGCGTCGCCGTCGAGCTGCGCCCGGGCAAGGGCATCCACCTCGTCTTCGAGCGCCGCGTGTCGAACCTCGCGGTGTACGCGCGCGGCGTCGACGGGCGCGACATGTTCGCGTTCCCGCACGAGCAGAACAGCATGGCGGGCACCACGGACGACGACTTCTACGGCGATCTCGACCGCATCGAGACCACCGAGGACGAGGTGGCGTACGTGCTGCAGGCGATGGAGCGCTCGCTCCCGTCGATCCGCGCGCACCGCGTCGTCCACACCATCCAGGGCGTGCGCCCGACGCTCTGGGGCTTCGGGCAGAGCGAGGACGAGCTCTCGCGCGACTACCGCGTCTTCGACCATGCCGCGGAGGGCGCGCCCGGTCTGTTCACGATCGCCGGCGGCAAGCTCGCCGCGTACCGGCTGATGGCGGCCGACGCCACCGACCGGCTGTGCGCGGCGCTCGGCGTGCGCGAGCCGTGTCGCACCGACACGACGCCGCTGCCGGGCGGCGACGGCGCGCTCGACGTGCTCGCGACGGCGCGCCGCTACCGCACGCCTGCCGCCGCCGTGGTCCGGCTCGGCTTCCGGCACGGCACGCGCACGCCCGCGGTGCTCGCGGACCACGACGGCGAGGGCGCGGCGCAGGCGCCCGCGCCGCGCACCGTGTGCGCGTGCGAGCCGGTGCTCGACGCAGAGCTGCGTCACGTCGCGAGCCGCGAGGGGCTGCGCCGCCTGCTGGACTGCACGCTGCGCGTGCGGCTCGGCGTCGGCGCCTGCCAGGGCGCGGCGTGCGCCGCGCCGGCCGCCGGCCTGCTGGCGGATGCGCTCGACTGGTCCGCGGCGCGGCGCGCGGAGGAGCTGCGCGCGTTCGCGGAGGACCGCTGGCGCGCGGTGGCGCCGGCGCTGGCGGGCTCGCACCTCGCGGCGATGGAGATCCACCGGCACGCCTTCCTCGGCGCGCGGGGCTTCGCAACGTGAGGGCGGTCGTCGTCGGCGGCGGACTGGCGGGCGCCGTCGCCGCGCTCGAGCTCGCGACGCGCGGTGCGGAAGTGGCGCTCGTGCGCGCGGCGCCCGGCGCGACGGCGCTCGCGTGGGGCACGCTCGATGTCGCCGCGGCCACCCCGCTGCGCCGCG
>QEVM01000345.1 GCA_003576805.1 Pseudomonadota bacterium | reverse complement strand
AAGCCGTCGCCGCGGCGCCGCGCCGCGACGACCGCCGGCTGCGCGCGGTCGCCCGCGAGCAGCGTCGCCGTCGCGCGCCCTTCGGCGATCGCGGGCAGCCACTCGCGCGCGGCGGGCGCGTCGCCGGCGGCGAGCAGCGCCGGCGCCGCGAGGCAGACCGTCGAGAAGAACGGCGCGCACACGAGCGACTCGCCCATCTCTTCGAGGATCGCGATCAGCTCGACGAACCCGAGCCCGGCGCCGCCGTGTTGCTCCGGGATCGCGACGGCGGTCCAGCCCAGCTCGGTCGCGATGCGCTTCCACGCCTCGGCGTCCCAGCCGAGCTCGCTCGCCATCGCGCTGCGCACCCGCTCCGAGGACGCGTGCTCCGCGAGGAAGGCGCGCGCCGTGCGCCGCAGCTCCTCCTGGTCCTCGGTGAACGCGAGCTGCATCAGGTCCCGTACACCTTCTGCGCGGGCACGGCCTTCGCGAGCAGCTCGTGCACGACGCCGCCGATCTCGTCGGGCTCGAAGCGCGCGCCCTTGTCGACCTCGGGACCGCTGCGCCAGCCGTCCGCGAGGCTGATCCTGCCGCCGGCCACCTCGAAGGTGCAGCCCGTCACCGACCTCGACTCGGCGCTGCCGAGCCACACGACGAGCGGCGACACGTTCGCCGGGTCCATCGCGTCGAAGCCCGACGCGGGCCTCTGCATCATGTCGGCGAACACGCCCTCGGTCATGCGCGTGCGCGCGGACGGCGCGATCGCGTTCGCCGTGATGCCGTAGCGCGCGAGCTCGGCGGCCTGCACCAGCGTCAGCGCCGCGATCCCGGCCTTCGCGGCCGAGTACGCGCTCTGGCCGACGCTGCCCTGCAGCCCCGCGCCGCTGCTCGTGTTGACGATGCGTGCGTCGACGGGACGGCCCGCCTTCGACTCGGCGCGCCAGTGGTCGCAGGCGTGCCGCGTCGTGCAGAAGTGTCCCTTGAGGTGGACGCGCAGCACCGCGTCCCACTCCTCCTCCGAGCACGACACGAACATGCGATCGCGCACGAAGCCCGCGTTGTTGACGACGACGTCGAGCCGCCCGAAGGCGTCGAGCGCGGCCTGCACCATCGCGCCGCACTGGTTCCAGTCGGCCACGTCCGCGCCGTTCGCGATCGCCTCGCCGCCCGCGGCGCGGATCTCGGCGACCACCTCCTCGGCGGGCCCGCTCGAGCCGCCGCGGCCGTCGTTCTCGACGCCGAGGTCGTTGACGACCACCTTCGCGCCCGCCGCCGCGAACGCCAACGCGTGCGCGCGCCCGAGCCCCCGCCCCGCCCCCGTGACGATCACGACGCGACCATGGCAAATCATCTCGCTCCTCCGCGCTCTCCGAGCCCGAACATCACAACCTCTCCAGGATCGTCACGTTCGCCTGGCCGCCGCCTTCGCACATCGTCTGCAGACCCCAGCGGCCGCCGCTGCGTTCGAGCTCGCCGAGCAGGGTCGCCATGAGGCGCGTGCCGGTGGCGCCGATCGGGTGGCCGAGCGCGATCGCGCCGCCGTTCGGGTTGACGCGCGCGGGATCGGGCCCGAGCTCCTTCTGCCACGCCAGCACGACGGACGCGAAGGCCTCGTTGATCTCCACCGCGTCGATGTCCGCGATCTTCATGCCCGTCTTGGCGAGCGCGTGACGCGTGGCGGGAATCGGCGCCGTCAGCATCCAGATGGGGTCGTCGGCGCGCACGCTGATGTGGTGGACGCGCGCGCGCGGGCGCAGCCCGTGCTCCTTCACCGCGCGCTCCGACGCGACCAGCAACGCCGACGCGCCGTCCGAGATCTGGCTCGCCACCGCCGCGGTGATGCGGCCGCCCGGCGCGAGCGGCTGGAGCTTCGCCATGCGCTCGAGGCTGGTGTCGCGGCGCGGGCCCTCGTCGTGCTCGACGCCCGCGATCGGCGCGATCTCGTCGCGGAAGCGCCCCTCGTCGGTGGCGCGGATGGCGCGCTGGTGGCTCTCCAGCGCGAAGCGCTCCATGTCTTCGCGCGTGATGCCCCACTTCTCCGCGATCATCTCGGCGCTGCGGAACTGCGACACCTCGCCGGCGCCGTAGCGCGCGACCCATCCCTTCGAGCCGGAGAACGGATCGGGGAAGCCGAGCGGCTGCGCGAGCGTCATCGCCGACGAGATCGGGATCGCGCTCATGTTCTGCACGCCGCCCGCCACGACGAGGTCGCTCGTGCCGGAGAGCACCGCCTGCGCCGCGAAGTGGACCGACTGCTGCGACGAGCCGCACTGGCGGTCGATCGTGACGCCGGGCACGTGGTCGGGCAGCCCGGCGGCGAGCCACGCGGTGCGCGCGACGTCGCCCGCCTGCGAGCCGATCGTGTCGCAGCAGCCGAAGACGACGTCCTCGACCGCGCCCGGATCGACGCCGGTGCGGTCCATCAACGCCTTGATCACGTGCGCGCCGAGATCGGCCGAGTGCACGCCGGCGAGGCCGCCGCCGCGCTTGCCGACGGGCGTCCGCACCGCATCGATGATGTATGCCTCGGCCATCGGGATCTCCTCGGGCGTCAGGGGGTGTCGGGGCGAAAGGTGCGGCCGGGACCGATCGGCGCGCCGTCGGCGAGCACGAACGCCGCGACGCGCTCCTCGTGGTACGGCGCGTCGCCGAAGTCGCGCTCGAGCGACCACGCGCGCCGCATCCACAGATGCAGGTCCTGCTCCCAGGTGTAGCCGATCGCGCCGTGCACCTGGAGCGACGTGCGCGCCGCGCGCTGCGCGGCGGCGACCGCCGCGAGCTTGGCGTGCGACACGTCGCTCGCGCGCGTCGCGCCGCCCGTCGCCACCGTGTGCGCCGCCTTGTACACGACCGGCCGCGCGTACTCGACGCGCACCTTCACGTCGGCGAGCGCGTGCTGAAGCGCCTGGAACGAGCCGATCGCGCGTCCGAACTGCTGTCGCTCCTTCGCGTAGCCGACGGCGAGATCGAGCAGGCGGTCCGCGACGCCGATCGCCTGCGCCGCGCACGCGAGCGCGCCGCGGTCGAGCGCGGCGTCGAGCAAGTTCGCGGCGGCGTCTCCGCTCGCGACGCGCGTCGCCGGCGTGGGCTGCCACGCGACCGAGAAGATCCGCCGCGCGGGGTCGTTCGCGGGCTGGCGCACGAGCGCGGCGGCGCCGCGCGCGATCGCGTGCAGCTCGCCGCCGTGCGGCAGCAGCAGGAGGTCGGCGACGCCGGCGTCGGCGACGAACGGGTTCGCCGGGTGGCCGACCGCGACGAGCGCGTCGCCGGCCG
>QEVM01000344.1 GCA_003576805.1 Pseudomonadota bacterium | reverse complement strand
GACGCGCACGGCCCCGCGCTGCGCGGCTCCTGGCCGCAGCAGGGCGAGGGCGAGGCGGTGCTGCGCGCACGCGGTCCGTGCAGCGGGCCCGCGTGCCTCGTCAGCGCGGGCTACACGTCGGGGTGGCTCTCCGCCCTCGGCGACGCCGACGTGCTCGCGGTCGAGCGACGCTGCGTGGCCGCGGGCGACGACGACTGCGCGTTCGAGGCGCGCGACGCCGCCGCCTGGCTCGCGGTCGGCGACGCGCGCGCCGCCGCGCTGCTCGCCGCCCTGCCCTTCGCCGCGCTGCGCGACGCGATCGAGCGCGAGCGGCGCGCGGCGGCGCCCGACGCCGACGACGCGACGGCCTTCGACCCCGAGAGCGCGGCGATCCACGTGTGGGGCCCCGTGATGGTGGTGCCGTACGCAGGCGAGGAGACGGCGGTCTCCGTCGACGCCGTCGCGCGCGAGCCGGGCGCGGCGCACGTCAGCGTCGTCGTGGTGGACCTCGCGGGCGCCGTCGTCGACGACGGCTTCGGCGCGGTCGCGCTCGAGCGCGTCGTTGACGTGATCCACAACTGGGGCGCCGAAGCGGTGATCGCCGGCATCTCGCCGCTCTCCGAGCGCGTCGTCTCGGGCCTGGCCGGCGACCCGATCCTGGTGCCGAAGGACCTGCGCGCCGCGATCGCCGTCGCCTTCCAGATCGCCGAGTCGCAGCGGCGCGCGCTGTGACGGCCGCCCTTCCGGCGTGCGGCGATCTCGCCGAGCACCCGCTGCCGCGGCTGCTGCTCGACCTCTACCGCCAGCGCTGGCGCGGCGCGCTCGTGCTGCGCCGCGAAGGCGTCGAGAAGCGCGTCGTGCTGCGCGACGGCGTGCCGGTGATGGCGGAGAGCAACCTGCCGAGCGAGACCCTCGGCATCCAGCTCCTGGACGCCGGCCGCATCACGCGCGAGGACTACGCGCGGCTCGTCGAAACCGTGAAGCGCAAGCGCTGCAAGGAGGGCGTGGCGCTGCTCGGGCTCGAGCTGGTCGGGCCGAAGGATCTGTTCGAGGCGCTGAAGCAACAGGTGCGCCGGCGCCTGCTCGACTGTCTCGGCTGGTCGCGCGGCGCGTTCGCGCTCGAGCCCGGCGACGGCCCCGACGACGCCAACGCGTTCCGCTGCGATCCCGTCCCGCTCGTGCAGGAGGCCGTCGCGATCCACTGGAGCGGGGCCGCGCTGCGCGCGGCGCTCGCGGCGCGCATGCAGAGCTATCCCGTCGCGACGCCGCGCACCGAGGCGATCGCGCAGCGGCTGCACCGCGACGCCGACGTCGACCGCGTCGTCGCGGGCGTCGGCGGCGCCGACACGCTCGGCGCATTGCTGGGCGACGGGTACAGCCCGACCGCGCTCGCCGCCGCGTTCGTGCTCGACGCGGTGGGCGCGCTCGCGTTCGCGGAGGCGCCGCCCGCGGCGGTGGAGGAAGGTGCGCCGGCGCCGCACGCCGGACCCGACTTCGAGTTCGTGGTCGCGCCGCGCGCCGGCGCCGCGCCGCGCAAGCCGAGCGCGGACCCGCCCGGCAAGTCTCGCGCGGCGCTGGCGGCCGCCGACCGTCAGGCCGCGGCGCTGCGCGACGAGATCACCGCGCTGCACGCGGCGCTCGGCGACAAGGACCACTACGCACTGCTCGGCGTCGACCGCGGCGCGCAGCCCGGCGCGATCCGGCGCGCCTACGTCGCCGCCGCCAAGCGCTTCCATCCCGACGCCGTCGCGCGCATGGGGCTCGCCGACATGCGCCACGCGGCGGAGGCCGTGTTCGGGCGCATCGCGGAAGCGCATGAGGTGCTCTCCGACGCGGCGCGCCGCAACGACTACGACCGCTCGCTCGACGCGGGCGGCGAAGACGTCGACGCCGCGCGCCTCGTGCAGGCCGAGGCGCTCTACCGCAAGGCCGAGATCCTGCTGCGCGGCGGCAACTTCACCGGCGCGCTCGAATTCCTGCGCCCCGCCGTCGCGCTCTGGCCCGAGGAGCCCGCCTACCAGTCGGCGCTCGGCTGGTCGCTGTACAAGAAGTCGCCCGCCGACCCGAAGGCCGCGCGCGAGCACCTCGAGCAGGCGATCGCGCTCGACGCGTTCGACGCCGTCGCGCACTTCCGTCTCGGCATGGTGCTGCGCGCGCTCGGCGAGACGCAGCGCGCGGACGAGGCGCTCGCGCAGGCGCGGCGGCTCGACCCGAAGGTGCGTTCGTAGCGGGGCGCGCGTATCGTGCGCGCATGTTCCGCAACCGCGTCACGCAGCTGCTCGGCATCGAGATCCCGATCCTCCAGGCTCCGATGGGGTGGATCGCGCGCGCGCAGCTCGCGTCGGCGGTCTCCAACGCGGGCGCGCTCGGCATCATCGAGACGTCGTCGGGCGAGCTCGACGCGGTGAAGGACGAGATCCGCAAGATGCGCGATCTCACGGACAAGCCGTTCGGCGTGAACATCGCGCAGGCCTTCGTGCGCGATCCGAAGATCGTGGACTTCGTCGTCGAGCAGGGCGTCCGCTTCGTGACCACCTCCGCCGGCTCGCCCACCCGCTACACGCCGCAGCTCAAGGCGGCGGGGCTCACCGTGTTCCACGTCGTGCCGAGCCTCGCCGGCGCGCGCAAGGCGATCGAGGCGGGCGTGGACGGGCTCGTCGTCGAGGGCGGCGAAGGCGGCGGCTTCAAGAACCCGCGCGACGTCGCCAGCATGGTGCTGCTGCCGCTCGTCGCGTCGAAGGCCGACGTGCCGATCGTCGCGGCCGGCGGCTTCGTGGACGGCGCGACGATGGCGGCGGCGCTCTGCCTCGGCGCCGAAGGCGTCCAGATGGGGACGCGCATGGTGTCGGCGCTGGAGTCGCCGGTGCACGCGCACTGGAAGGACGCGATCGTGCGCGCCGCCGAGACCGACACGGTGTTCCTGAACCGCGCCGTCGGCCCCGGCCTGCGCGCGCTGCGCACCAAGCACAGCGAGGAGCTCGAGCACGCGACCCACAACGTGATGGCCGAGTTCGGCGACCGCGCCCGCGTGATGTCGCTCTACTTCGGCGGCGACCTCGAGGCGTCGATCGCGCTCTCCGGCCAGGTCGCGGGGCGCATCGACGCGGTGCGGCCGGTCGCGGAGATCGTGCGCGAGTGCGCGGCCGAGTGCCTCGCGATCCTCGAGCGGCTCGCGGCGGCGTATCCGAGAACGAACTAGGGAACCTCTGAACAACCGGCATCGCAGCGGCCGGAGGCAGAGGGATTGAGCGGTTGACGGAGCGGTGCTTCGCCCATTCGGGGCGTTTTCGGTC
>QEVM01000062.1 GCA_003576805.1 Pseudomonadota bacterium | reverse complement strand
CGTGCTCGACGGCCACGCCGCGGACCTCTTCGTGGTGCCCGCGCGGCACGAGGAGGGCGGCGTCTCGCTGTTCGCGGTCCCGGCGGCGAGCGCCGGCGTCGCGCGCCGCGCGCACGCCACGATGGACCAGACGCGGCGCTTCGCCGAGCTGACGCTCGACGGTGTCGAAGCGCCCGCCTCGGCGCTGCTCGGCGCGCCGGGGCAGGCGGCGGCCGCGCTCGAGCGCGCGCTCGACCTCGCCGCGGTCGCGCTCGCGGCGGAGCAGGTGGGCGGCGCCCAGCGCTGCCTCGACCTCGCGGTCGCCTACGCGAAGGAGCGCGTGCAGTTCGGCCGCCCGATCGGGTCGTTCCAGGCGATCAAGCACAAGGCCGCCGACATGATGGTCGCGGTGGAGTCGTCGCGCTCGGCGGCCTACTGGGCGGCGTGCGTCGCGGCGGAGGAGGGCGACGACCTCGCCGGCGCCGCGTCGCTCGCGAAGGCGTGGGCGTCGGAGTCGTACTTTCGCTGCGCCGCCGATGCGCTCCAGATCCACGGCGGCGTCGGCTTCACCTGGGAGTACGACGTGCACCTGCACTTGAAGCGCGCGCGCTCGATGGAGGCGTTCCTCGGCACGCCCGCCTGGCACCGCGAGCGCGTGGCGTCGAAGGTGCTGGCTTGATCTCGATCGACCTGTCCGGGCGCGTCGCGATCGTGACGGGCGGCGCCAAGGGCGTCGGCCGCGGCATCAGCGAGCGCCTGCTCGAGGCCGGCGCCGAAGTGATCGTGTGCGGGCGCAGCGAGCCCGCGTCGCTGCCGCTCGGGTCGGGCCGGCACGCGCACTTCGTGGCGGCCGACGTGCGCGACGGCGAGTCGGTCGACCGCGTGATCGCGTTCGCGACCGGGCGCTTCGGCCATCTCGATGTGCTCGTGAACAACGCCGGCGGATCGCCGGCGGCGCCCGCGGCGACGGCGTCGCCGCGCTTCTCGGAGAAGATCGTCGCGCTGAATCTGCTCGCGCCGCTCCTGCTCGCGCAGAAGGCGAACGCCGTGATGCAGACGCAGTCCGACGGCGGCGCGATCGTCAACGTCGGCAGCGTCTCGGCGCTGCGCGCCTCGCCGGGCACGGCGGCGTACGCGGCGGCGAAGGCGGGCCTGCTCTCGCTCACGCAGACGCTGGCCGTCGAGTGGGCGCCCAAGGTGCGCGTCAACGCGGTCGCGGCGGGCATGATCCGCACGGAGCTGGCGCACCTGCACTACGGCGACGAGCGCGCGCAGGCGCGCGTCGCCGCGACCGTGCCGCTCGGCCGCCTCGGCACGCCGCGCGACGTCGGCGACGTGTGCGCGTTCCTCGCCTCGCCGCTCGCGAGCTACGTGTCGGGCGCGACGCTGCTCATGCACGGCGGCGGCGAGCGGCCCGCGTTCCTCGGCGCGGTCGAGAGCTGAACGGGCGCTACGCCGGCGGCGATTCGACGAGGCGCGGGATCGCCGGCAGCCAGCCGGCGGGCTGCTGGTCGAGCAGCGTCCTCGCGTCCCAGTAGTCGCGCCAGAGCGTCAGCTCGCCGTCGCGGAACTTGAACACCGCCGCGACGCGCAGCGCGGCGCGCTCCCCGCTCGGGTGGTGCCAGACCTCCGTGCGCTCGACCAGCACGGTGTCGCCCGACTCGACCAGCTCGTGGATCGTGGTCGGCAGCCGCTCGAGCGAGCCGAGCCCGAGCGCGAGCTTCGCCCGGATCGCGTCGCGTCCGGTCACCGTCGCGGCCGGGTAGGGGACGTCCTCGTACACGCAGTCGGCCGCGCAGCGAGCGGCCACCGCGTCGAAGTCGAGACGCTCGAGATCGGCGAAGAGCGCGGCGAGGCGTGCAGCGTGTCCGGGCATCGGCGTCTCCTGTCACGGGGCGCGAGGCGGGGTCGGGTCGAGGTGGCGCGCGAGGAACCCGGCCTCCACGGCGGCGGCCTCGTCGCGCACCGGCGGCGCATACACGTCGAAGTGATCGCCCGGAATCTCGACGACCTCGACGTTCGGCGCCTGGCGCGCCAGCGCCTCGACGGCGGCGAACGGAGCGAAGCGGTCGCTGCGCGACGCGACCGCCAGCACCGGCGCGCGCAGTTCGGCCGCCTGCGGGGCCGGGTTCCACGAGTCGAAGGTGAAGGCCGAGTGCGCGACCACCGCGTTGCGGTGCGTCGAGCCCTCCGGCACGACCTTCGCGAAGGCCGTCCACGCCGCGTCGTCGACGATCATGCCGAAGCCGCCTGCGGGCGCGAACACGGGGATCTCGATCGCGGTGCCGAGGATCCGCTGCTGCAAGAGGTCGGCCCAACCCGTGAGCAGCAGCCGCGCCGCCCAGGCGACGCCGTAGAAGGTCGCCTCGCCCTCGACGCTGCTGTCGACGAGCGGCACCTGCGCGACGACGGCGCGCACGTCGCCGTCCTCCGCGGCGCTGATCAGCGCGAGCCCGGCGCCGAGCGAGGTGCCGAAGAGCGCGAGGCGGGCGCCGTCCACGGCATCGAGCCCGCGCGCGAACGCGAGCGCGCCGCGCCAGTCCTCGAGCTGTCGCCACGGATCGACGAGCTGCCGCGGCGCGCCGCTGCTCGCGCCGAAGTGGCGATAGTCGAACACGAGGCTCGCGACGCCTTCGCGCGCGAAGCGCTCGGCGAACGCGGGCAGTGCGACGTCGCGCGTGCCGGCGAAGCCGTGCGCCATCACGACGACCGGCGGAGCGCTCGCGCCGGCGGGCAGGAAGAGCCAGCCCGCGCAGGTGCCGGCGCCGCAGGCGAAGCGAAGGTCGCGGCGCTCGCCGCCGCCCGCGATCGGCACGGTGGGGCCGGGCGGGGCGGCGTCCACCGCGGGCTGCTCGGCGCAGCCGGTCGCGAGCCCGAACGCGAGCCCGAGCGCGAAGGCTCGGGCGAGCGCGAGCGGAACGGCGATCGCGGCGAGCTCGAAGGGCGCGCGCGGCATCCCAGCCTCCCGGCGCGAGAGCATCGCGCAGGCGCGGCGCACGCGCCCGATGCAGCCCGGCGGAGAGAGCCGCGCAGCACGCGCGGGAGCGGAACGACACGATACAGCGTAGGTACGCGTTCGAGCGCGAGGGAGCGTGCGCGGTTCGCGGCGCGCGCGCGACGAGGGGCCGGGCTCGCGGCGCCGACCTGCTCCGAAATGCCTTTCCTCGCGGCGCGGCCGAAGCTCTTTCCGCGCCGCCGATCTCGGCTACGTTGGGCAAAGACCTCGCGGGGGCGCAGGAGAGACGACCGTGCCGTCGTTTCCGCCCGTCCGGCGCACCGGCGCCATCGCCCTCGCCCGCGCTTCGCTCTTCACGTTGGTGTCATGCCTGGCCGTCGCGCCCGCGCTGCGCGCCGACGAGATCTCGGACCTCGCGGCGCTGGTGTCGCGCGACGAGATCGCCGCCCGGATCGCCGCGCTCGAAGGCGAACGCACGACGTTCGAGCAGCGTCAGGCCGCCGCCGACGCCATCGAGACGGCCCTCGAATCGTACGGATACACCGTGGCGCGCGAGCTGTTCTCGGGCGGCTCGAACCTGATCGCGTGGCTGCGCGGCGACAGCCAGGAGCGCCTCGTCGTGCTCGGCGCGCACTACGACACCGTCGCCGGCACGCCCGGCGCCGACGACGACGCCAGCGGCGTCGCCGCGGTGCTCGAGCTCGCGCGCGTGCTCGCCGGCCACCCGCGGAGCAACACGATCGAGTTCGCGTTCTTCGACCGCGGCGAGCCGATGCGCGAGGGGAGCCTGCAGCACGCGTTCACGCTCAGCTCCGCCGAGCGCGAGGTGCTCGGCATGATCTCGCTCGACTCGATCGGCTTCCGCTGCACGACGCCCGGCTGCCAGATGCCGATCGCCGACGTGCCCGAGGCGGGCTGCTTCACGTCGACCGCGGCGGGCGTGGACGTGGGCGACTTCGTCGAGGTGATCGGGAACGCCGCGTCGCAGACGCAGCTCCAGGCCTTCGCCGCGGCGGCCGCGACGTACGTGCCCGCGCTGCGCGTCGAGGAGAGCAACGTCGCGGCGGACGGCTCGTGCGCGGAGCGCACGCGCGAGAGCGATCAAGCCTCGTTCTGGGACGCCGAGCTGCCGGGGCTGCTCGCGAGCGACACGTGGAGCCTGCGCAATCCGAACCATCAGACCGCGACGGACACCGCCGCGACGCTCGACCTCGACTTCACGACCGACGTGACGCGCGCGACGCTGGCCTGGGCCGTCACGCTCGCGCCCGAGCCCGGCAGCGCGCTCGGCGCGGCGGCGGCGTGCGCGGCGCTCGCGTCGCTGCGGCGGCGCCGGCTCACTCGAGGACGACGGCCGTCCCGCTGACGCTCACCATGAACATGCCGTTGGCCTGACCGAGCGTCTCGTAGTCGATGTCGACGCCGACGACGGCGTTGGCGCCGACCTCGGCGGCGGCCTCCTGGAGCTCGGCGAACGCGATCTCGCGCGCCTTGCGCAGCTCCTTCTCGTAGGAGGCGGAGCGGCCGCCCACGATGTCGCGGATGCCGGCGAAGAGGTCGCGGAACACGTTGGCGCCGAGCACGGCCTCGCCGCACACGACGCCCTTGTACTCGCGGATGCGCCGGCCTTCGATCTGCGGCGTGGTGGTCACGATCACGTTGCAGCCTCCCGTCGGGTCGAGTCTATCCACGGCGCGCCGCCGACTGCCAACGACGACCGAGGACCGGGTAGGCTCCCGCCGCGGCGCGCGTTCGCCACCAGTCGCCGCGCGGGAGGGTGCATGGGACGGCTCGACGGGAAGGTCGCGATCGTGACGGGTGCGGCGCGCGGAACCGGCGCGACGACGGCGCGGCTCTTCGCCGCGGAGGGCGCGTGCGTGGTGCTCGCGGACGTGCTCGACGAGCTGGGGCGAGCAGTCGCGGCGGAGATCGGACCGAGCGCGCACTTCCTGCACCTCGACGTCGGCGCGGAGCCCGACTGGACGCGCGCGGTCGCCGAGACGCTCGCGCGCTTCGGCCGGCTCGACGTACTCGTCAACAACGCGGCCGTGCTGCACATGGCCGCCATCGCGGACACCTCGGCGGACGACTTCCTGCGCGTGGTGCGCGTGAACCAGCTCGGCACCTTCCTCGGCATCAAGGCGGTGATCGAGCCGCTGGCGGCGTCGGGCGGCGGCTCGATCGTCAACGTCGCGTCGGTCGATGCTTTGCGCGGGCAGAACGGGATCGTCGCCTATGCCTCGAGCAAGTGGGCGGTGCGCGGCATCACGCGCGTCGCCGCGCTGGAGCTCGGCCGGCGCGGGATCCGGGTCAACACGGTGTGCCCCGAGGCGGGCAGCGCGTTCATGGTCCAGCCGTACATGCCGCCCGGGGTGTCGGTCGAGGCCGTCCTTCCCCGCATGCAGCCGGCGCTCGCCTACCAGAAGGAGCGCTCCCTGGACGAGCTGGTGAGGGACGTCGCCTACGCCGTTCTCTATCTGGCGAGCGACGAGAGCCGCTCCTGCACCGGGTCGGACCTGGTGTGCGACGGCGGCAACACCGCGGGTCGGATCGTGCGCGGCGGACCTGGAAACTGACTTCCCGCAGAGTCGTGTCGTCCAGCCGCCAATTGTCGAATATGCAAAGGGAATTTGTTTCGCGTCAGCGAAACTTTCGGTTCCTCGAAAGCCACGGATGCGGTTAGATTGGTGTCATCCGAGGGGTGAGGAGATCGACGATGAAGCTGCAGATGAAGCATTGGATCGTGCCCGCTCTGTTCGTCTTGCTGGCGCTGCCGACCGTCGCGTCGGCCCAGCGCGCCGACCGCGACCAGAATCAGGGGCGGGCCATCGGCCGCGGGCACGACGGCAGCCGCGGCCCCGGTCGTCCGGTGTTCACGAATCCCACGCCGAGCCGGCCGCCGCGTGGCTCGGTCGCGCCGGTGCCGGAGCCGAGCGCGGCGCTCGCGTTCGCCGTGGGCCTGCTCGCGGCGCGCTACGCGACCCGGCGCCGCTCGTAGGCGAAGTTCTTCGCGCGAGAGGGGAGTCGAGCTTGCTCGGCTCCCCTCTCGCCGTTGCGGGCGCCGCGTTCGCGGCGCCGCTACGCGAGCTTCGCGATCACCTGCTCGCCGAAGCGCAGCATCGCGTCGCGCTTTTGCGCGGCGCTCGAGCGCGGCCCGATCACGTACGAGAAGGGCCAGGCCGTCGTCGCCGTCATGCCTGCGTCGGCGAGTCGCGCGAACGTGTCGGCGTCGGGCGGGGTCGTGAGCGGCACGATCGCTTCGAAGGACTGCGCGTCGCGGCCCGCGTCGCGGCGCAGCGCGCGCAGCCGGTGCAGCAGCGCTTCGGCCTCGTCGGGGCTCTGTCCCGTGCCGATCCAGCCGTCGCCGAGCCGCGCCGCACGCCGCAGCGCGGGCTCGCTCGTGCCGCCGATCGCGATCGGCACGGGCGCGGCCGGCGCGGGACTCATCTGGAACGCGCCGAGATCGAAGACGGCGCCGCGGTGCTCGACCATCGCGCCCGTCCACGCCTTGCGCATCACCTCGATCATCTCGTCGTAGCGGCGGCCGCGCGTCGCGAAGTCGACGCCGAGCGCCGCGTACTCCTCGCGGATCCAGCCCGCGCCGGTGCCGAGCAGCACGCGACCCTTCGACAGCACGGCCGCCGTGCCGACCGCCTTCGCGACCTCGAGCGGATGCCGCAGCGGCAGGATGTAGACCATCGTGCCGAAGCGCAGGCGTGTCGTGACGGCCGCCATCGCCGCGATCGTGATCCACGGATCGGGGAACGGCACCGTGCCGTCGAACATCGGCTTGCCGTCGGCGGAGTACGGATATCGCGACTCGAGGCGGCCGGGAAAGAACAGGTGATCGGAGAGCAGCACGCCTTCGAAGCCGGCTTCCTCCGCGCCGCGCGCGACGTCGAGGAGCTGCTCGGGCTCGCTGAAGGAAGCGACCTGCCAGAACTTCACGCGCGACTCCTCCTGCTCGGCGCGCGCCATGATACCCGCGCGCGCTGCTACCGTGCGCCGCGATGCAGGTCGGCCTGAACCTTCCCGTGATGGTGCCCGGGCTCGATCGCGCGCGGATGCTCGAGTGGTCGCGGCGCATCGACCGCGGTCCGTTCTCGAGCCTCGCGGCCGGCGAACGCATCACGTTCCCGAATCCCGAGATCCTGGTCGCGCTGTCGGCGGCGGCCGCGGTGACGGAGCGCGTGAAGATCGCGCTGACCGTGCTGGTGCTGCCGATGCACGCGACCGCGCTCGCCGCGAAGCAGATCGCGACGCTCGACGTCGTCTCGGACGGCCGCGTCGTGCTCGGCGTCGGCGCCGGCGCGCGCCGCGAGGACTACGCCGCCGCGGAGCGCGACTACGAGATCGCCAAGCTCGCGCGCCTCGAGGAGCAGGTCGGCGAGCTGCGCCGCATCTGGGCCGGCGAGAACCGCGTCGCCGGCGCGCTGCGTCCGGTGGAGCCGTTTCCCGTGCAGCCGGGCGGTCCCGAGATCCTCGCGGGCTCGCTCTCCGAGACGTCGATCCGGCGCGCCGCGCGCTGGGCCGACGGCATCGCCGGCTTCAGCTTCGGGCCGTCGCTCGCGGAGATCGACGCGGCGTTCCAGCACGCGCGCACGGCGTGGCGGGAGCAGGGCCGCCCGGCGCCGCGTCTCGTCACCAGCTTCTGGTACGCGCTCGGCGGAAGCGCGCGCGATCGGCTCGGCGACTACCTGCGCCGCTATCTCGCGTTCATGGGCGACGCCGTCGCCGAGAAGCTGCTCCCGCTCGTCACGACGACGTCCGCCGCCGCGCTGCGCGACGCCCTGCGCGCGCTGCGCGACCTCGGCGCCGACGAGGTGATCCTGGTGCCGACGACGCGCGAGCCCGACGAGGTGGAGCGCGTCGCGGAGATCGTCACGGCGCTGTGACGCGGGGCCCGCGCGCCGCCTCGCGCGAACCGAGCAGGAAGTCGGTCACCGCCCGCGCGTAGAGGTCCGGGGCCGTGGTCATCGCTTCGTGGGCCTGGCCCGCGAGCTCCCCGATGCGTGCGTCGGGCAGCACCGCCGCGAGCGCGTCCGACACGTAGAAGTGGCGGGGACTCTCGGTCCCGATCTGGAGCAGGACCGGGACGTCGAGTCCGCTCCAGCGTTCGGCATCGAAGCGGTATGCGCGCAGCGCGCGGAGGTCCCGCAGCGACGCCTTCGCGTCGGTCACGATCGCCGGCCACAGCTCCGAGGCGCGCAGCGCCTCGACCTCAGGGGCCGGGACGCACAGCAGGTCGCGGAAGAAGGTGGTCGCGAAATCGTCCCACGCATCCGCGGCGGCGAGCGGCTCGAGCCGGGCCATGGCTTCGCTCGTGAGGAGATCCGGGTACGCGGCCTCGTACAGCACCAGCTTCCGGATGCGGTCCGGAACCAGCAGCGCGGCGACGAGCGCGCAGTGCGCGCCGTAGGAGTGGCCGAGCAGGAACACCGGCTCGCCCAGCGCGGCGATCAGCGCGGCGACGTCGGCAGCCTCGTCCGCGAGGCGGTGCCCCTCGGTGGCGGTGGTCTCGCCGCGCCCACGGCGGTCGATGGCGTAGAGCGTGAAGCGCTCCGCTAGCGCGGGCCGGACCAGATCCCAGTTGCTGGCGGAATCGCTGAACGCGCCGTGCACGAGCACGAGCGCGGGTCCGCTGCCGGATCGCTCGTACGACAGCGTCGTCCCGTCCGGGGTCGTGAGGCGCTCCATCCGGCGTCTCGTCGGAGCCGCGTGGGTCGCGCCGTGCGCGGGGTCGTCTCGATGGCTCATCTGCTCCGCCTTTCCGTCGACGTTACCCGCTGGGCGTGAGGATCGCGCTCACGATGTGAGGGCGCGGGGCGCAACGCACCTCGCGGTATCCTCCGCCGCCATGCGCACGATCCTCGCCGCGGGCGTCCTCGCGTTCGCGCTCGCGCCGTCCGCGAGCGCCGCGCCGTTCAATCTCGGCAACTTCGTCTGGCACGACGCGAACACGAACGGCATCCGGGACGCCGGCGAGCCCGGCGTCCCGGGCGTCACCGTCCAGCTCGTGACGGCAGACCGCAAGCAGATCCTCGCCCAGGCCACCACCAACGCGTCGGGCGGCTACTCGGTCGCCGGCGAGGGTCCCGGCGCGTTCCGCCTCCGCGTGCTTCCGCCGCCCGGCTGGCAGATCACGCGCATGGATTTCGGCGCCGACGACACCGAAGACAGCGACGTCCATCCGTACGGGCCCGACTTCCGCTACACGGAGCCGCTCGCGGTGGCGCCGAACCTGATCTCGAACACCAGCCTGGACGTCGGGCTCGTCCAGCCCACGACGACCGCGCCGGTGGGCAACCTCGTGTGGAACGACGCCGACGGCGACGGCGTCCAGGACGGCGGCGAGCCCGGCATCGCGGGCGTGCAGGTCGAGCTGTGGGACGCGCCGAAGACGACGCGTCTCGCCGTGACCACGACGAGTCTGCTCGGCATCTATGCGTTCGACGCGCCCGCGCCGGGTCTCGTCCGCGTCCGCGTGATCCCGCCCGCCGGCATGGAGCACACGCCGAAGGGCGCCGGCGAAGCGGCCACCGGAAGCGACGTCTGGGCGTACGGGCCCGATCGCAGCTTCTCCGATCCGTTCCACCTCGGCGTCTGCTGCGGGACCACTGCGATCGACGCGGGCCTCGTGCAGCCGGTCTCGCCGGTCCAGGTCGGCAACCGCGTCTGGCTCGACGCCGACGCGGACGGCATCCAGGACGCCGGCGAGGCGGGCGTCGCGGGCGTCGTGGTCGAACTCTGGGACGCCGCGCGCACGCAGCGGCTGGACACCGACGTCACCGATGCGAACGGCGTCTACGCCGTGACGGGCGCCGTGCCCGGCGGCTTCCGGCTGCGCGTCGTCGCGCCGGGCGGGCATCAATACGCGCCGGCCGACGCCGGCGGCGACGACACGGTCGACAGCGACGTGGACGGCACCAGCGCCGACGCCGGCTGGTCGCATCCCTTCTTCCTCGGGTCGAACGTGATCTCCGTGACGAATCGCGACGCGGGGCTCGTCTTGCCGGCCGCGCTGGCGAACGTCGGCAACCAGCTCTGGCTCGACCTCGACTACGACGGCGTGCGCGAAGCCGGCGAGACGAGCGTGCAGGGCGCGACCGTCGAGCTCTGGGATGCGAGCATGCGCGAGCTCGTCGACACGGACGTCACCGACGCGAACGGCGTCTACTGGGTCGAGGCGCTCGTGCCCGGCGCCTACCGCGTCCGCGTGCCGCTCGCGGCCGACAGCGGCATCGCGTTCACGCGCAAGGACGCCGGCGCCGACGACCTCGTGGACAGCGACCTGCATCCCTGGGGCGCCGAGCACGGCTTCTCCGCCGTGATCCGGCTCGGGTCGAACGTCATCTCCTCCAGCTCGCACGACGCCGGACTGTTGCCGCAGGCCGTGCCCGAGCCGGCCGCGCTCGGCGCGATCGCGGCGCTGCTCGCGCTCTGCTGCGCCGGGCGGCGCGCGCGCGGCTAGCAGATCCCCGGCGCGCGGGGGCCGGGGCGTGCCATAGTGGCCAAAGGCAACTATCCTGTCCGGCAATCGCGTTGCCGGAGGAACCCATGGCGTATCTCGTACGGCGCGGCGGGGATCGCTTCGACGTGCGCGAGTCGGTGGCGACGCCCGCCGGTCCGCGGTCGCGCACCCTCGCGACCTTCCGGGCGCGCCTCACGCCCGAGGTCCTGGAGCGCGCCGCGGCGCGCGCCGAGCGGCGCTTCGACCGGGACGCCCTGCTCGCGGCGGCGGAGCGCCTCGGGCTCGTGACGACCGAGCGCCGCGAGGACCGGGCCGCGCGCGAGCTGCTGGCCGAGCTCCGCTGCGGCGCGCGCATCGACCCGGTGCTCGTGACGCTGCTGCGCGACGCGCTCGCGTCGGCGGAATCGGCGCCCGTGCCGGCCGCGCTCGCCGAGGTCGCGGAGTGGGTCGGCGTGCCGGCCGCTCGGCGCGGGGAAGCGCTGCGCGACCTGCTGCGCGTGTCCGACCGCATCGTGCGCTCGCGCGGCCCGGTGCGCGCGCGGGCGGAGCGGGCGTTCCCGCGCTTCTCGTCGCGCCGCGCAACCCGGCGCCGCAGCGATGCCGCTCGCGCTCGATGAGAAGATCGTCGCGCTCGACGCGGCGCTGGGCGCCGCGCGGATACCGCACGCGTTCGGCGGAGCGCTCGCGCTCGCCTACTACGCCGCGCCGCGCGGCACGCACGACATCGACGTCAACGTGTTCGTGTCCGAGAAGCGCGGCGCCCGCGTGTTGTCGGCGCTGGAGCGGATCGGCGTCGCGTCCGGCGGGACCGAGCCGCTCCGCGCCGTGCGCGATCGCGGGCAGGTGCGCGTGCGCTGGGAGCACACGCCGATCGACCTCTTCTTCTCCTACGACCCGTTCCACGATCGCTGCGCGGAGCGCACGCGCCGCGTCCCCTTCGGCGAGGGCGTGACGCTGCCGATCCTCTCGGCCGAAGATCTCGCGGTGTTCAAGGTCCTCTTCGATCGGCCCAAGGACTGGGTCGATCTCGGCGAGATGGTCTACGCGCTCGGCCCCGCCTTCGACGGCGGCTACGCGCGCGAGTGGCTGCGCAAGATCCTCGAACCGGACGACGCGCGGCTCGCGCGCTTCGAGCAGATCCTGCGCGAGCCCGCGCGCTGAGCCGCGCGCGGGCCGGTCAGCGCGAGTAGTAGCGGCTGATCGTGTCGACGACGCAGCCGGGCCGGCTCTCGCCGTCGATCTCGACGGTGACGCGGATCTTCGCCTGCACCGCGCCGTCCTTCGTCTGCTCGGCCTCGATCAGCTCCGCGCCGCCGCGGATGCGCGCGCCCACTTTCACGGGCGCGGGAAAGCGGATGCGGTCGGCGCCGTAGTTGACGCCCATCGCGATGCCGCGCACCTCGACGATCTCGGGCAGGAAGCGGTTCACGAGCGAGAGCGTCAAGTAGCCGTGCGCGATCGGCGCGCCGAAGGGTCCCGCTCTCGCGCGCTCGGGATCGACGTGGATCCACTGGTGGTCGTCGGTGGCGTCGGCGAAGCCGTTCACGCGCTGCTGCGTGATCGTCATCCACTCGCTGTGGCCGAGGTGGCGGCCGACCGCGCCGAGCAGCTCGGCGGGCGTCTCGAAGATCGTGGCCACGGGCTCTCCTACGGGTGCTGGCTCGACACCGGCACGCACTCGCCGGTCATGTACGAGGCGAGGTCGCTCGCGAGGAACACGATCACGTTCGCGACCTCCCACGGCTCGGCGCCGCGGCCGAAGGCCTCGCGCGCGGTGAGCTGCTCGAGCAGGCCGGGCGGCGTCACCTTGGCGAGGAACTCGTGCGTCGCGAGGCTCGGCGACACGGCGTTCACGCGCACGCCGTGCGGCGCCGCCTCCATCGCCGCGCAGCGCGTGAGCGCCATCACGCCGGCCTTCGCGGCGGCGTAGTGCGCCTGGCCTTCCTGCGCGCGCCAGCCGAGCACACTCGCGTTGTTGACGATCGCGCCGCTGCGGCGCGCGAGCATGTGCGGCAGCACGGCGCGTGTCGTGCGGAATGTCGCGGTGAGCGTGACGTCGAGAACCTTGCTCCACTGCTCGTCGGTCATGTCGACGATCTTCGCGTAGCCGCCGAGGCCCGCGTTGTTCACGAGCACGTCGACGTGTCCCCACGATTCGATCGCCGCCGCGACGAGCGCGTCGACCTGCGCCTGCACGGTGACGTCGCAGAGCCGGTAGCCGGGCCGCACGCCCGTCTCCTTCTCGAGCCGCTCGGCGGCCTCGCGCAGGCGCCGCTCGTGGAGGTCGGAGAGGAACACGGACGCGCCTTCCTCCGCGCAGCGACGCGCGGCGGCGTAGCCGATGCCGGTGCCCGCCGCAGCGGTGACCAGCACCGTCTTGCCCGCGAGCAGCCCGCGGCCCGGGGGATAGGGCGGCGCAGCGGCCTTCATCGCGGCTCCTTCGGCAGGCCGAGCGCGCGCTCGGCGATCAGGTTGCGCTGGATCTGGTTCGAGCCGGCGTAGATCGTGTCGGAGCGCGTGAAGAGGAAGAGGCGCTGGAGGCGGGTCAGGTCGTACGGCGCGCCGCTCGCGATCTCGGCCTCGGGACCGAGCACGTCCATCGCGAGCTTGCCGAGGTCGCGGTGCCAGCTCGCCCAGAACAGCTTCGTGATCATCGCCTCGCGCGCGAGCTCGGCGCGTTCGGGCCTCGAGAGCGTGCGCAGCGCGTTGGCGCGCTGGATCTGCAGGCCCATCCACGCGTGCGCGATGCGCTGGCGGATCCCCGGATCGCGGTCCACGCCGCTCTGCTTCGCGACGCGGCAGATCTCCGCCAGCTCGTTCTGGAACAGCAGCTGCTGGCCGAGCGTCGAGGCGCCGCGCTCGAAGGCGAGCGTGCCCATCGCGACCTTCCAGCCCTCGCCCGGCGCGCCGACGACGTTGTCCGCCGCGGTGCGCGCGCCGTCGAAGAACACCTCGCTGAACTCGCTGTCGCCCGTGATCTGCACGATCGGGCGCACGTCGACGCCCGGCTGCCGCATCGGCACGAGCAGGTACGAGAGTCCCTTGTGCCGCTGCGACTGCGGGTCGGTGCGCGCGACCACGAAGCACCAGTCCGACCATTGCGCCCACGAGGTCCAAACCTTCTGCCCGTGCAGCACCCATTCGCTGCCTTCGAGCGAGGCGCGCGTCTGGACGTTCGCGAGGTCGCTGCCGGCGTTCGGCTCCGAGTAGCCCTGACACCAGAACGTTTCGCCGGCGAGGATCGGCGGCAGGAAGCGGCGCTTCTGCTCTTCGCTGCCGAACGCCACGATGGTCGGGCCGAGGAGTCCCTCGCCGATGTGGCCGAGTCGGCCCGGTCCGCCGGCGCGCGCGTACTCCTCGTACCAGATCACCTGCTGGATCAGCGGCAGCTCGCGGCCGCCCGCCGACTGCGGCCAGCCGAGCCCGATCCAGCCGGCCGCGCCGAGCTTGCGCTCCCACGCGCGCCGCTCGTCGAGCAATGCGTGCTCGTCACCCGGCCCGCCGCGCCCGCGCACGCACGCGAACTCGCCCGCGAGCGCGTCGGCGAGCCACGCGGCCGCCTCGCGGCGAAAGGCTTCGTCTTCTGCCGAGAAACGCAGGTGCAACGCGGGAACCTCGAAACCCTCTGGGCCCGCGCCGCCGTCCGGCGGTGGCGGGACATCAAAAGGCCTGGATTATGATACGCGGCGTATCGTATGCCAAGGAGCCGCCGTGACGACGCTCGATCCGCTCGCCGCGACCACGATCCCGCAGCTCGTCGGCGCCGCGGGCGCGCGCTTCGCCTCGCGCGTCGCGATCGAGGACGGCGACGCGCGCCTTTCCTTCGCGGCGCTCGCCGCGGCGACGCGCCGCGCGGCGCGCGCGTTCCTCGCGGCCGGCGTCGCGCCCGGCGACCGCGTCGCGATCTGGGCGCCCAACGTGTGGGAGTGGGTCGTCGCGGCGACGGGTCTGCAGTCCGCCGGCGCCGTGCTCGTGCCGCTCAACACGCGCTTCAAGGGACGCGAGGCCGGCTACGTGCTGCGCAAGAGCCGCGCGCGCGTGCTCGTCACCGTCGGCGACTTCCTCGGAGCGCGCTACGTCGAGTCGCTCGCGGACGAGGCGCTGCCCGACCTCGCGCGCATCGTGCTGCTGCGCGGCGAAGCGAGCGGCTCGCGCGTGCAGTCCTGGGACGCGTTCCTCGCGGACGGCGCGTCGGTCTCCGACGCGGCCGCCGCCGAGCGATCCGCAGCCGTGTCGCCGGACGACCTCTCCGACCTGCTCTTCACGTCCGGCACGACCGGCGCGCCGAAGGGCGTCATGACGACGCACGCCCAGAACCTGCGCGCCTTCGCGACGTGGAGCGAGGTCGTCGGCCTGCGCGAGGGCGATCGCTACCTGGTCGTGAACCCGTTCTTCCACGCCTTCGGCTACAAGGCGGGCTGGCTCTCCTGCCTGCTGCGCGGCGCGACCGTGCTGCCGCACGCCGTCTTCGACGTGCCCGCCGTGTTCGCGCGCATCGCCGCCGAGAAGGTCTCGGTGCTGCCGGGCCCGCCTACGCTCTACCAGTCGATCCTCGCGCACCCGGAGCGCGTACACGCCGACCTCTCGTCGCTTCGCCTCGCCGTGACCGGCGCCGCCGCGATCCCCGTCGAGCTGATCCAGCGCATGCGCGACGAGCTCGGCTTCGAGACCGTGATCACCGGCTACGGCCTCACCGAGTGCTGCGGGATCGTGTCGATGTGCCGCTTCGACGACGACCCCGAGACGATCGCGACGACCAGCGGCCGCGCGATCCCCGGCGTCGAGGTGCGCTGCGTCGACGAGAAGGGAAGCGAGGTGCCGCGCGGCACGCCGGGCGAGGTCGTCGTGCGCGGCTACAACGTGATGCAGGGCTACTTCGAAGATCCCGCCGAGACCGCGCAGACGATCGACGCCGACGGCTGGCTGCACACCGGCGACGTCGCGGTGATGGACGCGCGCGGCTATCTGCGCATCACCGACCGCATCAAGGACCTCTTCATCGTCGGCGGCTTCAACTGCTATCCCGCCGAGATCGAGAGCTTGCTGTACGGCAGCGGCTGGTTCGCGCAGGTCGCCGTCGTCGGCGTGCCCGACGAGCGCATGGGCGAGGTCGGCAAGGCGTTCGTCGTACCCGCGCCCGGCAAGTCCTTCACGCCCGACGACGTCGTCGCCTGGTGCCGCGCCAACATGGCCAACTACAAGGTCCCGCGCAGCGTCGAGATCGTCGCCGCGCTGCCGACGAATGCGTCGGGGAAGGTGCTGAAGTACGAGCTGCGCAAGGGAGGCTCTCCATGACGAAGCAGGTCGAATCGAGCGATGCATCGGATGCCGCTGCGGAGCTGGCCAGGATCGTTGCTTGCAGCGCCGGAGACCTCCGCGAGCCGGTCGCAGATCTCGCTTCGATGCAGTGGAAGGTTCCGGATGGCGCCCGATCGGCGCACCTTCTGCGCATTTTGACCAACTCGGGAACTGCCTTTTCGGAATGGATCGCAGAAGGGATCCTACTCGATGCCGAGATGTCGTTAAACGAGTGGGAACTGCACCAGACCGAAGATTTCAGCAGCTTGGAGGAGGCGGAGGCTTCCCGCGAAGAGTGGCTGCGAGGCTGGTTCACCGACCACCAGCATCCGCGCCTGTATCGATTTCCGGCGCTGGCGACTCTACTGAACGTTTCGAGCCGGTCTGATCGGCTTGGTGGATGGTCGATGGAGCCCGTGAGCGGCGACGTGAGCACGCTGAGTCGATTGATACGCATTTCGGAGTTTCCTTCCTGCGAACCGACGAACCGTCGTGAACCAGAAGCCGCTTCCTTGCCGGTGGCTTGGATGGATTTCGAAGTCACAGCTCACTTCCAGTTCGAAGCTTATGAGCAAGTAGATCGATTGCACGAGCAAGTCATCGGGTGGCTGATTGTGCACGGGTTGGCCACAACGACGGTAACTCCGCCCATGATCGAAGAGATGCTGCGGCCGTGGCCCGGTGGAGCGGCGAACGCGAATCCGATTGACGGGTGGCGCGCCCACTATTTCCCGAGCTCTGGAATGAGATCGCGCGCGTTGAGAACCACGTATCTACGAGTCCCACCCTTGATCGATACGCGTCGTCGCAATCAATACACGGAGCGATTGAACTGGGTGTTCGGAATCAACGGGTCGGACGCTCGAACGTTGCGTGCGGCGCTCGCTAACTTTGCACGGGCTCGATTCGAGGCGGATCCCGGCGAGTCGTTCCTTCGTTTGTGCATGAGCCTTGAAGGCGCGCTTCTCGAACCGAGCCACGACGAGTCGGCAACGGCGCGCATCAGTGAAGCGGTCGCGCACCACCTCGGCGGAGGCTTAGAGTCTCGACGGAAGCATCGAAAGCTCGTGAACGACCTCTACGCAGCGCGGTCTTTGTATGTACATACCGGGCTCGTCGACGCCGACGGATTGAAGAGAAAAAAGGTGAAACGCCCGGTGGCCGAACTGCGCGCCGACGGGCTGGATCTCGTCAGAAGCGTCCTGGAACGCGCCATCGGATCGCTCGCGCCGGACGAAGCGACGTCGGAGGGCTGATGGCTGGCTGCTCGACCCCACTCGCGCAACCATCCGGTCATGCGAGAGTCGCGTGTCGCGAGTGTGCTTCGGAACAGCGAGCGTGAGGCGTTGGCCCGCCTGTCTGCGTCCGAGCGCGTCGCGTTGGCGTTCGATCTCGGGCGCCGCGATCTCGAGTCGTACGCCGCATCGCGCGGGTTCTCGCTCGCCGAGGCGCGCCGCGCGCTCGAGAGACGCCGCCAGGCGCGCCGAACTCCCTCGGCCTGCATCGAGGCTCTTCTCTCTTGAGCTTGCTCGCGCAGGTCCATGCCTTGCTCGAGCGTGAGCAGATCGCGCACGCGGTGATCGGCGCCGCCGCGCAGGCGGTCCGCGGCGTGGCGCGCTCGACGCTCGATCTCGATCTGCTCGTCCTCGACGATCGCGTCCTCGTGCCTGCCATGTGGAGCCCGCTCCGGTCGCGGGGTTGCCATGTCGAGGTCCGACACGGAGATGAGATCGATCCCCTCCTCGGTGTCGTGCGCATATCGGAGACGGCCGCCGCCTCGATCGACGTCATCGTCGCTCGCGCGTCGTGGGCACGTGGCGTACTGGACCGCGCAACGCCCGAGTCGATCGCGGGGGTCTCGTTGCCCGTCGCGACCGCAGCCGACCTCGTCTTGCTGAAGCTGTTCGCCGGTGGTCCGCAGGACGCGTGGGACGTCGATCAGCTTCTCGATGTGGATCCGACGTTGGCCGAAGAGGTCGAGTCACGCATAGGCGTGCTACCCGCGCGCGGGCAACGCTTGTGGAAGCGCATTCTGTCTGAGCGCGGCTGACTCGAGTCAGGCGGACGCGACCCAGAACGCGCCGCACGCGCGGCAGCCGGAGCGCACCAGGCGGCGGCGCCGCGGCACCAGGAAGCCGAGCGCGAAGAAGAGGCCCATCGACAGCCAGGCCCAGCCGCCGGGCCGCTCGCCGCGCGCGCGCGACGCGACGTCGGGGGATCCGCAGCGCGGGCAGCGTTCCTCGGCGGGCGCGGGCAGCGCGGCTTCGTCGATTTCGGCGAGCGCGTCCGAGCGGTCCTCGGCGAGCAGCGTGCGGGCGCGCTCGGCGTCCTCGGGCGCGACCGCGACCTTGATGCCGCCGATCGCGCCCGCGACGTGCCACTGCACGCCGACCTGCTGCGCGTCGAGCACCCACGCCTCGATGCCCTGCGACTCGAGCAGCGCGCGCGCCAGGTGCGCCTCGTGCGCGAACCACGTGGTCTTCACGATCGCGAGGCCGCTCTGTCGCTTCGGGAACATGCCGGCGCGAGCGTAAACGATGTGCGCCGCGCGTCCCGCGATCCCTATCCTGACGCCGCCGTGAGCGACGCCGTTCCGATCCGCCCCGCCGCCACCGTCGTGCTACTGCGCGAAGGCTGCGCCGCGCCCGAGGTGTTGCTGCTGCGCCGCAGCTCGAAGCTGGCGTTCCACGGCGGGGCCTGGGTGTTTCCGGGCGGACGGGTCGATCTCGACGCCGGCGAGAGCGACGACGACGCCGGCGCGCGGCGGGCGGCCGCGCGCGAGGCGCGCGAGGAGGCGGGGCTCGAGATCGACGCCGCCTCGCTCGTGCAGATCTCGCACTGGACGACGCCGGAGGGCCAGCCGCGCCGCTTCGCGACGTGGTTCTACGTCGCCGAGATCGGACGCGCCGAGGTGCGCGTCGACGGCGGCGAGATCTCCGACCATCGCTGGGTGACGCCCGACGCCGCGCTCGCCGCGCAGCGCGCGGGCGAGATCGAGCTGCCGCCGCCGACCTTCGTGACGCTCGCGGAGCTGGCGCGACACCGCTCGCCGCGCGACGCGCTCGCGGCGGCGGCGTCTGCACACCCGATCGTGTACGTGCCGCGCATCGTCACGGCGGCGGGCGGGGCGACGTCGCTCTATCCGGGCGACGCGGGCTGGGAGGCGCGCGCGCCCGACACGCCGGGCGCGCGCCACCGGCTGCTCTTCCTGGCGAGCGGCTGGCGCTACCTGCGCGAGATCTGAGCCCGGCGCCCGCGCACGCCGAGCAGCGCGACGTGCGCGAGCGCGGCGAGGAGCGCGAGCAGCAGCGCGATCCACACGCGCGGGCCGACGACGACGAAGGCGGGGCTCAGCGGAAACGCGAGGGTCCGCTCGAGCGCCGCGATCTTGAAGGCGTGCGCCGGCCCGAAGGCCGGATCGGTGGCGAGCTCCATCATGTCGCGGCGGCTGCGGTAGCGGATGACGCCGCTCAGCGTCCAGCCGGGATCCGCCCCGGCGCCCCAGGCTTCGAGGTAGCCGCCGGCCGCGCGGCCGAAGAGCGCCGGATGCCCCGCGCGCCGCAGCAGCGCCGGCATGAAGTGGCGCGTGTAGCCGTCCATCACCTCGCGCGCGCGCTTCTTCTCGCCCGTGCCCGGCATCGCGACCGGCTCGGAGTGCGGCCGCAGCAGGTTCAGCATGAAGAACTCGCGGCCGTCGTCGGCCTCGAGGAAGGCGCGCACGGCGGCGAGCCGCTCCGGCTCGATCTGCTCCTGCGCACGCGCGCGCGCGAGCAGCGCGTCGATCTCCTCCGCGCGCAGCGGCCCGCTCCAGTTGTCGTACCAGAGCGAGAAGACCGCGTAGCCGAGCAGCGCGGCCGTCCAGATCCAACGCCCTCGCATACTGCCTCCCTGGGATCAGGCGGAGAAGACCGGAAGCCCGCGCGCGAACGGCGCCGCGCCCGCGGCGTCGTAGCCGGAGTCCGGGCGCTCGACGCGCCACAGCGGCTCCCAGCAGCCGTGCGCTTCCAGCAGACGCTGCGCCGCCGCGCGCGGCTCGTCCGCGAGCGCGTCGAAGTGCGCGCGCAGCCGCTCCAGACACCAGACGCGGTAGCGCGAGACGGGGAGCGCGCGGTAGAGCGCGTCGCCGATCCGCACGTCGAAGCGGCGCTGCCGCGCCTTCCACGCTTCCGCGTTGGCGCACAGATGGGGCAGGTACGCGCCGCCGATCTCGCGCAGCAGCGGGCTCCAGTCGTCCGGGACGCCGGCCGCGAGCGCGCCGAGCGTGCGCGAGCCGCGCGCGTTCCACGTGCGCGCCACCCACTCGAACACGCCGGGGGCGCGCGCCAACATCAGCGCGGCCGGCGTCGGGTCGAGCGCGAAGTGGCGGAACATCGACGCGAAGAAGCCGAAGTCGGCGAGCGTCGGGCGCGCGCCGAGCAGGAACGGCCGGCTCGCGAGGATCGCCTCGAGCTGGTCCAGCGTGCGCAGGTAGACGTCCTCGACGGACGCGCGCGTCGCCGCCGTCACGCCGTCGCCGCGCACGTAGCGCCGCTGCTGCCGCCGGCGGACGTAGAAGCGCTTCCACGCGCCGGGCAGCGGCACGCGCGGCATCATCTCGTCGACGATGCGGCGCGAGAGCAGCAGCGCGTCGCCGCGGTGGCTCCAGCGGTAGTGGAGCGCGGGGCGCCACAGCCACTCGTCGGCGTAGTCCTCGACGAGCCGGCTCGCGAACGCCTGGAGCGGATCGCGCGGGATCACGGCCGGCTCCGGGTGCTGCGTCTCGAGCCACTCGAGGATCGGCGTCGTGTCGGTCATCCAGCGCCCGTCCGGGAGCAAGACCGCCGGCATCTGCGTCGTGCCGGTGCGGCCCCCGACGCGCGCGCGCACGAGCGGCGTCATCGCGACGCGCTCGTACGGGATCTCCTTGTAGCGGAGGTAGCCCTCGAGCTTGCCCGTGAAGTACGAGATCGCGGAGCCGTGCACGCGGAGCGGACGCGCGTCCGTCATGCCGCGGCTCCGTCGCGATCGAGCCGCGCGCCGGCCGGGAGCAGCGCTTCGACGCTCGTCCGCGCGCCGGCGTCGAGCGCGTCCCAGGCGCGGCGCAGGTCGCGCCACACGCGCACCTGAAAGGTCTTCGCGACGCTGCGGAACGGGCGCCCGAGCAGCGCGCCGTCGTAGAGGGCGCGGCCCGCGTCGAAGGCGGCCTCGTTGAAGCGCGTCTCGCCCGCGGCCGCGTGTCGCCGATGTGCGTCGTGGTTCTGCTGCATCAGCGGCACGAAGACGTCGCCGACCCATGCGAAGAGCGGCGCGTGCTGCGGGCCGAGTGCGAGCGGCGCGGCGGCGCGCTGGCCGGCGAAGTCGCCGCGCGCGAGCCGCTCGACCCAGCCGTGCAGCGCCGGCGCGTCGCGTCGCAGGCGCGCGTTCGCGCTCGGGTCGGCGCGGTTCATCGCGAGCTGGCCGTAGACGCTCGCGTCCGCGAGCGTGAAGCGCTCGCCGAACAGGAAGGGCTGCGCCCGCACGAGGGGCTCGAGCGCCGCGACGAGGCGCGCGTGGGCGTCGTCGAGCAAGGCGTGCGTCGCCGGGAAGCCGGCGCGCGCGGGCGGGCGCAGCCGCGCGGGCAGGTCGGCGAAGCCCGCGTGCGGCGGCGCCACCGAGAACAGATACGGCAGGCGCCGCACCTGGCGCGCCGGGAACGCGCGGGCGAGCACCTGCGCCGCGGGCCCGAGCAGCGGGCGCATCTCGCCCGCGAGGCGCACGCCGGCGTCGTTGTCGCGCGCCGACACGACCCAGCGCGCGTGGTGCACGAGATACAGGCCGACCTCGTCGAGCGCTTCGTCGACGAGCTGCACCGCGAACGCGAGCGCGGCGTCTTCGCGCGGGACGAGCGGCGACGCACCGGTGTGTCGCTGCGCGTCGAGCCAGACGCCGATCGCCGACGAGTCGTAGAGGTTCTCACCGCCCGGCCCGAACAGGAACGGCACGAGCGGGAACTCGTCCAGCGGGTCGAGCGACGGCCAGGTGAGCGGGATCCTCCCGCGGACCAGCCGCCGGCGGCGCCGCTCGAAGCGCAGCGCCTCGGCGAAGCGCCCCTGCGCGGGCAGCCAGCGGTGCGGCAGCCGCGCGAAGCGCAGCAACGCTTCGACCTTCAGCGCGAATGGCGAGAGCGTCGAGCCCCACAGCGTCCAGTGCATCGCGGGTGGCGCGCTCCGGTGAGAAGGTTGCAAACGGCTTGCGCACTGCGCCGGGCGGTCCGCCGCGCGTCTTTCGGCATACGATATGCCAACAATGTCGGCGCCGACGAGCGGGCGGCGACGCTCGCGGGCGTGGACCCCGCGCGCTCGCTCGCCGGCGCGCGCCGCGCACGGACCATCGGCGAGCCGACAGGCAGGCCCGTGCGCGCGGCGAGCGCTAGGGTCGCCTTTCGGAAGAGAACGACGATGACCGGGCACTTCGAACGCCTCTCCGCACTCGACGCCGCGTTCCTCGCGATCGAGGACGAGAACTCGCCGATGCACGTCGGCGCGGTGGCGATCTTCGAGGCGGGCCCGCTCGCGCGGCCCGAGGGCGGCGTCGACATCGAGTGGATCCGCGCTCGGATCGACTCGCTGCTCGTGCCGCGCTACCGCCAGCGCATCGCGCGCACGCCGGTCAGCGGCCATCCCGTGTGGATCGACGACGCGCGCTTCAACCTCCACTACCACGTGCGCCACGTGAGCCTGCCCGCGCCCGGCGACGAGCGGCAGCTCAAGCGCCTGGCCGGCCACGTCTTCGCGCTGCCGCTCGACCGCAGCAAGCCGCTCTGGGAGCTGTGGATCGTCGAAGGACTGGCGGGCGGCCGCTTCGCGATCGTCACCAAGACGCACCACTGCATGATCGACGGCGTCGGCAGCGCCGACCTGATGATCGCGGCGATGAGCGCGTCGGCGGATGCGCCGCCGCCGGCGGCCGCGCAGCGCGCGCGGCGCTGGCGTGCGCGGCCGGCGCCGACCGGGGCCGAGCTCGTGCTGGGCGAGCTGCG
>QEVM01000343.1 GCA_003576805.1 Pseudomonadota bacterium | reverse complement strand
GAAGCGGCGGCCCGCGCGGGCGAGCGCCGCGGCAAGCGCGCCGCCAACGCGCGGGGTGGCGCGCGCGCCGCCGCACGGCGCGTCGACGTGCTGAAGGGGATCGCGCGCGCACACGCCGCGGTGGCCGAGGCCATCGAGCCGCTCGACTGGCTCGACGATCTCGTGGAGGAGGATCTGCACCGCGCGGCGCTCGCCGCGCGCCGCGCCGGCGAGCGGCCCGATCCGCAGGCCGCGCTCGCCGAGACGCTCGCGCTCTTCGAGTCGACGCTGCGCGCCGTCGCGGCCGGGCGCGCGCTGCTCGCTCGCCTCGAGCAGCGCCTCGGCGCGGCGCCTGCGCGCGTCGCGTCGGCGTAGGAGCCGCGCGTGTCCGAAGACGTGCAGCAGCCGGACGCCGCCGCGGACACGCCGGAGCTCGCCGCCGCGGAGGCCAAGCCCTCGCTGCGCCCGCTCGTCGTCCTCGACGCCGATCCCGCCGAGCGCGCCCGCGTCGAGGCTGCGGCCTCCGAGATCGGTCGTCCGGTGCAGACGCTCGCGCCCGGTGCGCTGATCGCGGAGCGGCTCGAAGAGATCGCGGGCGCGGCGGCGCTCGTCGTCGCGTGGGATCTCGACGGGCGCGCGGGGCTCGACGTCGTGGACGCGATCGCGCGACGGCGCGACGCGAAGCCGCTGCGGATCGCCATGTCCGCGACGGCCGCAACGCGCGCGATGGTCGCCGCCGCGGTGCGTGCGGGCGCGACGAGCTTCCTCTCGCGGCCGTACGACGTGGACGAGCTGCGCCATCTCGTCGAGGAGCTGCCGTGAGACCGCGCGTCGTCGGGATCGTGCAGGCGCGTCTCGCCTCGACGCGGCTGCCCGCGAAGGTGCTCGCGCCGCTCGCGGGCCGGCCGCTGCTCGCGCTCCTCGCCGAGCGGCTCGCCGGCGCGCCGGTGGACGAATGGTGGCTCGCGACGACGCAGCGCACCGACGACGACGTCACGGCCGCCTGGGGCGAAGCCGCGGGTCTGCGCGTCTTCCGCGGCAGCGAGGACGACGTGCTCTCGCGCTTCGCGGCGATCGCGGAGCTGCGCCGGCCCGAGTGGATCGTGCGCATCACCGCGGACGATCCGTTCACCGACGCCGGCATCGTGTCGCGGCTCCTGCGCCCGGCCGCCGCGCTGCGCCGCTCGATCGGGCTCGTCGAGGCGCGCGGCGGCGTGCTGCCGCTCGGCTACGCGCCGCAGGTGGCGCGCGCCGACGCGATCCTCGCCGCGGCGCGCGAGGCGCACGAGCCCTGGCACCGCGCGCACGTGCTGACGTGGGTGGCGGAGCGCTGCAAGACGCACGCGATCGCGCTGCCGTCGTGCTGGCCGGTGCGCGCGCGCTGGCGCTGGACGGTGGACACGCCCGACGACTTCGCGATGGCGCGCGCCGCGTTCGCGCGCTTCGGCGCGGAGGCGGCGACGATCGAGTACCCGGACATGGTGCGCGTGCTCGACGCGCACCCCGAGATCGCGGCGGCCAACGCGCACGTCGTGCAAAGGCGCATCGAGGAGGGTTGACCGGTGTGGACGCCGTTTCCGGGCAGCGGGCCGCTCGAAGGCATGGGCATCGGCGTGACCGGCGCGGGCGGCCATCTCGGCCGCGCGATCGCGGTCGGGCTCGCCGACCTCGGCGCCAGCGTGCTCGCGCTCGGCCGCAAGGAGGACGGGCTCGCCGCGACGCAGGCCAAGGCGCGCCGGCGCGGCACGGCGGGCGAAGTGCTGGTGCAGCGCTGCGACGTCTCGTGCGCCGGCGACCTCGAGCAGGCGCTCGACCGCCTCGAGCGCGACGCCGGCGGCGTGCACGGCTGGGTGAACAACGCGTACGGCGGACCCGGCGGCGGCCTCTTCGACGTGGACCGCGCGCAGGCGATCGCCGCGCTCGCGAGCGGCGCCGCCGACGTGCTGATCGCCGTGCAGGCCGTCGCCGCGCGCATGCGCCCGCGCCGCAGCGGCTCGATCGTCAACGTGGCGTCGATGTACGGGATGGTGTCGCCCCAGCCCGCCGCGTATCGCGCGCATCCGCAGTGGCACAACCCGCCCGCCTACGGCGCGGCCAAGGCCGGCGTGATCCAGCTCACGCGCTACGCCGCCTGCCACCTCGGCCGCGACGGCATCCGCGTGAACTGCGTCTCGCCCGGTCCCTTCCCGCGCGACGCGATCCGCTCCGACGCGAAGTTCGTGGAGGAGCTCGCGGCCCGCGTGCCGCTCGGCCGCGTCGGCGGCGCCGACGAGATCGTGGGCCCGATCGCGTTCCTGCTCTCGCCCGCCGCCAGCTTCGTGACGGGCCACAACCTCGTGGTCGACGGCGGCTGGACCGCGTGGTGACGCGCGCGAGCGCGCTCGTCCTCGGCACCGCGCAGTGGGGCATGCCGTACGGCATCGCGAACGCGAGCGGCCCGCCGAGCGACGCCGAGCTGCGCGCGCTCGTCGCGCGGGCGCGCGAAGCCGGCGTCGCGGCGCTCGACACCGCGCGTGCCTACGGCGAGAGCGAGGCGCGAATCGGCGCGCTCCGCGACGCGATCGCCGGCTTCGAGATCACCACCAAGCTCGCGCCCGACGTCGCGCCGGACGGCGTCGCCGCCGCCGAGGCGGTCGCGCGCACGCATGCGAGCGTCGAGGCGAGCCTGCGGGCGCTCCGCGTGCGCCGGCTCGACGCGCTCCTGCTCCACCGGGCCGCGCATCGCACGACATGCGGCGGCGCGGTGTGGAACGCGCTCCGCGAAGAACGCCGCGCCGGACGCATCGGACGCCGCGGCGTGTCGGCCGCGAACCCCGAGGAAGCGTGGGCCGCGCTGGACGATCCCGAAGTCGAGCAGGTGCAGGTCGCGACGAGCCTCCTCGACCAGCGCTTGTGGCGCGCCGGCTTCTTCGAGCGCGCGCGGGAGCGCGGCAAGCTCGTCCACGTGCGGAGCGTGTTCCTGCAAGGCGTCGCCTTCCTCGCGCCGGACGCGCTGCCCCCGCACCTCGCGCCGCTGCGCGCGCCGCTCGAGCGGATCGCGAAGTGGGCGTCGATGCGCGGGCTCTCGGTGCCGGATGCGTTCCTGCTCTTCGCGCGCGGGCTCGGGGTGCCGCTGGTGTTGGGTTTCGAGCGCGCGGCGCAGGTCGGGGAGATCGTCGCGCGCCGTGAGAGTGTCCACGCGCAGATGGACGCGTGGTCGGAGCTCGCGGCGTCGACGTCGCTGCCAGGGAGGCCGGATCTGCTGGACCCTTCGAGATGGCGCTAGGGAACCTCTGAACAACCGGCATCGCAGCGGCCGGAGGCAGAGGGATTGAGCGGTTGACGGAGCGGTGCTTCGCCCATTCGGGGCGTTTTCG
>QEVM01000342.1 GCA_003576805.1 Pseudomonadota bacterium | reverse complement strand
CGCGGTCGGCGACGCCGGCTCCGGCGCCGTGGAAGGCGTCGTACACGACGCGCGGAGCGCGGCTGCGCGCGGCGGGCGCGACGAGCCGGGCGAGCGTCGCGAGATACGGCGAGACGACGTCCACGGTCGCGCTCGCGAGGCGCGCGCGGCGCGCCGGCGCGCCGCTCACGAGCGCGGCCGCCGCCAGCGACTCGATCCGCTGCGCCTGCTCCGCGGTCACGCCGCCGCCCCACGCGGCGATCACCTTGACGCCCTGGTCCGCCGGCCGGTTGTGACTCGCGGTGACGACGACGCCGGCGTCGGCGCGGCCCTCGCGCACCGCGTGCGCGACGACCGGCGTCGGCACGGGGCTCGCCGCGCACGCGACGCGCGCGCCGCACGCGGCGAGCGCGCTCGCCATCTCGGTCCGGAGCTGCGGCCCGAGGAAGCGCGTGTCGTGTCCGATCAGGATGCGCGGCCGGGGGCCCGCGCTCTCGGCCGCCCACTGCGCGATCGCGACGGCGAGCGCGCGCATGCGCGGCCCAGTGATCTCGTCGCCCAGCGTGCCGCGCCATCCGCTCGTGCCGAAGCGGATCGGCTGCGCGAGGCCGCGCCCCCCGCTCACCCGCCGCCCAGCTTTTCCTTGAGGCGCTTGGCGACCACCGGCGGAACGAACTCCTCGACGTTCGCGCCGAAGCGCACCAGCTCCTTGAGGCGCGACGAGCTGACGTAGAAGTACTGCTGACTCGTCATCATGAAGAGCGTTTCGATCTCGGGATACAGGTGACGGTTCATGAGCGCCATCTCGAACTCGTACTCGAAGTCGGACACCGCGCGCAGGCCGCGGATCAGGACGTGCGCTCCGATGCGGCGCGCGTAGTCGACGAGCAGCCCTTCGAACGAGGTCACTTGGATGCCGGGCTCGCGCCCGATCGCCGTCTCGAGCATCTCGATGCGCTCTTCGACGGTGAACGTGCCCTGCTTCGCCACGTTGCGCGCCACTGCGACGACGAGCTGATCGAATACCGCGCGCGCACGGTGGATCAGATCGAGATGGCCGTTCGTCACCGGATCGAAGCTGGCCGGGAACACGGCGAGCCGCTGTCCCGCCGGTCGATCGTTCTTGCCGCTCTTCACGCCGCTCATGCTTGCCCCCGCAACCCGGACGGATTCTTCCGACCGGACGTTCGCTACTCGCCGTTCCGCTCGGCCCGCTGCTGCACGCCGGGATCCGCGGGCTCGAGTCGAATCACCAGCGTGTCCCCGTAGCGGCGCTCGTCCACCGCGACGAGACCTTCGACGGCGGCCGGCGGCGCCCTTCGCGACGCCTCCACCACGAGCGTCGCGTGGCGCGCGAGGATGCCCGAGGTCGCGAGCGCGCGCAGCGTCCGTTCGGCCGCATCCGGCTCCGCGTAGGGCGGATCGAGCAGGACGAGGTCGAAGCGCAGTCCCTCCTGCGCGAGCCGGCGCACGGCCCCGGGCGCGTCGGCCCGCAGGACGCGCGACCGATTCGCGAGATCTAGCGAATCGAGGTTGGATCGCAGCACGGCTGCGACGGCGCCGGCCCGCTCGACGAACACCGCGCTCGCCGCGCCGCGCGACAACGCCTCGATGCCGAGCGCGCCGGACCCCGCGAACAGGTCGAGGACGCTGGCGCCCTCGAAGTCGCCGAGACGCGCGAACACCGACTCGCGAACACGATCGGCGGTCGGCCGCACCGAGGCGCCGGAAGGCACTCGAATGCGTCGGCCCTTCAGCTCGCCGCCGGTCACTCGCACGGGCGGACCCCTGAGCCGCGCTTGGTGTCCAGATTCGGCAATCGTGTGTTGCGCACCGTCATGCGAGCCTTCACCTGGAAGCGCGTCACCGCCGCACTACGCTCGCTGGTGCAGTATTTTCCGTTGCTGCGCAAGTTTGCGGTGTCTAGACTGCGACTGCCGCACGGCGAGGATGCGCTCGCCACCGGCTTCGCGACTCGAGGGCTCGAACCGCCGCGACCGAGGCGGTCCGGACACCAGGGGCGCCAGCGACTCGAACTGCGGGACGAACTGCGGGACGCTGGTTGGTGTCTGGAAGGAAAGCTCCGCGGGCGTGCGACGTGCACGGGCGGAGCCGAACGCAGGTCGCGGCCGAGCGCGAAATCAACCGAACTCCTCAACGCAACTACCGGAGAATCCGACCGACATGGCCACTGCAGCGATCGACAGGAGCAAGAAGAAGCTGCCGGAGCGGCTGGCGCAGGTGCGCGGCGACCGCTCGCAGCGACAGTTCGCGCGCGAGCTGGGCGTCTTCCAGCAGAACGTCAACCGGTACGAAAACGGCACGACGCCGCACGCGGACTTCCTCATCACGCTCGCGATGAAGGAGAACGTGTCGCTCGACTGGCTGCTGCTCGGCAAGGGCAAGATGAAGCGCAGCCGCTGACAGCGGAGCGACGGCTTCTCGACGCGCCCGGACGGCCCCGCCGCCCGGGCGCGTGTCTTTTTCCGCCACGGCCTCGTGACCTCGCCGCTCGCCTTCGGCTCGCTACGCGCAGTCCTCGTGATCTCGCCGCTCGCCTTCGGCTCGCTACGCGGGAAAGGACGCTCGTCCTCGGATGGACCGTCGAGGTGCGTGTGCGGGCGCAGGGTTGACTGCGATCTTGCGATCGCGGAGGCTGCGTCCCCGCCTGCGCAGGGGGGGACGGCGTGCTGAACGGCATCTGGCTCGCCCTGATGCTCGTCGCGGTCCTGTACGCGGCCTTCACCGGCCGCATGGACGCGGTCAAGACGGCGGCGCTCACCGGCGCCAAGGACGCCGTGGACCTGGTGATCGGCCTGGTCGGCGTGATGGCGCTCTTCCTCGGCCTGATGCGCGTGGCGCAGGAAGGCGGCCTGCTGCGCGCGGTGCAGCGCGGCCTCGCGCCGGTGCTGCGCCGGCTCTTCCCCGACGTCCCGACCGACCATCCCGCGATGGGCGCCATGATCATGAACCTCGCCTCCAACGTGCTGGGGCTCGGGAACGCGGCGACGCCCTTCGGCTTGAAGGCGATGGCGGAGCTCCAGAAGCTGAACCGCACGCCCGCGAGCGCGAGCGACGCCATGGTGTTGTTCCTCGCGATCAACGCCACGAGCGTGTCGCTGTTCCCGCTCGGCGTGATCGGCGTGCGCGCGAGCCTCGGCTCGACGTCGCCCGAGTCGATCTGGGTGCCGACGATCCTCGCGACCGCCGCCTCGACGGCCACGGCGATCGCGGTGCACTTCCTGCTGCGGCGGCGCGCCTTCTTCCAGCCGCGCAGCGACCTGGCGCCGCTCGAGGCGACGCCGGCCGGCGACGCCGACGCGGCGCCCGCCGCGGACGCGGTCGGGGCCGCGCCGC
>QEVM01000341.1 GCA_003576805.1 Pseudomonadota bacterium | reverse complement strand
CCGCGCCCGCGAGCGCGAGCGAGAGCGCCGCCGCGGCGGCGACGTCGAAGGCAGATCGCATGATCCCTCCTGTCGCGAGGCGCGCCGCGACGGCACGGCCGCCGCGCGCGCGAACGCCGCGCGGGCGTGCTGCCGCGCGCGGCCGGAGCGACGGCGCGGGATCAGATCTGGAGGACGGCGCTGCGTTCGAGCGGCGCAGGCGCTGGCGGGTTCTGCGACGACGCAGCGCGCGGCGCCGAGCGCGCGGCGGGGCCGGTCTCGAAGGCCGCGCGCGGGAGCGCGGCCACCGACGCACCGTCGTGTCGCAGCGCGGAGCGCGCCTCGCTGCCGGCGACCAGCCCGTTCGCGCTGGTGACGTGGAAGCGGTGGTCGTCCGGGCAGTCGGTCGCGTCGCCGAGCGACGGGCCGCGCGCCTGCGCGGGAGCGCCCTCGTGACAGAGCACGATGTCGTCGTGGCCGACGTCGGGCCGCACGCTCAGATGGTGCGCGTGCGCGGCGTCGCCGGCGGCGAGCAGCGCCAGCGAGGCGACCAGCGCGCCGGGCCCCGCGAGCGCCGGCGCGAGCGCGGCCAACGCGACGAGCAAAGCGCGCGCGCGGCGCAGACCGGTGCGGAGGCGGGCGAGGCGGAGCGGCATCTCGGCGGAGCCTCGGAGAGCGCGGGGCGCTCGTCAAGTCGCCGGCGACGGCGCGCCGGCGCCGCCCGCTACAGTCGCGCGACCGCCCGGAGGACCCTCGCGATGAGCGAACCGTTCCCCAACCTCGAAGACCTCGACCGCGCGCACCTGCTGCACCCGATCACCGAGTTCCGCGTGCACGAGAAGAAGGGGCCGCGCGTGCTGGTCGGCGGCGAGGGCATCCGCCTGCGCACGCGCGACGGGCGCAGCGTGATCGACGGCTTCTCGGGCCTGTTCAACATCAACGTGGGGCACGGGCGCCGCGAGATCGCCGACGCGGTCGCGGCGCAGATGCGCGAGCTCGCGTACTACCCGTCGTTCTGGGACTTCTCGACGCAGCCGGCGATCGCGCTCGCCGACCGGCTCGCGCAGCGCTTCCCGCCCGCGGCCGAGCTCGGCCACATGATCTTCACGAGCGGCGGCTCCGACGCCAACGAGACCGCGTTCCGCTTCGCGCGCCTCTACCAGGCCGTGATGGGCCGCCCGAGCCGCACCAAGATCCTCTCGCGCAAGCACGGCTTCCACGGCATCACGCGCGCATCGGGCAGCGCGACGCGGATCGGCGTCTACCACGTCTTCGCGCAGCCCGACCCGCTGCACGTCGACGCCGCCGCGCCCTACTGCTTCCGCTGCGATCTCGGCAAGACGTATCCGAGCTGCGGCGTCGCGTGCGCCGACGACGTCGAGGCGGTGATCGCGCGCGAGGGCGAAGACACGGTCGCGGCGGTGATCGTCGAGCCGGTGCTCGGCACCGGCGGCATCGTGCCGCCGCCCGCCGAGTACTTCGCGAAGCTCCAGGCGATCTGCGCCAGGCACGACGTGCTGCTGCTGCTCGACGAGGTGATCACCGGCTTCGGCCGCACCGGCCGCTGGTTCGGCATGGAGCACTGGGACGTGCGGCCGGATCTCGTCACCTTCGCGAAGGGCGTGACGAGCGGCTATTTGCCGCTCGGCGGCGTCGCGATGAGCCAGCGCGTGTACGAGGCGATCCGCGACCGCTCGCCGCAGGGCCTGCCCTTCATGGGCGGCCTCACCTACAACAACCACCCGACCTGCTGCGCCGCCGCGCTCGCGAACCTCGACATCCTCGAGCGCGAGGGGCTCGTCGAGAACGCGCGCGTCACCGGGGCGTACCTGCTCGCCTGCCTGCGCGAGGCGTTCTCGGATCACGCCTTCGTCGGCGACCTGCGCGGGCTCGGCATGCTCGCCGCGATCGAGACGACGCAGCCGCACTCGAAGGATCCCGTCGGCGGCAAGCCGATGCAGTTCCCCGCGCGCGTCGCGCAGGCGGCGTGGGAGCGCGGCCTCATCGTGCGCGCGCTCTGGGAGAACGTCGCGCTCGCGCCGCCGCTGGTGGCGACGCGCGCGGACGTCGACGAGATCGTCGACATCCTCGCGAAGTCGTTCGCCGAGGCGTCGAAGCAGTTCGCGGCCGCCTGAACGTGCGCCGGCCGCTGCTGCTCGCGCTCTGCCTCGCCGCCTCGCTGGCGCGCGCCGACGCGGCGCCGCGCCGCGAGGACTTCGGCGGCCTCGTCGTGCTGCACCTCGCGGGCAGCTACGAGGAGATGGGCCGCCAGCAGGCGGAGCTGCTCGGCCCGGAGCTGCGCGCGCTCTACGACTTCCAGCGCGCGGACTACGACCGCAGCCTCGCGGAGCTCGGAACCAGCACGAAGCTGCTCGAGCCGCCGTCGATCGCGCTCGCGAGCGCCGTGAACGACGACGCGAGCGGCTTCGCCGCGACCGTGCGCGGCCTCGCCGCGGGGCTCGGCGTCGCGCCGCGCGAGGTGCTGCGCGCTTCGTTCGCGCTCGACGCCGGCTCGACCGTGTTCGTCGCGACGCGCGGCGCGAGCGCCGACGGGCGCGCGATCGTCGGCCGCAACGCCGATTGGGGCGACGCCGGCGGGCTGCGCCGCCCGCTCGTGCTCGCGATGCGCCCGACGAACGGCGACCTCGCGCACCTGTCCGTCGCGTGGCCGCTGCTGCACCTGCCGGTGATCGGCCTCAACGAAGCCGGCTTCGCGATCTCGCTGAACTACTTCGACACCGAGCCGCTCGTGACGCTGCTGCGGCCCGAGTGGCCGCAGCGCCGCGCGCTGCAGACCGCGCGCACGGTGGAGGACGGCATCCGCGTCTTCGCCGAGACGGAGCGGCTCGGCGCCGCCAACTTCGTCGCGATGGCGGACGCGTCGGGCGCGATCGCGCTGCTGGAGTGCAGACCCGCGAGCGGTTGTTCGGTGTACCGCCCGAGCGGCGACTGGTTCGCGCACGCCAACCACGCGCGTTCGGCGTCGATGCTGCCCTTCGACCGCTACCGCTCGCCCGACTCGTTCGCGCGCCAGCTCGGCATGGAGCGCGCCGTCGAGCGGCGGCTCGGCCGCATCACGCCGGCGGTCGCGGCCGAGATCCTGCGCGACCGCACCGGCCACCGCTTCGCCAACGCGACCAGCGTCGGCAACCTGTTCGTGCTGAACGCGTGCGTCGTACAGCCGGCCGCCGGCCTGCTCTGGCACTCGACCGAGCTGCAGCCGTTCGCGCCGTTCGGCGCCTACGTCGCGCTCTCGCCGAGCGGCGACGCGCGCGGCGCGGCGCCGCTCGCTGCGTCGCCCGCGCTCGCGAGCGAGGCGTTCGCGCGCGACCGCGACGCCATCGCGCGCGCGCGGCGGGC
>QEVM01000061.1 GCA_003576805.1 Pseudomonadota bacterium | reverse complement strand
GTGGCCGCGCGCGGCCAGCGCGCGCACCAGCCGCTCGGCGCGCTCGCGGCCGCGCCCGCTGCCGGCGGCGGGGTTCGCGACGATGAGGACCTTCACGCGCTCGGCTCGCGCAGCCGGCTACGCCGGCGCGGCTTCCCCGGCGCGCGCGCGGCCGCGCAGCGCCGCGAACAGCGCGACGCCCGCGACCAGCAGCCCGACCGAGACCGCCTGGTTGGCGGTGAAGGGCGTGTCGCCGAGGTGGAGCCAGACGACCGACGCGTCCTGGTGGCGCACCAGGTCGAGGAAGATGCGCTCGAGGCCCACCAGCGCGAGGAACGCCGCGAACACCGCGCCGGGGAACGGCGCGCGCCGCAGCAGCGCGGAGAGCAACACGAAGAAGAGGAGGCCCGCGGCGGCGGAGTAGAGCGGCGTCGCGTGCACGGCCGCGCCGTGGTAGGCGGCGTGCACCGCGCTGTCGGGCGGGTACTGGATGCAGAACGCGCCGCTGCACGGCAGGCCGTAGCAGCAGCCGTTCAGCAGGCAGCCGATGCGCGTGATCGCCTGCCCGAGCGCCACCGACGGCGCGAGCACGTCGGCGGTCGCGAGCACGGGCATCTGCTTCCAGGCGAGGAAGCCGAGCGCCGACACCGTCGCGAGCACCACGCCGCCCAGCACCGAGAGGCCCGCGAAGCCGACGTAGGCGCCGCCGCGGAACGGATTCAACGCATCGGTCCACGAGCCGTGCGGCGCCTGGAACTGCTCGAGGTGCGTCACGACCCAGAGCAGCCGCGCGCCGACGATCGACGTGAACAGGATCAGCATGCAGACGTCGAGGATGCGTTCGCGGTCGATGCCGCGCGCGGCGGCGCGGCGCTGCGCCACCCAGATGCCGGCCGCGAACGCGAGCGTGAGGAACACGCCGTAGCTCGGGACCTCGTAGCTGCCGACGCGGAACAGGATGGGATGCACGGCGCGCGGAGCATTGCACAGTGATAGGCTCCGCGGCATGGGGGCATCGGGCGAGGTCGAGCAACGCGACGCCGGCCGCGATGCCGCGCGGCAGGCCGACCGCGACTTCCTGGCGCGCTCGGGCCGCCGCGCGGTGATCGCGGCCGTCGTGATCGGCGCGCTGTTCGCGGTGCTGTGGGTGCTGAAGGCGGCGCTCACGCCGCTCGCCGCCGCGTTCGTGATCGCGTACTTGCTCGACCCGCTGATCGACCTGTTCGAAGCGCGCGGCGTGCGGCGCTCCTTCGCGATCTTCCTGCTGCTCGGGCTGGTCGGCGTCGCGCTGCTCGGCGGCGTGCTCGTGCTGGTGCCCAAGCTGCAGCGCGAGATCGCGTCGCTCGCGGCGCACATGCCGGGCTACCTCGAGCGGCTGGTGACCGTCGTGCTGCCCGAGATCGAGGCGCGGCTCGGCATCGAGCTGCCGCACACGATCGACGACATCGTCGAGCGCGTGCGCAGCGGCGAGATCCCGCTGCCGCTCGATGCGGTACGCGCCTTCGTCACGCAGGCGCTCGCCGCGGTGTTCGGCACGGCGACGTCGCTGATCGGCCTGCTCGTGATCCCGATCCTCGCCTACTACCTGCTCGTCGAGTTCGATCAACTGGTGGCGCGCGTCGGCCGCTGGGTTCCGCCGCGCCAGCGCGGCTACGTGCTCGACAAGGTGCGCACGGTCGACCGCCTGGTCTCCGGCTTCCTGCGCGGCCAGCTCATCGTCGCGATGACGCTCGGCGCGCTCTACGCCGTCGGCTTCGCCGTGATCGGCGTCGACCTCGCGCTCGGCGTCGGCTTCGTCGCCGGCGTGCTCGCGCTCGTCCCGTATCTGGGCAACGTCGTCGCGCTGCTCGCGGCGGGCACGCTGTGCGTGCTCGAGTTCGGCTTCGACTGGCACCTCGCCGCGGTGCTCGGCTGGTACGTGATCTGCCAGACGCTCGAGGGCTTCGTGCTGACGCCGCGCATCGTCGGGCAGACGGTGGGCATGCACCCCGCGCTCGTGATCGTCGCGCTGCTGATCGGCGGCGACCTGTTCGGCTTCCTCGGCCTGCTGATCGCCGTGCCGGCGGCCGCCGTCGTCAAGGTGTTCGCCCAGGAGCTGTTCGAGATCTACCGGACGTCGGCGCTGTTCGCCGAGCCCGCGGCCGCGGTCGCTGCGGACGCGCCGCCCGAAGAGCGCGACGCGCCGCTCGCGTAGCTCACACGCGCTCGAACTTCGGCGCGCGCTTCTCCAGGAACGAGAGCACGCCCTCGCGGAAGTCGGGCCGGTCGAAGCTCTCGACCATGAGCCGGACCGCCTCCTGCTCCGCGTGCGCGAGCGTCTCGGTGAGGTGCTGGTAGACCTGGCGTTTCATGATGCGCATCGAGGTCGGCGAGCAGTTCGCGGCCACCTCCTCCGCCCATTCGCGCGTGCGGGCGAGCAGCTCGTCGTGCGGGAACACGCGGTTCACGAGGCCGATGCGCTCGGCCTCCGCGGCGTCCACCTTGCGCGCCGAGAAGCACAGGTCGAGCGCGTGCGCCGGGCCGACGAGGCGCGGCAGCAGCCAGGAGAGTCCCCACTCGGCGATCAGGCCGCGCCGCGAGAAGGCGGTCGTGAAGACGGCGCGGTCCGACGCGAAGCGCACGTCGCACGAGAGCGCGATCGGCATCGCCATGCCGGCGCAGGCGCCGTTGATCGCGGCCACGACCGGCTTGCGGATCGACATCAGATACGTGTAGTTGCCGCGGAACGACGCGCCGACCGACGGATCGCCCGGGTCGGCGTCCGCCAGCTCGGGCGGCGCCTGCATGCCGCGCTCGCCCTCGGTGATCGCCTTCAGGCGCTGCAGGTCGGCGCCCGCGCAGAAGCCGCGGCCCGCACCCGTCAGCACGATCACCACGACGCGCCGGTCCGACTCCGCCGCGGCGAGCGCGTGCTTCACCTCGGCCGCCATGCGGTCGGTCCACGCGTTGAGCTGCGCCGGCCGGTGCAGGGTGATGGTCGCGACCGGATCGGCGACCTCGTAGAGAATCTCCTCGTACACGTGCGCTCCTCGCTGCTTCCGCGGGCACCGTTCGGAGATACCCTGCGGCGGCGGGAGGGTACCGGCGTGGGAGAGAGCGAGCGAACGCGCGAACGCAGCGCGCGGCGCGTGGCGCGCGCCGCGGCCGGCTTCGATCTCGTCGCGACCGCGTGCCTGCTGCCGGGACTCGAGACGCGCTTGCTCGCGGCGCTCGCGGAGGCGGACGCCGCGCTCGGGCTCGCGACGCCGTCGCCGCCGCTCGCGCCGATCGGCCTGCTGCTCGCGAACCTGGCGGGCGCGCTCGGCGTGCTGTGGGCGTGGGTGCGCATCGCGCGGCCGTGGCGCGAGCTGGTCGCGGCCGACGCGGCGGCGCGCTGCGCGGTCGCGGCGATCCTCGTCGGGGCGATCGAGCTGCGCGGCGTGACGCCGGTGCTCTATGCGTTCGTCGCGACGGAGCTGCTCGGCGCGGCCGCGCAGGCGTGGGCGCTGCCGCGCCTGCCGCGCCGGAGCTGACGCGCGGCGCTCAGCCGGGCTCGCTGCGCAGCCACAGCGTGAAGACGGCGCCGCCCGTCGAGCGGTTGGCCGCCTCGAGCCGCCCGCCGCTGCGGCGCGCCAGCTCCCAGCACAGCGAGAGCCCGAGACCGAGATGCGCGCCGGGCCGCCGCGTCGTGTAGAAGGGCTCGAACAGGTGCGGCAGGTCGTGCTCCGCGATGCCGGGCCCGCGGTCCGCGACGCGCACCGCGATCTCGTCGCCGGCGCCCTCGATCGTCACCGCGATCGGGATGTCGTCGCCGCCCATCTGCATCGCGTTGAGCAGGAGCTGGAACACGACGTGGATGACGTCGGTCTCGATCGCGTGCGCGATGCGCGCCGTGCCGCGCACCTCGATCGGGCGCTCGCGCTTGCCGAACGCCGCCATCGCGACCGCGCGCTCGACCGCGGCGCGCACGTCGACGGGCGTGGGCGCGCCGCCGGACGCGCGCGCCTGGTCGAACTTGGCGAGCTTCTCGACGACGCGCTGGATGCGCTCGGTGCCTTCGCGCGCGTCGGCGAGCAGCTGCGGCGCCTCCTCGGCGAGCGCGCGCAGCCGGGGCGGCATCGCCTGCACGCCGGCCGGCCGCGACACCGCGTCGGTGAGCGGGTCGAGGAACGCGAGGTTCGCCGACACGTAGGTGAGCGGATTGTTGATTTCGTGCGCGACGCCGGCCGTGAGATAGCCGAGCGCCTCGAGGCGGGTCGCCATCTCGAGGCGGATCTCGGCGTCGCGCTGCGCGGTGCGGTCGGCGATCACCACGCCGACGCCGAACACCTGGCCGCGCCGGCGCAGCGGGAACTCGCGCACCTCGAGCGCGCGCTGCGCCCCGCGCGGCAGCGCGCGCAGCAGGTGGTCGAGCGGGCGTCCCTCGGCCACCGCGCTGCCGAGCGTGCGCGCGGCGGCGTCGTTCCAGTCGACGAGGCGGCGCGAGCGGTCGGCGACGAGCACCGCGTCGCGCATCTGCGACACCACCTCGGCGCGGGCCACCGGCGGATGGTGCGCCGCCCACGCGACGTCGATCACCAGCAGCCGGAACGTCGCAGCCGAGACGCCGAAGGCGACGGGCGTCGGGTCCCACGGCCACGCCGGCACCTCGAACAGCACGTAGACGGCGTTCACGACGAGCGGCAGCGCCGCGCCGCCGAGCGCGGCCGCCTGCTGCGCGGGGCTGCCGCCGGCGCTGCGCCGCGAGGCGTGCGCGAGGACGCCCGCGCCCGCCGCGATCAGCAGCCACGACCACGCGGCGTTCGCGTAGAAGAGCGGCCCGCGCACGATCGGCTGCGCGTACCAGTCGGCGAAGAGGCCCGGCGCGACGTACAGACAGGCGTACGCGAGCGCGCCCGGCGCGAGCAGCACGAGGAACGCGCGGCGCGCCGCGGCGAGCGCGTGCGGGCGCGCGGCGGCCAGCGCGCACCACACCCAAGCGGCCGGCAGCGTGCACACGCCCGCGAACAGCACGCGCCGCGCCGCGATCACCTCGCCCGGCGCGCGCGCGTCGAGCAGGAGCAGCGTCCCGGCCGTCCACAGCAGCGCCGCGAGCGCCAGCACGCCGACGCAGGCGAGCCGTCGCCGGCGCATCGGATCGAGCAGCACGTCGAGCGCGCACCAGCCGGCGAGCGCGACGGTGACGAGCAGCGCGGTCTCGTACGCGAGCGCCACCCCGTCCCTCCGCAGCGCGTGACCCTGCGCCGGATCACGACTGCGGACGATCGTATAGGAAGACGGAAGCGCAGCGATGAAGGAGCGGTGACATGCGCGGCGCGCACGTCACTCGTTCATTCGTCGGTGACGCAGCCCTCGGATGCGGAGCGCACGCTGCGGACGTAGCGCGCGAGCACGCCGCGCTGCGCCGGCAACGGCGGCGCAACCCATGCGCGGCGCCGCCGCTCGAGCTCGTCGGCCGGCACCTCGAGGTCGATCACGCGCCGTTTGGCGTCGATCGTGATGCGGTCGCCGTCGCGCACGAGCGCGATCGGCCCGCCGTCCTGCGCCTCGGGCACGACGTGGCCGATGATGAAGCCGTGCGAGCCGCCGGAGAAGCGGCCGTCGGTGATCAGCGCGACGTCGTTGCCGAGGCCGGCGCCCATGATGATCGACGTCGGCGTCAGCATCTCGGGCATGCCGGGGCCGCCTTTCGGGCCCTCGTAGCGGATCACGATCACCGAGCCCTTGCGAAGCTCGCCGCGCTCGGCGGCGGCGATCATCGCCTCCTCGCGCTCGAAGACCTGCGCGGCGCCCGCGAACACGAGACCTTCCTTGCCGGTGATCTTCGCGACGGAGCCGTCGGGCGCGAGCGTGCCGCGCAGGATCTGGATGTGGCCGGTGTCCTTGATCGGATCGCTCCACGGCCGGATCACTTCCTGGCCCGCGGAGAGCGCGGGCAGCAGCGCGAGGTTCTCCGCCAGCGTCTTGCCCGTCACGGTCATGCAGTCGCCGTGCAGCACGCCCTGCTCGAGCAGGAGCTTCATCACGGCGGGCGTGCCGCCCACGCGGTGCAGGTCCTCCATCACCCAGCGGCCGCTCGGCTTCAAGTCGGCGAGCAGGGGCACGCGGTCCGAGACCGCCTGGAAGTCGTCGAGCGAGAGCGCGACGCCGGCGGCGCGCGCCACCGCGAGCAGGTGCAGCACCGCGTTGGTCGAGCCGCCGAGCGCGGAGACGACCGCGATCGCGTTCTCGAACGCGGGCCGCGTCATGATGTCGCGCGGCTTGAGATCGCGTTCGAGCAGCGCGCGCACGGCGCCGCCCGCGCGCAGGCACTCCTCGATCTTGCCGGGGTCCTCGGCCGGGATCGAGGCGCTGTACGGCAGCGACATGCCGAGCGCCTCGATCGCCGACGCCATCGTGTTGGCCGTGTACATGCCGCCGCACGCGCCGGCGCCGGGGCAGGCGTGCCGCACGATGTCGAAGCGCGTCTCCTCGTCGATGCGGTCGGCGATGAACTCGCCGTAGGACTGGAACGCCGACACGATGTCGAGCGCGTCGCCCTTGCAGCCGCGCCCGGCGCGGATCGTGCCGCCGTAGACCATCAGCGCCGGGCGGTTCAAGCGCGCCATCGCGATCAGGCAGCCGGGCATGTTCTTGTCGCAGCCGGGCAGCGCGACGAGCGCGTCGTACCACTGCGCCGACATGACCGTCTCGATCGAGTCGGCGATCAGATCGCGCGACGGCAGCGAGAAGCTCATGCCCTCGGTGCCCATCGAGATGCCGTCGGAGACGCCGATCGTGTTGAAGCGCATGCCGACGAGGCCCGCGGCGACGACGCCCTCCTTGACGCGCGCCGCGAGGTCGTTCAGGTGCATGTTGCAGGAGTTGCCCTCGTACCAGCAGCTCGCGATCCCGACCTGCCCCTTCTCCATGTCCGCCTCGGTGAGGCCGGTCGCGTACAGCATCGCCTGGGAGGCGCCCTGGCTCTTCGGCTGGGTGATGCGGCGGGAGATGCGGTTGAGCGGCGAGGACATGCGGGATCGCTCCGTGCTGCGGGAAGGGCCGTCCATTCTAGCAGCTGGCGACGCGCGGGCGGCGTTCAGAGCGCGGCGGCGATCGCGGGCGTCACGCGCACGAGGAAGTCGTGCACCGGCTCGAGCGCGAGCCCGACGGCGGCCCACAGCGGGAAGTAGTCCCAGCGCACGTACGGATCGATGGCGAAGCGCGCGCCCGCCGCGACGTAGTCCCAGGGACACCGTCCGGTGACGCGCCCGATCGCCCAGCCGCTCGCCCACTCGACGGCCGTGAAGCCCACCGCCCAGACCAGCGCGCGCAGCCCGATCGGCGCGCCGCGCACGGCGTCGTGCAGCGGCTCGTACAGGAACGCGATCGAGCCGTAGATCGGGAACATCCAGAGATACGACGTGCCGGCGAGCCGCAGGTCGCGCGTGCGCAGGAACTCCAGCAGCGCGGTCCAGACGACCTCGGCGCACCAGCCGAGCAGGCCGTAGGCGAAGAAGCGGAGGATCACGCGTTCGCGAGGAACTCGGCGATCCGGGCGTTGGCGCGCTCGGCGAGCGGGATCGGGAACGCGGTGAAGCCGTGCGCGCCGCCGGGCCAGAGCGCGAGCTGCGCCTCGCTGCCGCCGCCGAGCCAGCGCGCGTGCAGGAAGAGCGAGTCGTCGAGCAGCGGATCCTCGGTGCCGACGCTGATCAGCGCGGGCGGCAGCCCCGCGAGGTCGGCGTACAGCGGCGACACGTCGGGATGGCGCCGCAGCGGCTCGGGCACGAAGTGGTCGACGCACCACTCGATGATGGGCGTCGAGAGGATCAGGTTGCGCTCGCCCCAGCCGCGCGCGCTCGGCGTGAGCGAGAGGTCGTAGGCGCCGAACAGCAGGTTCGCGGCGGCGAACGGCGCGAGGCCGTGCCGGTCCGCAGGCGCAACAGCGTCACGACCGAGAGGTGCGCGCCGGCCGACTCGCCGCCGATCAGCAGGCGCCGCGTGCCGAACTCGCGCTCGGCGTGCTCGACCAACCAGAGCGCGGCGGCCTCGCAGTCGTCGGGCGCGGCGGGATAGGGATCCTCGGGCGCGAGCCGGTAGTCCACGCTGACCACGGCCATGTCGCACGCCGCGGACAGGCGCTTGTTCGGGACGTCCTGATGGTGCGCCGCGCCGAGCGCCCAGCCGCCGCCGTGGAAATGCAAGTAGACACCGCGCGGTGACGGAGGCGCGATCACGCGGATGCCGATCTCGCCGGCCGGGCCCGGGATCCGGCGCACGCGCGCGTCGTCGACGGTCACGACCGGCCCCCAGATGCCTTCGCCGCGCTCGCGCGCCGCGCGGATCTCGGCGGGCTTCAGCGAGTGGATCGGCGGCGTGAGCGCGAGGATCTTCTCGATCGCCTCGTTGAGCTGCGCCGTCGCGGGATCGACGGCGTCGCGCGAGAAGCAGCGCGGATGCAGGCCCGCGCGGCCCGGATCGAACGAAGCCGGCTCCAACGGACGCGGATCGTGCCGGTCGAACGCCGGATCGATCGCTCTCGTGCGGCCGTTCATTCGGCGCCTCCGCTCTTCCCCGCCGCGCGAGCGTAGCTCAGCCGACTCGATTCCCGTTCGATTGCGGCGCATCGCCCGCTACCTACTCTCGCGATCATGCGACGCCGCCGCGCCGTGCTCTCGCTGGCCATCGCGCTCGGCGCGCAAGCGGCGCGCGCGCAGGACGCGAGCGATCCGTTCCGCGTGCAGACGCTCGCGCTCGCGGGCCGCGTGGTCGCCGCCGAGTTCGCCGACCTCGACGGCGACGGACGCGCGGAGCTGTGGCTCGCCGCGATCCGCGGACTCTGGCCCGACGAGGCGCGCGAGATGCACGGCTTCGTGCCGGACGCGGACGGAACGCTGCCGGAGCGGCCGAGCTGGTCGGCGCCATTGCCCGCCGGCGCCACGGCCTACGACGTCGCCGATCTCGACGGGCGGGCCGGGCTCGAGCTGCTGCTGCTCGAGCGCGACGGCGTGCGCGTCGCGACGCGCGCCGGCGCGAACGCGAGCTGGCGCGAGATCCTGGTGCCGGCGCCGCCGACGATCGCGGTGCGTCCCGACGAGCGCGGGCTCGATCGCCTCCGTCTCGCGCGCCCCGAGCTCGGGCCGGGCCGACTGCTGATTCCGGGCCTGGACGTGGCCTGGGTGCTCGGCGCCGCCGGCGAGGTCGTGAGCGAGCTGCGCGTCGGCGGGCGCGCCAACTATCTCGTTCCGGTGCGCCCCGGGCCCGAGATCGGCGAGAACGAGGTCGAGCTCTACTTCGACGTGCCGACCTTGCAGACCGCCGACGTCGACGGCGACGGGCGCACCGACGTCGTCGCGTCGAATCGCCACGCGCTCCGCATCTTCCGCCAGCGCGACGACGGCAGCTTCGCCGCCGCGCCCGATCCCGAGCTGCCGCTGCGGCTGATCCCGCTCGAGGACCAGGTGCGCAACTCGGGCTCCGTGCGCAGCGCGCTGCGCGATCTCGACGGCGACGGCCGCGCCGACCTGCTCATCTCGCACGCGAGCGGCGGCCTGCTGCGCGCCGCCAATCGCACGCGCATCCATCGCAATCGCGGCGGCCGCTTCGACCTCGCGCAGCCCGACCAGGTGCTCGAGCGCCGCGGCGGCGTCGCCGCCGACGAGATCGTCGACCTCGACGGCGACGGCCGGCCCGAGTGGCTGCGCGTCTTCCTGCCGTTCGGGCTGCTGCAGATCGCCGAGCTGTTCCTGCAGCGCTCCGTCGATCTCGAGGCCGCCATCCACCGCCCTGCCGCGGGCGCCACGTTCGAGCCGAAGCCGTGGCTCACGCGCCGGCTCTCGTTTCCCTTCGACTTCGAGACGCTGCGCCCGCGCGGCTTTCCGCCGACGCTCGGCGTCGACTGGAACGGCGACGGCCTGCGCGATCTCGTGTCGTCGGCGGGCGGCAAGGCGATCGAGATCTGGCTCGGCGCAGCGGAGCGGCCGTTCGAGCGCGTGAGCGCGCGCCAGGCGATCGACAGCGTCGGACGCATGCGCTCCGGCGACCTCGACGGCGACGGATTGCCGGACTTCGTGATCTACGACCCGCGGCGCGCCGACGTCCCGGTCCGCGTCGGCGTCAACCGCGGCCAGCTCCCGGGCACGCGCGCTCGGATCCAGAGCCGCTGAACGCGGCTGGGATCGATCGCGGCTACAGCCAGCGGCGGCGCGAGGCGGTCACGACGAGGCCGAGGCTGGCCGCGAAGATCGCGAAGGCGCCGGGCTCGGGGATCGGCGCGACCGCGTAGCGCTGCTCGAACTCGGAGATCTGCGCGAGCATGCCGAGGCGGCTCGAGGTGTCGAGCGTGATCTGCTTCACGACGCCGATCTGACGCACGCCGGCGGGGAGATCGGCGACGTCCTCGGGATCCTGCGTGCCGCCCGCGACGCGGATCGCTTCGAGCGTCACGGCGCCGGCGGGCGACGTCACCGTCTCGAAGATGCGCGCCGAGGCGCCCGTGCCGATCGCGGTGCCGGTGAAGCGCAGGCCCACGCTCGTGATCAACGCGGAGTTCGCGACGACGTCGTAGGCGATGCGCATGCCGCCGATCGCGTCGCCCGCGACGACGAGCGGCGCGTCGAACTCGAGCACCTTGAAGCCGAAGCCGACGCTGGGAAGCGCTTCGACCTCGATCGCCGCGAGGTCGATGCCCGCGAACGCATCGCTGGTCGTCACGCTGAAGTTCTGGAAGGTCAGCGTCCCGTCGGGCGTGCTGAAGCTCGCGCCGGCATTCAGCTCGGCGAGCGTGAGCGCGTGCGCGCTTCCGGCGAGCCCGATCGAGAGCGCCAAGGCCGCCGCCGCGTGAAGGACCGACTGCATCGTGTGCCGCATGTTCCGCTCGTCTCCTGCTTGAACCGCTCGAACCCTTCGGGCCGCACCGGTCGTCGTATAGTGGCCAAAACGACCCGGAGGTTGCAACTCTCCTGCGAGTCGCGAACGACACCCCTCGGGATCGGCTACCGGATCCGGCGTCGGCCCCCGAGCGCGAGCCCCGCGACACCCGCCAGCAACAGCCCCGCGGTCGCCGGCTCGGGCACGACTCCAAAGCGCTGCGACAGCCGGGTGATGTCGGCCTCGCCCTCGGCGCCCGCCGCCAGCACCAGGTTCTTGGTGACCGTCAGCGTGTGCAGCGTGACGCCCAGATCCTGGACGTTGTCGGGCGCGCCACCGAACCACGCGACGAACACGCCGAGATCGACCGCGGGCGCCTCGTCGATCAGCTCCGAGACGCTGGCCGACGAGCCGGCGCCCGTTGCCGTCGCCTGGAGATGGTTCCCGGCCCGGTCGACGCCCGCAGCGGACGTCACCGTGAACTCGAGCTTCAGATCCCGGAGCGCGCCCTCGGTGGCGCCGAGCGCCCCGGCGACGAGCGGCGTCACGTCGAACCCGACGCCGAGCGCGTCGGACACGAGCATGAGATCGAGGCTCGCGAGGTCGAGGCCGCCCGCCTCCTCGATCTTGGTGAAGTGGAACGTGAGCCCGCCGAGCGACTGCGACGTTCCCTCCAGCACGTTCAGGGGCGTCGCCTGCGCACCGAGCGGTCCGAGCAGCAGTGCAGCCGCGGCAGCCTGCATCCAGCCAGCCAATCGCATCTCTTCCTCCCCCCGAGCACCGCACCGCGCCGGCAATCGCCGGCTCGCCGCGCCTCGGCGTCGAAGGGGACCGCGCTGGACGACTGGACCCGATCTCGATCGAGCGGCCCGAAAATCGAGCGCCCAAAAGAATGGGAAGGCAGACCGCCAGGAGCGGCCCCCTTCCCAATTGCGCGGCTCCAATGCACGGCGCGTGCCGCTTCTGAATGTCAGTGGAATCAACCACTTGCATGGGGGCGACGAACCCACTCGTGTGTCGCGCACCGGCTCGGATTGGGAAAATCGGTTCCCTGCGGACGTGTCGGGTCCCCAACTCAAGGGGCGGCGGAATGCACCCGAAACCGGTTTGCTGACGCGCAGTCCCGAGGCATGGGCCGCGCAGCGCCGGGAGCAACCGTTTCGTCCGGGCCGGCACTCACAAATGGGTGATCCGAGGCCGGACGCGGCCCCCTATAGTGGTTCGGACATTTTCGGAAAAAGCGCGCCCGGCAGCCGGCAGGTCAGGCTCAGATGCCTGTCGGGGACACTCACGAGGCGCCGACTTCGACGCGAGGAACGATGGCCGACGAGCTCGACACGACCCATGGCCTCACCGCAGTCCAGCAGGGGATGCTCTTCCACCACCTCTCGTTTCCCCACTCCGGCGTCGACATCGAGCAGATCGTCATGGAGCTCGACGAGGAGCTCGACGTGCCCGCGTTCCGGCGCGCGTGGGAGCGCGTCGCCGAGCGACACGGCGTTCTACGCACGCGCTTCCGCTGGGAGAACGTGGAGGAGCCCGTCCAGGAGGTCCTGCGGCGCGTCGAGCTCCCGCTCGTGGTCGAGGACTGGCGCGGCGCCACCGACGCAGACGAGCGGCTGGCGCAGCATCTCCGGGCCGACCGCGAGCGCGGCTTCGATCTGCGCGAGGCGCCCTTGCTGCGTCTCGCCGCGTTCCGCACGGGCGACGCGCGCAGCGCGGTCGTCTGGAGCTTTCCTCACATCGTTCTCGACGGCCGTTCGTTCCCGATCGTGCTGGGCGAGGTGTTCGCGCTCTACGACGCCGACCGGTGCGGCGAGTCGATCGAGCTGCCGCCGACGCGGCCGTACGCCGACCACGTCGCGCACGTGTCGCGGCTCGACCTGCGGCCGGCCGAAGCGTTCTGGCGCGAGCGCCTCGCGGGCTTCCGCACGCCGACCCCGCTGCCCGCTCCGCCGGCGGCCGGCGCGCCGACCGGTCGCGGCGAGCGCGAGCGCATGCTCTCCGCCGAGACGACGGCCGCGCTCGAGCGCCGCGCGCGCGAAGCGGGCGTCAGCGTCGGCACGATCGTGCAGGGCGCCCTCGCGCTGCTGCTCGGCCGCACCAGCGGCGAGGACGACGTCGTCTTCGGCGCGACCCGCGCCGGGCGCGCGAGCTCCGTCGAGGGCGCCGACTCGATCGTCGGCCTCTTCATCAACACGCTGCCCGTGCGCGTCCGCCTGGACGGCGCGCGCTCGCTGCGCGACTGGCTGGTCGAGCTCCGCCAGCAAGAGCGCGACGTGCGCCCGCACGAGCACGCGCCGCTCGTCGAGATGCAGGGCTGGTCGGAGCTGCGCGCGGGCGCGCCGCTGTTCGAGAGCCTGCTCGTGTTCGACCGCGACACGCTCGACGGACAGATGCGCGCGCGCGGCCCCGCCTTCGAGCGCCGCCGCTTCCGGCTGCACGAGAAGACCAACTACGCGCTGACGCTCTACGCCTACGCGCAGCCCCAGCTCGTGCTCAAGCTCGCCTTCGACGAGCCGCGCATCGACGCCGACACCGCCGAGCGTCTGCTGGGCCACCTCGTGCACCTGATCGAGCAGATGGCGGCCGATCTCGACCGCCCGCTCGCCGCGCTCTCGCTGCTCTCGGCGAGCGAGGCGGAGCGCGTCCTGCGCGAGTGGAACGACACCGCCGCCGAGTTCCCGCGCGACGCGTGCGTGCACCATCTGATCGAGGCGCAGGTCGCGCGCACGCCGGACGCCACGGCCGTGGTGTTCCGCGGCGAGGCGCTCCGCTACCGCGAGCTGAACGAGCGCGCGAACCGGCTCGCGCACCATCTGCGCGGGCTCGGCGTCGGCCCCGACGTGCGCGTCGGCGTCTTCGCGGAGCGCTCGCTCGAGCTGATCGTCGGCCTGCTCGCGATCCACAAGGCGGGCGGCGCCTACGTGCCGCTCGACCCGCACTATCCGCGCGATCGCGTGGCCTTCATGATCGAGGACGCCGACGTGCCGGTGCTGCTCACGCAGTCGCACCTCGTGCCGGAGCTGCCGCGGCACCGGGCGCGCGTCGTCGTGCTCGACGCGCTCGGCGAGAAGCTCGCCGACTCGCCGTCAACCAACCCCGTCTCGGCGTCGCTGCCCTCGCACCTCGCGTACGTGATCTACACGTCGGGCTCGACCGGGAAGCCCAAGGGCGTGATGGTCGAGCACCGCAACGTCGTGAACTTCTTCAGCGGGATGGACGAGCGCATCCCGCACGAGACGAGCGACGGCTCGCAGCGCGTCTGGCTCGCGGTGACGAGCCTCTCGTTCGACATCTCGGTGCTGGAGCTGTTCTGGACGCTCGCGCGCGGCTTCCAGGTCGTGCTGTACGAGGACGAGCGGCGCGCGGCGGCCGGCCAGGGCCGCGCCGGACGCTTCGCCGATCGCGCGATCGAGTTCAGCCTCATGTACTTCGCGAGCGAGGAAGGGACCGGACGCGACAAGTACCGGCTGCTGCTCGAGGGCGCGAAGTACGCCGACGCGCACGGCTTCGCCGCGGTGTGGACGCCCGAGCGGCACTTCCACGCCTTCGGCGGCCTCTACCCGAATCCGTCGGTCACGAGCGCGGCGGTCGCCGCGGTGACCAAGCGCATCGCGCTGCGCTCGGGCAGCGTCGTGATGTCGCTGCACCATCCCGCGCGCATCGCCGAGGAGTGGTCGGTCGTCGACAACCTCTCGAACGGACGCGTCGGCATCTCGTTCGCGTCGGGCTGGCAGCCGCGCGACTTCGTGCTCGGCCCGGACCACTTCGCCGACGCGCGCACCTACATGATCGAGGGCATCGAGCAGGTGCGGCGGCTGTGGCGCGGCGAGGCGCTCTCGTTCCCCGGCCCGAACGGCGACCTCTTCGAGATCCGCACCCTGCCCCGCCCGATCCAGGCGGAGCTGCCCGTGTGGCTCACCGCGGCCGGCACGCCGGAGACCTTCCGCAAAGCGGGAGAGATCGGCGCGCACGTGCTCACGCACCTGCTCGGGCAGACGCTCGACGAGGTCGAGGAGCGGCTGCGCATCTACCGCGACGCGTGGAAGAAGCACGGCCACCCGGGCGAGGGCCACGTCACGCTGATGCTGCACACCTTCGTCGGCGACGACGACGCGACCGTCCGCGCCACCGTCCGGCGTCCGATGATGGACTACCTGGGCAGCTCGGTCGGGCTCGTGAAGAACTTCGCGAGCAGCTGGACCGCGTTCAAGCGGCGCGCCGACGGCACCGCCGTCACCGACGTCGACATCAACGACCTCTCGGCGGAAGAGCTGGAAGGCCTGCTCGAGTACTCCTTCGAGCGCTACTTCGAGACGAGCGCGCTGTTCGGCGACGCCGAGCGCTGCCTCGCGATGGTCGATCGGCTGAAGGGCCTCGGCGTCGACGAGATCGCGTGCCTGATCGACTTCGGCGTCGCCGAGGACGACGTGCTCGCGCACCTCGCGCACCTCGACCGCGTGCGCGAGCTGGCCCAGCCGCGCGCGGCGTCGGCGGGCGCGTCGGTCGGCGAGCTGATCCGCCGCCACGGCGTCACGCACATGCAGTGCACGCCGTCGCTGGCCGGCATGCTGCTCCACGACGACGAGTCGCGCGCGGCGCTCGGCTCGCTGCGGGCGATGCTGATCGGCGGCGAAGCGTTCCCGCCGCAGCTCGCGGCGCAGCTCGCCGAGGCGACGTCCGCGCGCATCGTCAACATGTACGGCCCGACCGAGACGACGATCTGGTCGAGCACGCACGCGGTCGAAGCGAACGGCGCGGCCATCCCGATCGGCCGCCCGATCGCGAACACCCAGCTCTACGTGCTCGACGCGAACGGCGACCCGGTCCCGCCCGGCGTCGCGGGCGAGCTCTTCATCGGCGGCGCCGGCGTGACGCGCGGCTACCTGAACCGCCCCGAGCTGACCGGCGAGCGCTTCGTGCCCGATCCGTTCCGCGCCGAGCCCGGCGCGCGTCTCTACCGCACCGGCGACCTGGCGCGCTGGCGCGGCGACGGCGTGATGGAGTTCCTGGGCCGCATCGACCACCAGGTGAAGATCCGCGGCCACCGCATCGAGCTCGGCGAGATCGAGTCGGCGCTCGCGCAACACGAAGGCGTGCGCGAGGCGGTCGTCGTCGCGCGCGAAGACGCGCCCGGGGACGTGCGCCTCGTCGGCTACGTGATCGCGCGCGAGAGCCATGCCGCGGCGTGGCGCGACGCCGCGCAGCTCGGCAAGGAGCTGCGCGACTGGGTGCGCGCGCGCCTGCCGGAGGCGATGGTGCCGGCGCACTTCCTCGCGCTCGACGCCTTCCCGCACACGCCCAACCGCAAGATCGACCGCAAGGCGCTGCCCGCGCCGATCGAGGCGCGCGCGGTCGCCGCGCCGGGCGACGCCGCGCCGAGCGCGCCCACCAACGAGATCGAGAAGGCGATCATCGACGTCTGGCGCGAGGTGCTGCAGCTCGAGCGCGTCGGCACCGACGACAACTTCTTCGACCTCGGCGGCCACTCGCTGCTGGCGGTGAAGACGCACCGGCGCCTCTCGGAGGTGCTGCCGCGCAAGGTGTCGATCACGGACCTGTTCCGCTTCCCGACCGTGCGCGCGCTGGCGGAGTACGTGAGCGAAGGCTCGACCGGACCGTCGCTGCAGCAGAGTCAGGATCGCGCGGAGATGCGCCGCTCGGCGCTGGCCCGCCGCCGCGGCGCGCGTCCGGGCCGCCGCGACGGCGCGGAGGACGGCGAGGCATGAGCGAGGCCGAGCGCCCGGACAACGCGATCGCGATCGTCGGCATGGCGGGCCGGTTCCCCGGCGCGCGCGACGTCGAGCAGTTCTGGCGGAACGTCCGCGACGGCGTCGAGTCGATCCGCGCGCTCTCCGACGAAGAGCTGCTCGCCGCGGGCGCGGATCCCGCCTGGCTGCGCGATCCCAGCTACGTGAAGGCGGCGGGCACGCTCGACGACGTCGCGATGTTCGACGCCGGCTACTTCGGCTTCGGCCCGAAGGACGCGGCGATCCTCGACCCGCAGCACCGCCACTTCATGGAGTGTGCGGTCACCGCGCTCGAGCACGCCGGCCACGGCCCGAAGACCTTCCGCGGCGCGGTCGGCGTCTTCGCCGGCTGCGGCATGAACGCCTACTTCGTCCACAACCTGCTCTCGAACCCGGAGCTGGTGCGCAACGTCGGCCTCTTCCTGCTGCGCCACACCGGCAACGACCGCGACTTCCTCGCCTCGACCGTCTCGTACAAGCTCGACCTGCGCGGGCCGAGCGTCGCGGTGCAGACGGCCTGCTCGACCTCGCTCGTCGCGATCCACACCGCCTGCCAGAGCCTGCTGTCGGGCGAGTGCGACATGGCGCTCGCCGGCGGCGTCACCGTGCTCGTGCCGCACGGCCACGGCTACTTCTACCGCGAGAACGAGCCGGTCGCGCCCGACGGTCACTGCCGCCCGTTCGACGTCCACTCGGCCGGCACCGTCGTCGCGAGCGGCGCCGGCGTCGTCGTGCTGCGCCGCCTCGCCGACGCGCTCGAGGACGGCGACACGATCTACGCGGTGATCCGCGGCTCCGCCGTCAACAACGACGGCGCGGGCAAGGTCGGCTACCTCGCCCCGAGCGTCGGCGGCCACGCCGCGGTCGCGGCCGAGGCGCTCGCGATCGCCGGCGTCGACGCCGACAGCATCCAGTACGTCGAGGCGCACGGCACCGGCACCGCGGTCGGCGACCCGATCGAGATCGCGGCGCTGACGCAGGCGTTCCGCGAGACGACCGAGCGCCGGCAGTTCTGCCGCATCGGCTCGGTCAAGTCGAACATCGGGCACCTCGACACGGCGGCGGGCGTCGCGAGCCTGATCAAGGTCGTGCAGGCGATGCGGCACCGCGAGATGCCGCCGACGATCCACTTCACGGCGCCGAATCCCGAGATCGACTTCGAGTCGAGCCCGTTCGTCGTGAATGCGGAGCTGCGCCCGTGGGAGGCCGGCGCGACGCCGCGCCGCGCGGGGGTGTCGTCGCTCGGCATCGGCGGCACCAATGCGCACGTCGTGCTGGAGGAGGCGCCGGAGCAGCCGCCGAGCGATCCGCCGCAGCGCGCCACGCAGCTCTTCGTGCTGTCGGCGAAGACGCCCGCCGCGCTCGACGCAGCGACCGACCAGCTCGCCGACTACTTCGACGCGCACGCCGACGCGCCGCTCGCCGACGTCGCGTTCACGCTCCAGGAAGGCCGCGAGGCGCACGACCACCGGCGCGTCGTCGCCGCGAGCAGCGCGGCCGCCGCGGCGGCGGCGCTGCGCAGCCGCGACGCGCAGCGCGTCTTCGGGGCCCGCCGCGAGAGCGGCGCCGCGCCCGTCGCGTTCCTCTTCGCCGGCGCCGGCGCGCAGCACCCGAACATGGGCCGCGACCTCTACGAGCACGAGCCCGTGTTCCGCCGCGAGATGGACGCCTGCTTCGCGCAGCTCGCGAGCCTGCTCGACTTCGATCTGAAGCGCTGCATGTATCCCGCGCCGGGCGACGAGGACGCGGCGCGCCGCGAGCTCGAGCTGCCCTCGCGGCTGTGCCCCGCGGTATTCGCGACCGAGTGGGCGCTCGCGAAGCTGTGGAGCTCGTGGGGCGTCGAGCCGACCGCGATGATCGGCCACAGCCTCGGCGAGTACGCGGCGGCGTGCGTGGCCGGCGTGATGTCGCTCGGCGACGCGCTGCGCCTCGTCGTGCTGCGCGGCACGCTGATCGACCGCCTCTCGGGCGGCGCGATGATGTCGGTGCCGCTGCCCGAAGACGAGGTCCGCGCGCTGCTCGGCGACTCGCTCGACCTCGCGGCCGTGAACGGCCCGTCGCTGTGCGCGGTGTCGGGGACGCTCGCCGACGTGGAGGCGCTCGCGCAGCGGCTCGCCGCCGAACGCGAGCTCGAGTGCCGCGTGCTGCCGGTCAACGCGGCCGGACACTCGCGCCATCTCGATTCGATCCTCGAGGAGTTCGGGCGCGGCGTCGCCGCGATCCGCCTCTCGCCGCCGAAGATCCCGTACCTCTCGAACCCGACCGGCACCTGGGTGCGGCCCGAGGACGCCACCGACCCCGCGTACTGGGTCCGCCATCTGCGCCACACCGTGCGCTTCTCCGACGGCGTCGCCGAGCTGCTGCGCGAGCCGGATCGCGTGCTGCTCGAGGTCGGGCCCGGCCAGACGCTCTGCTCGCTCGCGCGCCAGCAGCCGGCGCGGCCGCGCGCGATCGTGCCGTCGATGCGCAAGCAGAGCGAGCCGGTCTCGGACGTCGAGTTCGCGGTCACCGCATTCGGCCGCGCGTGGGCGGCGGGCGTGCCGGTCTCGTTCGCGAAGCTGCGCGGCGCCGGCCGGCGCCGCCGCATCGCCCTTCCGACCTATCCCTTCGAGCACAAGCAGCCGTACTGGATCGAGCCGGGCAAGCGCGCGAGCGCAGCGGAGGAGCGCGAGACGCCGCTCGAGCGGCTGGCGTCGATGGACGACTGGTTCCAGCGCGCCGGCTGGCGGCGCGCGCCGCTCGCGGGCGCGGCGCCGGCCGGGCCCGAGAAGTGGCTCGTCTTCCAGGACGGCGCGGGTCTCGCGAGCAAGGTCGTCGATCGCCTGCGCGCCGCCGGACACAGCGTCGTGACGGTCCGCCCGGGCGACACCTTCTACTGCTTCGGCGACCACGAGTACGCGCTCGCGCCCGAGGCCGGCCGCACCGGCTACGACCAGCTCGCGGCCGCGCTCGCGGCGCGCGAGCTGCTGCCCGATCGCGTCGCGCACTTCTGGGCCGTGACCGCGGACGAGACGTTCCGGCCCGGCTCGAGCTTCCTGCACCGCAATCAGGAGTGCGGCTTCTACAGCCTGCTGTTCCTGATGCAGGCGCTCGCGGACCGCGCCGAGACGCTGCCGCGTCACGTCGCGGTGTTCTCGAACGGCATGCAGAGCGTGGCCGGCGAGCCGCTGCCGCACCCGGACAAGGCGACGCTGCTCGGCGCGGTGCGCGTGATTCCGCACGAGTTCGCCGGCGTGCGTTGCCAGAGCGTCGACGTGTCGCTGCCGGTCCGCGAGACGGCGCGCTGGCTCCGGCGACGCGGCCACGAGCCGATCGCGCCGATCGCCGACGCCGTGTTGGCGGAGCTCGCCGCCGCGCCCGACGCGCAGGTGGTCGCGCTGCGCGGAGCGGACCGCTTCGAGGAGACGTTCGAGCCCGCGACTCCGCCGGCGCTCGGCGCGGGCGCCTCGCGCATCCGCGACGGCGGCACCTACCTCGTGACGGGCGGCCTCGGCGGCATCGGCTTCGCGCTGGCCGAGCGGCTCGCGCTGCGGCACCGCGCCAAGCTCGTGTTGATCGGGCGCACGGGGCTTCCGCCCGAAGAGAGCTGGGACGGCTGGCTCGCGACGCACGGCGAGCGCGATGCGACGAGCCGCCGGATCCGCAGCGTTCGCGCGCTGCGCGCGCAGGGCGGCGACGCCTGGGTCGCGGCGGCGGACGTCGCCGACGTCGAGCGCATGCGCGAAGTGATCGCCGCCGCCAAGGAGCGCTTCGGCGCGCTGCACGGCGTGCTGCACGCAGCCGGCGCCTTCGAAGACGGCCTGATCCAGACCAAGACGCCCGAGTCCGTCGAGCGCGTCTTCACCACCAAGCTGCACGGCACGCTGGTGCTCGCGCGCCTGCTCGCGGACGAGCCGCTCGACTTCTTCGCGGTGTTCTCGTCGACGAGCGCGCGGCTCGGCCCGCCCGGCCAGGTCGACTACGTCGCCGCCAACTGCTTCCTCAACGCCTTCGCGGCGCAGCGCGCGCAGGCGGGTGCGCCGTTCACCGCGGCGCTCGAGTGGGGCGTGTGGCACGAGGTCGGCGGCGCGACGGCGCTCTCGAAGCGCCTGCGCGGCGAAGCAGCCGAGGACGCGACCAGCCGCCTGCCCGGCCATCCGCTGCTCGGCGAGTGCGTCGCCGACGGTCCCGAGACGTGGCGCTACCTCGCGGCCTACCGGCCGTCGGAGCTGTGGGTGCTGGCCGAGCACCGCGGACCCGACGGCGCCGCGATCGTGCCCGGCACCGCGTACCTGGAGCTCGCGCGCGCCGCGTTCCGCGACGTCGCGGGCCCGCGCGGCGTCGAGCTGCGCGACGTCGCGTTCCTGGCGCCGCTCGTCGTCGCCGACGACCAGAGCCGCCGCATCGAGATCGAGCTGGTGCGGCGCGGCGAGAGCTACGCGTTCGAGGTGCGCAGCGCCGACGACGCCACGGTGTTCGCGCGCGGCGTCGCGGCCGCGCTCGTGGAGACGGCGACGGCTCCGCTCGACCTTCCCGCGCTGCGCGCGCGCTGCGCGCGCGACGTCGCGGAGGCGAAGCGCGGCGAGGCGCTGCGCAGCTCGCAGGAGGCGCAGCTCGGCTTCGGGCCGCGCTGGTCCACGCTGCGGCGTGTCGGCTTCGGCGCCGAGGAAGGCGTCGCCGAGCTCGCTCTCGCGCCGGAGCTCGCGGGCGACTGCGGCGCCTGGGAGCTGCACCCCGCGCTGCTCGACATCGCGACCGGCTTCGCGCTGCCCGCGATCCCCGGCTTCGAGCCGGGCCGCGCGCTCTACGTTCCGCTCGGCTACGCGCGGGTGCGCGTGCACGCGCCGCTCGTCGCGAACGTCGTGAGCCACGTGCGCAGCCGGCCGGGCAACCAGTTCGCCCGCGAGGTCGCGACCTTCGACGTCGTGATCGCGGACCCGAGCGGCGAGGTGCTCGTCGAGGTCGACGGCTACGCCATGCGCAAGCTCGATCCGAAGACGGCGTTCGCGCGGCCGCGCGCAGCGGTGCGCGCGACGCGGCCCGAGGCGCACGGCACGCCGCTCTCGCCGGCCGAGCGCGTCTTCCTCGAGACCTTCGAGGCCGGCCTGCGCGCCGACGAGGGCTTCGACGCCCTCGCGCGCGTGCTCTCCGCGGAGTCGGGCGGCGCGACGATCGTCTCGACGATTCCGCTCGCACCCTGGCGCGAGCGCCTGGAGCGCGCGTGCGCCGCCGAGATGGAGACGCCGAGCGTCAAGTTCGACCGCCCCGAGCTCGCCAGCGAGTACGAGGCGCCGCGCGACGATCTCGAGAAGACGCTCGCGGGCTTCTTCGAGGAGCTGCTCGGCGTCGACCGCATCGGCATCCACGACGACTTCTTCGAGCTCGGCGGTCACTCGCTGATCGCGGTGCGGCTGTTCGCCAAGATCAAGAAGCAGTGGGGCGTCGAGTATCCGATCTCGGTGCTGTTCGACGCGCCGACGGTCGCGAAGTGCGCCGAGCTGCTGCGGCCCGAGGTCGGCGCGACGTCCGCGAGCGCGGCGCCCGCCGCGGCGCGCGGCCCGAAGTACCGCTTCCTCGTCCCGATGAATCGCATCGAGGCGACCGACAAGCTGCCCTTCTTCCTGGTGGCCGGCATGTTCGGCAACGTGCTGAACCTGCGGCACCTGGCGGCGCACCTCGGCAAGGACCAGCCGGTCTACGCGCTGCAGGCGAAGGGGCTCTACGGAGACGACGAGCCGCACCGCCGCTTCCCCGACGCGGCCGAGGACTATCTGCGCGAGGTGCGCAGCGTGCAGCCGGAGGGGCCGTACCTGCTGGGCGGCTTCTCGGGCGGTGGCGTGACCGCCTTCGAGATGGCGCAGCAGCTTCTCGCGCAAGGCGAGGAGGTCGCGGGGCTGATCCTGCTCGACTCGATTCCGCCGCCGCCGGCGTGGCCGTCGCTCACGCGGCGCGACCGCATGATCGTGCAGTGGCAGCGCGTACGGCGCGGCGGGCTCGGCTACCTCGGGCAGTGGGTGCGCAACCGCGTGAAGTGGGAGCTCGAGAAGCGCGAGCGCCGGCGCGAGGGCGAGCGCCCCGAGCTGACGCCCGCCGAGTTCCGCTCCGAGCAGATCGAAGCGGCGTTCCGCGAAGCGCTCGCGCACTACGCGATGAAGCCCTATCCCGGCAAGGTGCAGCTCTTCCGGCCGCCGCTCGACGCCTGTCACGACCTCGGCGGAGGCCGGCTCGCGAACCGGCGGCGCGAGCGCATCGAGCACCACAACTTCTGGCAGCCCTGGGTGGCGGCAATCGACGTGCACGTCGTGCCCGGCGATCACGACAGCATGGTGCTCGAGCCGAGCGTGCGCGTGCTGGCGTCGCGCGTGCGCGGCGCGCTCGAAGACGCGCAGCGCCGGAAGCCGCACGAGCCCGCCGCGTGAGCGCGGCGGCGACGGCCGTGGGCTCCGACGCGCTCGTCGCAGGACTGTTTCCGCCGGCCGTGCTGGCGACCTGCGCTCCCATCGACGTGGACGCCGCCGCGCTGCTGCCCGAGGAGCGCGTCCTCGTCGCGCGCGCTGTCGCGAAGCGCCAGCGCGAGTTCCCGACCAGGCGCCGCTGCGCGCGCGCCCTGCTCGCGCGGCT
>QEVM01000340.1 GCA_003576805.1 Pseudomonadota bacterium | reverse complement strand
GCGCGGCGGGCGACGCGGGCTGCGACGTGCGCGTCGTGGTCGTCGCGCGGCGCCGCCCGGCCGACGACCTGCGCCTGTGTCCCGCGCTGCGCCTGCGCCTCGACGTCCTCGTCTTCGCGCTGCCCCCGCTGCGCGAGCGGCCCGCCGACGTGGGGCAGCTCGCGCGCGCCTTCGCCGAGCGCGCCGCGCTCGCGCACGGCAGCGCGCCGCCGATCCTCCTCGACGACGCGATCGCCGCGTTGCGCGCGCTCCCGCTGCCCGGCAACGCCCACGAGCTGGCTGCGCTGATGGAGCGCGCCGCCGCGCTCTTCGCCGGCCGCGAGCTCGACGTCGCCGCGCTGCTCGCAAGGCGCCCGCTCGGGGCGCCGCGCACCGCGCCGGAAGCCGAGACGTTCGAGCTCCGCACGCTCGAGCGCAGCGCGATCGAGCGCGCGCTCGCGCGCTTCGGCGGAAATCGCACGCACGCCGCGAAGGCGCTCGGCATCAGCGTGCGCACGCTGCGCAACAAGATCCGGGAATACGCGCTCGCGCGTGCGTAGCGGGCGCCGGGCCGGCCGCCTCGCGAGCGCACCCGGCAACTCTTTCCATTCCGCCATTTCAGCTTGCAAGCGACGCGCGCGGCGCGCCGGGGAGTGGCGTGGCGCGGGTCGCGCATCTGCGCGAGATCGCGACGCTTTGGCGGATCGCGGCGCATGGCACGGCGGTTGCTCTCTCGGGGCGCCGGAAGGAGTCGCGCATGCGCGTGGAGGCAACGAACGTGCTGGGCGTGGTCGAGAGCGCGATGCGCTTTCGCAGCGTGCGGCAGGGCGTGCTCGCGGCGAACGTCGCGAACGCGGACACGCCGGGCTACCGGCGCGTCGACGTCGCGTTCGACGCCGCGCTCGAGCGTGCGGGGCTCGCGCGCACGAACGCGTCGCACCTGGCCGGCGACGATCTCGGCGCGCCCGGGCTTCGGCGCGTGGCGCAGCGCGGCCCGGCCCGGCCCGACGGCAACGACGTCAATCCCGATCGCGAGCTGATCCTGGTGTCGCGCAACGCGGGGCAGTTCGTGCAGCAGGCCGAGGTGCTCTCGCGCCTGCTCGCGCTGCGCCGCACCGCCGTCACCGGCGGCCGCGCGTAGGAGGGCGGAACGTGAGCGTCTCTCGCATCGGCGACATCGCGGTCTCGGGCCTGCTGGCCCAGCGCGTGCGCATGACGGTGACGGCGTCGAACATCGCGAACGCGCACACGACGCGAACCGCCGAGGGGGGTCCCTATCGGCGACGCGATCCGGTGTTCGAGGCGCAGCCCGCGGGCGGCTCGTTCGCGGCCGGCCTCGACCGCGAGCTCTCGGTCGTCACCGTGCCGCGCGTCGAGGTCGATCCGCGCCCCGGCTCGATGCGCCTGGATCCCGGGCATCCCGACGCGGACGAGAACGGCTACGTGCGCATGCCGAACGTCGATCTCGTCGAAGAGATGACGAACCTGATGCAGGCGAGCCGCTCGTTCGAGGCCAACCTGCTCTCGCTGCGCAAGGCGCGCGAGATGAGCGACGCCGCGCTGAGGATCGGCAAGTGAAGGTCGATGCGCTCGACGCGCTCTCGGCCGCCGCGCGTCTCGCGCGAAAGCCGGACGCGCAGCCCGCGCAGCCGGGCGGCGCCGACTTCGCGGCGCAGCTCGGCGAGCTGCTGCGCGGCGCCGACCGCGACCAGAAGGCGGCCGAGCACCAGGCGACCGAGCTCGCGCACGAACGCGGCGACGTCGTCGAGACCATGGTCGCGCTCGCCAAGGCGGACCTGTCGCTGCGCACCGTCGCCGAGGTGCGCAACCGCGCGCTCGAGGCGTTCCACGAGATCCTGCGGCTCCAGGTCTGACCTGAATCAACGAGGACGCGATGCAGCAATGGCTCCAGAGTCTCCAGGCGCAGCTCGCGGCGTGGTCGCCGGCGCGGCGCGCGGCGTTCGTCGCGACCGCGGTCGGCTCGCTCGCGTTCTTTCTGTGGATCGCGTTCGGCACGGCGAGCACGCAGTACGCGCTGCTCTACCGAGGCCTCGCGGGCGACGAGATGGCGGAGGTGGTGAAGGCGCTCGACGCGGAGCGCGCGGTCTACCGGCTCACCGAAGGCGGCGCGTCGATCGAGGTCGCCGCCGAGCAGGTATACGCGATGCGGATCCAGCTCGCGGGGCAAGGCCTGCCGCGCGGCGGCGGCGCGGGCTTCGAGCTGTTCGACAAGAGCGACTTCGGCGTCACCGACTTCGTGCACCGCGTGAACTACCGGCGCGCGCTGCAGGGAGAGCTGGCGCGCAGCATCGCGGAGCTCGAGCCGGTGTCGCGCGCCCGCGTGCAGATCGCGATGCCGGAACGCTCCGTCTTCGTCGGCGACGCCGAACGGCGGCCGAGCGCATCGGTCGTCGTGGACCTGCGCGGCGGGCAGGAGCTCAGCGCCGAGCAGGTGCGCGGCATCGTGCACCTCGTGTCGGCGAGCGTCGAGTCGCTCTCCGCGCAGCGCGTCACCGTGGTCGACGGCCGCGGGCGCCTGCTCGCGCCGGTCGGCGAGTCCGTCGATCCCGCGCAGCCGAACGGGACGGGCAGCTACCAGGAGCGGCTCGAACGCGAGCTCGGCCAGCGCATCGAGTCGATCCTCGGCCACACCGTCGGCGCCGGCCGCGTCGTCGCGCGCGTGCGCGCCGACCTCGACTGGACGCAGACCGAGCAGACCGAGGAGCGCTTCGATCCCGACCAGCAGGTGGAGCGCAGCGTTCAGAAGAGCACCGAGATCGACGAGTCGGGCCAGCGCGGCGCCGCGGCCGGCATGCCCGGCGTGGCGAGCAATCTGCCGGGCGGCGCGGGCGGCGCGATCCAGGGCGACGGCGGCTCGTCGCAGAAGAGCTCGCGCACCAGCGAGACGACCAACTACGAGATCGGCAAGACGGTGCGCCGCTCGGTGGGCTCGGCCGGCACGGTGAAGCGGCTCACGGTCGCGATCCTGCTCGACGGCAAGCCCGCGGCGCCCGCGGCCGGCGACGGCGAAGCGCCCAAGGCCGAGTTCCAGCCGTGGAGCGCCGAGGAGCTCGCCGACTTCGAGCAGCTGGCCAAGCGCGCCGTCGGCTTCAGCGACCAGCGCGGCGACCAGCTCACCATCACCAACGCGCCCTTTCGCGCGCTCGACGCCGAGCAGGAGGACGCGCCGTGGTTCGGCCCCAGCACGTCCGCGCTGCTCGGTCCGGCGCTGCGCGGCGTGCTGCTGCTGCTCGCGCTCGTCGCGTTCGGCCTGCTCGTGGTGCGCCCGCTCGCGGGCGCGCTCGCGGCGCAGCCCGCCCAGATGCCGATGCGCGTCGCCGACCTCGAGGCGCAGCTCGCGGGCGGCGGCGGCGCAGTCGGCGTCGCGACCGCCGCGGCCGAGCCCGCCG
>QEVM01000060.1 GCA_003576805.1 Pseudomonadota bacterium | reverse complement strand
GCCCGCGCAGGTCGCGAGCACGCCGCGCGAGCCGCGCGCCGGGGAGGGCGGCATCGTGCCTCCCGTCGCGCCGCCTCCGACCGCGGCGCCCGCGCCGCCCACGCCGCCGGCTCCGCCGACGGCCGAATCTCCTCTCGCGCCGCCCCCGTCCGCACCGGACCCGACGGGGAATCCGCCGCCTCCGCCGCCCGTGTCGACGGGCGGCTCGCACGGCGGCGGGTCCGGCGGCGGCCCGACCGTTCCGCCGCCTCCTGCTCCGCCGACGGCGCCGAGCCCACCGCCGCCTCCGCCGGCGGCGCCGCCTCCGCCGGCCATCCCGCCCGCCCCGCCGGGGATCGCCGAGCCGCCCGCCGTGCCGGATCCGCCGCCCTGAGTTTTCCCGGCCGGGTCGCGAACCCGACCTACCCTGACGGCGACGGAAGAGGGCGATGATGGAGATCTCTGCACGCGATCGAGACGGCTCGGCCGCGACCGACGCCGAGCTCATCGATCGGATCCGCAGCCAGGACAGCGCCGCGCTGCGCACGCTGTTCCAGCGCTACTACAGCCGGATCTACTGGTTCGTCGAGCGGCGCCTCCACGACGCGAACCTGACCGAGGAGGTCGTCGCCGACGTGTTCTTCGAGGTCTGGCGCAGCGCCTCGGCGTTCGCCGGCGCGTCGCGGCCCTCCACCTGGATCTTCGGCATCGCGCACTTCAAGTGCGTGGGCGCCCATCGCGATCGCCGCCGACACAAGCGCTCGTCGGTGATCCCGACCAACGTCGAGACGCTGCACCGGTTCGCCGACGGGCGCGACGCCGGCGACCAGTTCGAGGCGCGCGACCAGCTCCGCCTCGTGCAGGAAGCGATCGCGGCGCTGCCCGCCGATCAGCGCACCATCGTCGAGCTGGCGCTGATCCGCGGCCTTCCCTACGACGAGATCGCGGAGCAGCTCCGCGTTCCCGAAGGCACCGTGAAGACCCGAGTTGCGCGCGCTCGCGCGCGCCTGCGCCTGGGGCTGCGACGCCTCGGGGTCGAGGACGAGCCGTGATGACCCGCAACACCGACGCGACGATGTGCCCGCCCGAAGTCCTGGAATGGCTGCCGTGGTACGCCGACGACGCCCTGCCGGACGCGCAGCGCGGCGCGGTGGAGGCGCACGCCGCGCAGTGCGCCGAGTGCCGCGCGGAGCTCGAGATGCTGCGCGGCGGGCCCGCGCCCGACGTCGCCGCACCCGATCCGGAGGCGGCCTTCGCCAACGTGCTCTCGCGCATCGAATCGGCGGGGCTCGGCGACGCCGCGATGCCCGTCGTCGGCCATCGGACCGCCGCAGCCGCGCGGCAAGCGCCGCCGCGGCGCACGCCGCACGCCCGCGCCCGCCCGTGGTCGCGCGCCGCGGTTGCGGCCGGGATCCTCGCGGCCGGCGCGCTCGGCTGGATCGCCAACGGCGTGCTGCGAGACGGCGCGGCCCCGATCTACCGGACCGCGTCGGACGTGGGCGCGCACGCGCCCGCCGCGGACGGCCCCGAGCTCGACGTCGTGTTCCGCGGCGACGCCTCGGTCGAGCGCGTCAACACGAATCTGCGTGCGCTCGGCGCCGTGGTCCTCGCGGGCCCGAGCCAGGCCGGCCGTTACCGCGTCGCGCTGCCGAAGGGAACGGACGGCGCCGCGGCGGCGCAGATGCTGCGGGCCGAGGACACGGGTGTCGCGTCGTACGCCGAGCCCGTGCGGCCCTGAGGCACGCCGGGCGATCGTGCGTCGCGTAGCTGGGGTCGCCCTCGCTGCGCTGCTCGCCCTCGTTCCCGCCGCGGGCTTCGCGGCCGGCGAGTCGCCGGCGGCGGACGCTGCGGCAGAGCTGGCGCCGGAGTGCCCGCCGTTCGAGGCCGGCCCGGTCGCGCCGGGCGCGCCGGTGCGCGATCCGGGCATCGCGCCGTCGAGACGCGGCGCGCCGTCCGGCGATCCGGCGTTCGTTTCGCTGGCGGACGCGCGGGACGACGGCGCGGCCGCCGTGCCCGGCGAAGCGCTGCTCGCGCTGCCGAAGCTCGCCGACGGCCGGGTCGCATCCGACTTCCAGCTCGCGCCGGGCGCGCGCATCGCGAGCTCGTACTTCAGTCCGATCCTGTGCTCGCGCGTCGTGCGCGTGGTCGGGCCCGCCGGCGTCCCGCCCGACGCACTGGTGCGTCGCGTGCCCGCGGGCGGCGCCGTGGTACGCAACGACGTGTATCGAACGGCCGCGCCCGAGCTGCGCCCGATCGGCGCAGGCGAGGATCCGTACCGCGCGCTCCAGTACGGCCTCGACCGGGCGGGCGTGGAGGCGGCGCGCGCCGTCGCCGACGGCGCCGGCGCGCGCGTCGCGCTGCTCGACTCCGCGGCCGACGCCGCCCACCGCGACCTCGCGCGCGTGCGCAGCGCACCGCTCGCGGGCGGCCCCGCCGCGACGCCCGCCGCGCACGGCTCGATGCTCGCCGGCATCGTCGGCGCGCTCGCCGGCAACGACTTCGGCATCGCCGGTCTCGCGCCCGGCGCGGAGCTGATCTCGATCGCCGCGTGCACGCCCGATCCAGCGGGCGCGGGCGACGCGTGCGCGCTCGCCGACCTGCTGCGCGGCGTCGACCGCGCGTGGGAGGAGAAGGCGCAGGTCGTGAACCTCTCGCTCGTGGGCCCGCCCAATCCGCTGCTGCGACGCGCGATGGACCGCCTCGACCAGCTCGGCGTGTTGCTCGTCGCGGCGGTGGGCAACGAGGCGACGGACGTGCCGCGCTATCCCGCGGCGTACCCGTCCGTGATCGGCGTGGGCGCGATCGACCGCGACGGCGCGCCCTACGCGCGCGGCAACCGCGGCGAGAGCGTCGAGGTGCTGGCGCCCGGCGTGGAGATCGTCTCGAGCGTGCCCGGCGACCGCTTCGCGTTCGGCGACGGCACCAGCCTCGCCGCGGCGCACGTCGCGGGAATGCTCGCGGTGGCGGTCGCTGCGAGCGGCGATCCGCTCGCCGCGCGCACTGCGTTCTTCCAGGTCGCGCAGGAAGGCGGCGGCTCGCTGCCGGTCCGCGCACCCGCGCTGTGCCCGGTGCTCGCGAAGCTCGGCAAGCCCTGCCCCACTCGATGAGGCTCGCCGCTCGCCTGCGGCTCGCTACGCGGGAGACGAGAAGGTCGCCCGCGTAGCGGCTTTGGAGCTCGCGTCCGCGACCGGGCGTCAGCCCTTGACCGAGCCCGTCGGGATCTCGCGGAACGGCCGGTCCTTGTCGACGCGGATCTCCGGCGGCAGGCGCAGCACGCGCTCGGCGATGATGTTCTTCAGGATCTCGTCCGTGCCGCCCGCGATGCGGATGCCCGGCGTCCCGAGATACATCTCCTGCCAGAGCGCGTCCTGCGGCGACACGCCGCGGTCGTTCACCGCGCCGAGCACCCCCTGCAGCTCCATCGCGAACGACGCCATCTCCTGGCCGAGCGGCGCGCCGACGGCCTTGCCGATCGAGCCCTCCGGTCCTGGCGTCGCGCCGCGCGAGAGCGCCGACAGCGTGCGGTAGCCGGTGAACTGGAGGCCCTTCGAGCGGATGTAGAAGTCGGCGAGCTTCTGGCGCACCGCCGAGTCCTCGATCGCCGGGCGGCCGCCGCGCTTCGTCGCGCGCGCCAGCTTGAGCAGGTCCTTGAAGCGCCCCGCCCCGCCGCCCGCACCGATCGCGACGCGCTCGTTCATCAGCGTCGTGATCGCCACGCGCCAGCCGTCGCCGACGCCCCCGAGCCGGTTGGCGTCGGGCACGCGCACGTCGCTGAAGAACACCTCGTTGAATCCCGAGCCGCCGTTGATCTGCTTGATCGGCCGCACCTCGACGCCCTTCGCGTGCATGTCCACGATGAAGTACGTGAGGCCGGCGTGCTTCGGCGCGTTCGTGTCGCTGCGCGTGACGATCATCCCGTAGTCCGAGAAGTGCGCGCCGGTCGACCAGATCTTCTGGCCGTTGATGACCCAGTCGTTGCCGTCCTTCACCGCGCTCGTGCGCAGCCCGGCGAGGTCGCTGCCCGCGTCCGGCTCGCTGAAGAGCTGACACCACACGACCTGTCCGCGCGCCATCTCGCGCACGTACTTCTGCTTCTGCTCGTCGCTGCCGTGCGCCATGATGGTCGGGCCGAGCATGCCGTGGCCGATCGCGTAGATGTTCGGGGGCACGTCGAACTTGGCTTCTTCCTGGCCCCACACGACGGCCTCGAGCCGGCCGAGACCCTGTCCGCCGTACTCCGTCGGCCACGTCAGGACCGCCCAGCCCTCGTCGAACTTCTTGGTCTGCCAGTCTTTCGCGCGCTGGATCACGTCGGCGCTCTCGCGCTCGCCGAGCAGGTTGGGCGCGATCTCGTCGGCCGGGCGCAGCCGCGCGTTCTTCTCGAGCCAGGCGCGCGCCTTCGCGCGGAACGCGGCTTCCTGCGGAGTGTCTTCGAAGTTCATGGCGAACTCCTTCGCTGGATTTCGGGGAAGGGAAAGAGAGGCGTTACTCGCCGTCGTCGACCAGGGCGGCGCCCTTCGCTTCGAGGCGCTGGATCAGCTTCTCGCGCCACGCGCTCGGCGTGCCGAGCGAAGCCGAGAGCCACTTGGCGCGGCGGTAGAAGAGGTGGCAGTCGTACTCCCAGGTGAAGCCGACGCCGCCGTGGAGCTGGATCATCTCTTCGCCGGCCTTCTCGAACGCCTCGCTCGCGGCCGCGCGGAAGCTGCACGCCGCGAGCGCCAGCTCCTCGTTGCCGGTCGAGAGCGCCCACGCCGCGTAGTAGCCGTTGCTGCGCGCGATCTCGATCTGCGCGTAGAGCTCGGCGAGGCGATGCTTGACGGCCTGGAACGACGCGATCGGACGTCCGAAGGCGTAGCGGCCGAGCGTGAACTCGCGCGTGATCTCGAAGGCGCGCGTGGCGCCGCCGATCTGCTCGAATCCGGTCATCACCGCCGCGCGGTCGAGCAGCGTCTCGATCGCGGCGGCGCCGCCGCCGTCACCGAGCCGCTCGGCCGGCGCGTCGCAGAACACCAGCTTCGCGAGCGTGCGGCTCGGGTCGAACGACTCGAGCGCCGTCTTCTCGACGTGCTTGCCGGCGAGCTCCGCGAGCGCGAGCACCGGACCCTGCGCGCCTTGCGAGACGACGATGGCGACGCCGGCGTCGGCGGCGTCGAAGACGGGCAGCTTCGTCCCGTTCAGCTTGCCGTTCTCGAAACGCGTCGCGACGGAAGCGAGGTCGGGCTCGCCCGCGCCCTCCGCGAGCGCGAAGGTGCCGACGACCTCGCCCGACGCGAGCCGCGGCAGCCACTGCTGCTTCTGCGCGTCGTTTCCGAAGAGCAGGATCGCCTCGGTCGCGAGATACACCGAGGTGGAGAACGGGATCGGCGCGAGCGAGCGGCCGATCTCCTCGGCGATCAGCACCAGCTCGAGGTGGCCGAGCCCGGCGCCGCCCAGATCCTCGGGGACGACGGCGCCCAGCCAGCCCATCTCCGCCACGCCCTTCCACAGGCCGGGGTCCGAGGTGGCGGTCTTCGATTCGAGGACCTTGCGGCAGACGTCCAGCCCGGCGTTCTTCGCGAGGAACTCGCGCGCCGTGTGCTGGACGAACTTCTGGTCCTCCGAGAACTCGAGATTCATGCGGGGGCTCCTTTTGACTCGCGAGTCAAGGTCGGCGCAGCATAGCGGCGATCGGTTCTCGCGGAAGCCGTTCGGGGCCGCGAGGAAGGCGTCGCTCGCGCCCGGCCCCCTCGCTCTGGCATGCTGGCCGGCCTGCGGCGCGGGAGGCGGCGATGGATCACGAGGTCACGCGCGACGAGCTCGAGCTGGCGTTCGCCCACTACTGCGACGTGCGCGAGCACGCGATCGCGACGGGCGACTGGCGTCCGTGGGGCGCGCTCTTCACCGAGGACGCGCTCTACGTCGAGCACGCCTACGGCGAGTTCCGCGGGCGCAAGGCGATCCAGGAGTGGATCGTCGGCGTGATGGGGCCGTTCCCGACGATGACGTTCCCGAACGACTGGGTCGTCTACGACCCCGCGCAGAAGATCGTCGTGTTCCAGTGTCAGAACCGGCTGCCCCACCCGACCGACCCGAACGGCGCGCCCTTCCAGTTCCCGACGTGGACCAAGCTCGACTACGCCGAGAACGGCTTGTGGAGCGGCGAGGAAGACGTCTACAACCCGAAGAAGGCCGCCGAGGTGATCCAGGCGTGGATCCGAGCCGGCGGCAAGCTCGCGGCCCGCGAGTCGGTGAAGATGAAGCACCTGTGAGCGGCGCCGCGCGGCGCGCTCAGACCGGCCGAGGCACGACCGCACGACCGCTCGCCAGCTCCGTGTGAAACCACTCGGCGTAGCCGTTCGCAAGTACCCACTCGATCCGATCGCCGCGCCACACGACCTTCTCGGCCTCGTACGGAGATGCGCCCGCGGCGAACTTCTCGAACGCGCTCCGCTTCACGTGCTCGAGGTCCGCGCGCACGACCGGCAGCGCCCGCACGTCGCGATTCCATCGCAGCACCTTCGGGAAGCCGTCCAGCGTCGCGCCGACGAGCTTCAGCGACGAGACGTGCGGGAAGAGCGCGAGCTCGGCGATCGACACGCCGCCGCACAGGAAGCCCGTCGCGCCGAGCGCGTCGTCGAGCGCGGCGAGGAGCTTCGCGAGGTCGCGGCGTCCGGCGTCGAGCAGGCCGGCGGGCGGCGCGTCGGTGCGCCGGTGGGTCGGCCAGCTCCACAGCGACAGATCGTGGACGATCGCGTCGAACGCGGTGTCCGCGATCCGCTGCCAGCGGCGCGCCTTGGCGCGCAGCGCCGGCGAAGCGGGGAGCAGCGGCGGCGACGGGAAGCGGTCGTCGAGGTAGGCCGCGATGTCGGAGGAATCGGCGACGACCACGTCGCCGTCGACGAGCACAGGCACCTCGGCGCGCGGATTGACGTCGAGGAGGCGCTGGCGTTCGTCGAGCGCCAGCGCGTCGATCGAACGGAAGGGCACGCCCTTCCAGCCGAGCGCCATGCGGACCTTGCGCGCGAACGGGCTGAACGGATTGTCGTAGAGCGTGAGCAAGTCGGCCTCGCGTGGGCGCGCCGTGCCGAGCGAGCCCGCGGAACCGCTCGATTCCGCGGGCTCGTCGCTCACTTCAGCTCGTCGCGACCATACCCGAGGATGTCGCGCGCGATGATGAGTCGCTGGATCTGCCCGGTGCCCTCGTAGATGTCGGTGATGCGCACGTCGCGGAACCACTTCTCGAGCAGGTGCTCGCGCGAGGCGCCCATCGGCCCGAGCAGCTCGATGCAGCCCTGCGTGATCTCGCGCACCGCGGCGCCGCCCTTCGCCTTGCAGATCGACGACTCGAGGTTGTTCGACTTGCCGGCGTCGGAGAGCCACGCGGCGCGCAGCACCGTCAGCATCGCGGCCTCGTAGAGCGCCTCGAGCTCGAGGAAGCGCTGCGCGAGCGCCGACTGTCCCGCTGCGCCCGGCCCGTACTCGATCGCGACGCCCGCCGCCTGCAGCTGCTCGCGCGTGAAGTCGAGCGCCGCCTGCGCGATGCCGAGGCCGATCGCCGCGACCGCCGGCCGCGTCATGTTGAAGGTCTTCATCACGCCGCGGAAGCCGCCCGAGGACTCCTTGGGGATCTCCTCGTTGCCGCCGAGCAGGTTGCCGCGCGGGATGCGGCAGTCCTTGAACACGTAGGCGGCCGTGTCGTCGGCGCGGATGCCGAGCTTCTTCTCCTTGTGCGCGACGACGAAGCCGGGCGCGCCCTTCTCGACGAGGAACGACTTGATGCCGGCGCGTCCCGCCGCCTTGTCGATCGTCGCCCACACCACCACGCCGTCGGCGCGGCAGCCCGTGGTCACGAAGATCTTCTCGCCGTTCAGCACCCACTCGTTCGTCGCGGCGTCGAGCACGGCGGTCATCTGCACGCGCGAGGGATCGGAGCCGCAGCCCGGCTCGGTGATCGCCATCGCGAGCGTGAGATGGCCCCATTGCTTCTGCTGCTCCGGCGTGCCGGCGGCGCGCAGCGCCGCGTTGCCGAGACCGCCCTTGCCGCGGCGCATGCGCACCGAGTAGTCGCCCCAGCTCTGCGCGGCGGCGAGCATCATGCTCATCACGCCGAGGCTGGTGTCGTCCTTCCCGCGGCCCGCGAACAGGCTCATCGTCGGCGGGAAGTCCTTCGCCTCGGGCAGCTCGTCCGGCGGGAACTCGTGTTCGTTCTCGTCGTAGTGGCGCGCGTAGCCGCGGCACACCAGCGCCTCGGCGCGTACGGCGTCGAGGACCTTCTTGTCGTGTTCGGTGAAGGTGAAGTCGATCACAAGAGTTCTCCTAGACGAGGGCGGCGCCGTCGACGACGCCGAGGGTTCGCACGCTGCGGTACCAGAGCTCGACGGGGTGCTCGCGGATGAAGCCGTGGCCGCCGAGCACCTGCACGCCGTCGTCGGCGATCTTCATCGCCTGGCGCGCGCAGTAGAGGCGCGCGAGCTGCGCTTCGCGCGTCGCGTCGAGGCCGTTCTCGAGACGGCTCGCCGCCTGCCACACGAGCCAGCGCATGGCGTCCACCTCGATGCGCATGTCGGCCAGCGTGAAGGCGATCGCCTGCTTCTTCGCGATCGCTTCGTCGAAGGCCTCGCGGTCCTTCGCGTAGGGGATCGCGTACTCCATCACCGCGCGCGACACGCCGACCAGCGCGGCGGACTGCGCCGTGCGCACCAGGTCGAGGATGCGGCGCGCGTCGCAGCCGGCGTCGCCGCCGAGCCGCGCCGCCGCGGGCAGCTCGACGCGCTCGAACGAGAGCGTGCCGGTCGGCAGCGCGCGCAGGCCGAGGTTCTTCTCGGGCGCGTCGATCGAGAGGCCGGCCGCGTCGCGCGGCACGACGTACGCCTGCACCGCGTCGCCGCCGTTCTCGCGCGCGAGCACCAGGAAGTGGCTGGCGCGGTCCGCGAGCGGGACGAAGCACTTCGCGCCCGAGAGCACGAAGCCGTCGCCCTTGCGCTCCGCCTTGGTGCGCAGCGCAGTCGGTTCGAACGCCGGGCCCGGCTCCGCGAGCGCGAGCGACGCGGCGTGGAAGCGATCGCCGCAGAAGAGCGGCAGCAGCTCGCACTTCTGCGCCTCGCTCCCGAACTCGACGACCGGCATCGCGAACAGCGCCGGCGCGGTGGCCGCGAGCGCGAGCCCCGCGTCGCCGAACGCGAGCTCCTCGAGCACCAGTGCGTTCGTGATCGGCGAGCGCGCCTCGCCGGCGCCGCCGTAGGCCTCGGGGATCTGCGTCGCGACGAGGCCGAGCTGCCACGACTGCTCGAGGAAGTCTTCGGGCACTCGGCTCTCTTCGTCGCTGCGCCGGGCGATCGGTCGGATCGCACTCGCCGCGAACTCGCGCATCGCGCTCTGCGCGACCTCCTGCTCTTCCGTCGGTCCGAACGAGATCACTTGCCGTTTCTCCTGGGTCTTCCGCCGGACGCGCTGCGCAGACTCGCGCCGCTCTCCGGGTGGGGAATCTGATGGAAGTACTGGTCGAGCGCGTCGCGCCCGCCGTCCTTGGTGAGGAGGCCGCGCTTCACCGCGTCGCGCGCGTCGAGCATGCCGAGCGCGACCGCGCACCAGACGCGCGCCTCGGCCGTGTAGCGGACGTCCGCGCGCTCGGCGAAGCCGCGCGTCACGCTGCACGCGCCGTCGAGAATGCGCACCGACCAGACGCCGCCGCCTTCGCCCGTGAGCCGGATCTCGAACACGATGTCGGCCTCGCGGGCGGGCCCTTGCTTGAGCAGGAACGGCAGCGACTCGAGGATCGACTGCGCCGACGTCTCCGAGAAGGGGCCGACGTCGGCGATGTGTTCCTCCATCGCGTGCTCGACCCACCAGCGCGCGATCGCCGCGACGAGCGGACCGAGCGTGCGGCCGCGCTCCGTCACGGCGTACTGCGAGCGGCCCGCCTCGGAGGCGCCCGTACTCTCGACCCAGCCCTGCTGCGCGAGCTGGCGCAGCCGCGCGGAGAGCACGCGCGGCGCGATGCCGGTGCGCACGCGAAGCTCCTGGAACCCCTTGGGACCGCCCAGCAGGTGGCGGATCAGCACGAGCGTCCAGCGGTCGCCGATGCGGTCGAGCGCGCGCGCGACGGGATCGAACACCGCCGCGGGACGCGGCACGTCGCGCCGAGGCTGCGGCGGCGGACGCTTCGGTACCTTGGGGGGCATCGGATCAGTATCTACTTGATACCTGCATCGATGGCAAGAGGATCGCGACGCGCGCGCTACCCTCGATCGCGACCGAAGGCGGACGGAGGATCGCCGGCGGGCAACCACCGCCCGCGGGAGGAAAGTCCGGGCTCCAGAGAGCAGGGAGGTCGCCAACGGCGACCCGGGGCGACCCGAGGGAAAGCGCCGCAGAAACGACACCGCCGATGGCCGGCGAAGCCGCGCGTCGAGAGGCGCGCGGTGGAGGCACAGGCAAGGGTGAAATCGTGGGGTAAGAGCCCACGCGCGACGGCCGGGTGACCGGCGGCGGGGCAAGCCCCTCCCGGAGCAAGCTCGAATAGGGACGCCGTCGAGGGCGGCTCGTCCGAAGCGCCGTCTGGCCCGCCAGGCGGCGCCGGCGTCCGGGTGAGAGCGCTCGAGCGACGCAGCAATGCGTCGCCTAGACGAATGATCCTCGCCGGCGCCGGGGCGACTCGGCGCCGGGACAGAACCCGGCTTACAGTCCGCCTTCGGTCAAGGTTTGGTGAAGGGCCCGCTCGCCTTCGGCTCGCTACGGCGGAAAGCTTGGTGAAGGGCCCGCTCGCCTTTGGCTCGCTACGGCGGAAACGGGCTCTTGTGCTGCGGGTGGGCTGCGAGCTTCATTGCCCACCGTCATTTCCAGCGACTTTGGAATCGAGGAGTCGAGAGATGCGCGTCGAGACCGGCATTCCGATGAGCGACTGGCGCGCGGTCGCGGCGGCGGCGCAGCGCGCGGAAGCGCAGGGCTTCGACGGCATCACGGCGCCCGAGATCGCCAACGACCCGTTCATGCCGCTCGCGTTCGCCGCGCTCGCCACCGAGCGCATCCAGCTCGGCACCGCGATCGCCGTCGCGTTCCCGCGCAGCCCGATGGTGGTCGCGAACATCGCCTGGGACCTGCAGGTGAACTCGCGCGGGCGCTTCGTGCTCGGCCTCGGGCCGCAGGTGAAGGGACACAACGAGCGGCGCTTCTCGGTGCCGTGGAGTCCGCCCGTGCCGCGGCTGCGCGAGTACGTCGAGTCGCTGCGCGCGATCTGGCGCTGCTGGGAGAAGCGCGAGCCGCTCCACTACGAGGGCGATCACTACCGCTTCACCTTGATGACGCCCGAGTTCTCGCCGCCGCCCGCCGGCCTGGCGCCCGTTCCGATCACGATCGCGGCGGTCGGGGAGAAGATGCTGCGGCTGGCCGGCCGCGTGTGCGACGGCGTCCGGCTGCACGGCTTCTGCACGCGCCGCTATCTCGAGGAAGTCGCGCTGCCGCGCGTGTTCGAAGGGCTCGAGCGCTCGGGCCGCGATCGCAAGCGCTTCGAGGTCTGGGGCGGCGGCTTCATCGCGAGCGGGCGCGACGCCGACGAGGTCGCGCAGCAGGTCGAATGGTGCCGCTACCGCATCGCGTTCTACGGCTCGACGCGCAGCTATTCGCCGGTGCTCGTGCTGCACGGCTGGGACGAGCTGGCGGCGAAGCTGCACGAGATGTCGAAGCGCGGGCAATGGAACGAGATGGCGGCGCAAGTGCCGGACGAGGTCGTCCACGAGTTCGTCGCGATCGCGCCCTACCGGGACTTGAAGGCCGCCGTCGAGAAGCGCTTCGGCGGGCTCGTCGACTCGATCGCGCTCGGCTTCGCCGGCGACGTGCCCGACGGCGTCGCACGGGAGGTGGTGCAGGACGTGCGCGCGATCCCGCAGACCTTCGAAGGATTCCCGACGAGCTGGGCCTAGCGGCTCACGTTTCCGCGCGACGGCGCCGGCGCGTCGGCAGCTCGCGCCGGTAGCACTGCAGGCGGCGCCGCCGGCGCCGGTCGTAGCGGCGCCATTTCGAGGCGGGCAGATCGTCGGCCGAGACGCGCTCGAAGCCCTGCCGTTCGAAGAAGAGCCCGACGCGATCCCGCGTCGTGCACGCGAACACCGAGCGCAGCCGCATCGCGCGCGCCTGCCGCAGCGCGTAGCGCACCAGGTGCTGGCCGACGCCCTCGCCGAGGAACCTCGTCAGCGTGTACAGCGACGCGATCTCGCCGGAACGGTCGTCGTGCGGCAGCAGCGCGCCGATCCCCGAGAGATGCGATCCCTCGACGAACGCGCCGAACCCGCTGGCGAGGATGCGATCGACCTCCGCGGCGGGGCGCGGCGCGAGATAGCCGTCGCGGACGCCGCGCCCGATGAGATCGTATGCCGCGTCGAAGTCGTCGAGGCCGAGGTCGCGCACGGCGATGTAGCGCTTGCGCGTGAACAGCGTCCCGGAGCCGGAGTAGGTGAACAGCTCCTCCTCGAGCCCGTCGAGCGTGCAGACGTTGACCGCCGCGATGCCGCCGGCGAGGAGCCGATCGACCTCGCGCAGCAGCGCTCGCCGCTCGCGCCCGATGCGGCGCGGATGGGCCAGCAGCGCGCGAAGCTCCTCCTGATGCACGAACGAGAGTCGCTCGCCGCCCGGCGCGCGCACGCCGCCCTGCGGGTGGATCCAGATCAGCTTGAAGAACCCGAGCCGCAGCGCGAGCTCGCGGCACTGGACCGTGAAGGGCCGCCGCCCACCGACCAGGATGCCGAGCCGCTGCGACTGCCGGAGCTGCCGCCAGACCGACGTCTCGAGGCGCGGCGTCCCGGCCGGCACGATGCGCTCGCCCACGATCTCGGCGAGCGCCGCGCGGCGCGACGAGATCACGATGACGCGGGTGTCATTCCGCGCCAGCGTGTGCACTACGCTGGCCAGCGCGTCGGGATCGCGCAGGAGACCCGCAGGACACGCGACACCCAGGGTCCGCCCGCGAAACTCCTGTAGATAGAAGGCGCGTTCCGAGAAGGCTGCGTCGGCCTGGGACATCGGCGCGCATTGTTGCGTATCCGCTCACCGGCTTCCGCGGGCGCCGGGGGCGAGCCGGTGCCTACGGTGCCGACGGCCGAGGGCCGATAGGTCCGCGAAGATCGAGGGTTTTTCCACGCATCCGGAGACGCCGAAAAAAGTGCTGGAAAACGGGGGTCGATGCGTAGAGAATGCCGGGCTGCTCGGAGGCCCGAACAGCCGGCGGGAAGCCGCCGTCGAAGCGAGGCACTTCAAGATTTCACAGCGAGAATTGCCGGCCGGCTCCCGGAGCCTGCGTCCCGCGAGGCGCTCCACCCCCGCAGGGCAGCCCAAGGCCGACTCCTCGACGTCGAGCGCCACCCATTGGGTGGACACCTGCACTCAAGAGGGCGCTCCGCAACGCATCGCGACGAGCGGCGTTCCAGCGCTTCGACGACACGATCGACGACACGGACCGACGACACGGATGGTTCCGCGCCAACCCACACGAGAGGTTCTTCGTGAAGCTGGAGGATCGGCAAACGACGGCGGCGAGTGACGTGGAGAGCAGGACGCCCCTGGGCGCCACTGCTTCCTTCGCCGCGGAAGACCTGGATCCCGGGCGCGAGCGGCGCCCGCTCGAGTCGTATTTCCAGGAGATCGGCGGCACGCGCACGCTGCGCCGCGAAGAAGAGGTCTATCTCGCGAAGGAGCTGGAGGCCGCGACGGCGGCGCTCCGCGACTCGCTCTATCGCATTCCCAGCTCGTCCCGCTACGTCGTGGATCGCTGGGACAGCCTGCGCGCGCTCTCGCACACCGGCGCGAAGCTGTCGGAGTCGATGGGCGACGAGGAGACCGGCGAGATCGCCGCGCGCGTCGAGCGCGCGGTGAAGCGCCTCCGCGTGCTGCACGCCGAGCGCGACCGCAACGCGAAGCGCCGCGCCACCAAGGCCGTCGCGAAGAGCGACGACAAGATCGCCGACGAGCTCGAGAAGGCGCAGCTCTCGCTCGCCGTGCTCGCCGAGCTGCGCGAGCGCGCCTTCGCGATCGCCAAGCAGATGAAGGACCTCCGCAAGGGCACCAAGCGGCTCGCCGAGCTCGAGGCGGAAGCGGGTCTCCCGAAGGAGGAGATGCAGAAGAGCGTGAGCGCGGTCCGCGAGGCGCACGCCCGCATGACCGAGGTGAAGAACCGCTTCATCGAGCACAACCTCAAGCTCGTCGTCGCGATCGCGAAGGACTACCGAAACCTCGGCCTCTCCTTCCCGGACCTGATCCAGGAAGGCAACCTGGGTCTGATCCGCGCGGTCGAGAAGTTCGACCATCGCCGCGGCTTCAAGTTCTCGACCTACGCGGTGTGGTGGATCCGGCAGGCGCTGGTGCGTGCGATCCAGAACCACTCGCGCACGATCCGTCTGCCGTCGCACGTGCACGACCGGCTCCAGCGCAGCCAACGCGTGCGCGCGGAGCTCACCGGCAAGCTCGGGCGCGAGCCGACCGCCGCCGAGCTGGCGCCCGCACTCGGCACCGACATCGACTCGCTGGAGTCGCTGGACCGCCTCTCGCGCGAGGCGATCTCGCTCGAGTCGTCGGTCGCCGGCACGGAGAAGCGGCTCGAGGAGTTCGTCTCCGACGCGACCGCCATCACGCCCGACTCGGGCATCGACGGCGATCGCATGCGGAGCGGCGTCGGCTCGCTGATCCAGAGCCTGTCGGACCGCGAGCAGCTGATCCTGCGCCTCCGCTACGGACTCGGCGGCGAGGAGGAGCACACGCTCGAGCAGATCGGGCAGTCGCTCGGCCTCTCGCGCGAGCGCGTCCGCCAGCTCGAGGCGCGCGCGCTGAAGAAGCTGCGCGAGACGGCGCCCGCCCAGCGGCTGTATCCGATCCTCGAGCCCTGAGGCTCAGTCGAGCGGAGCGGTGGCCGGCGACGCCGACGGCGCCACGCCTTCGTGCGGGCGCCGGCCGGCGAAGCGCTCGCGCACGCGCTCGACCATCACGTAGGCCGCGGGCACGACGAACACGGTGAGCGCCGTCGAGAACGCCATGCCGCCGACCGCGGCGATGCCGAGCGGCGCGCGCAGCTCGCCGCCGGTGCCGACGCCGAGCAGCTCTCCCAGCGTCCGGTTGCCGCCGAGCGCGATCGGCAGCATGCCGACGATCGTCGAGAGCGCCGTCATCAGGATCGGGCGGAAGCGGGTGCGCCCGGCCTCGAACGCCGCCTCGGCGATGCCGTAGCCGCGCTCGCGCAGCTGGTTGGCGAACTCGACGATCAGGATCGAGTTCTTCGCGACGAGCCCGACCAGCATCACCATCCCGATCTGGCTGAACAGGTTGAGCGTCGTGCCCGTGAGCCAGAGCGTGGCGAGCGCGCCTGTGAAGGAGAGCGCCACCGCGATCAGCACCGTGAACGGGTGCACGAAGCTCTCGAACTGCGCCGCCAGCACGAGGAAGATCACCGCGACGCCGAGCAGGTAGGCAAAGACGATGGCCTGGCCGGACTCGAAGTACTGCTCGGACTCGCCCGAGAACGCGATCCGCCAGCCGCCCTGCTCCGGCAACATGCCCTCGGCGAGCGCACGAATCTGCGCGAGCGCTTCGCCCTGCGACGTCCCCGGCGCGAGCGCCGCCGTGATCGTGGCGGCGCGCTGCCGGTCGAAGTGGGGCACCCCGCGCGGCGCGGTGCTCTCGTGCACGTGCACGAGCGACGAGAGCGGGATCAACTGGCCGCGCGAGCCGTGGACGTAGAGCAGCGGGATGTCGCCCGGCCGCGTCCGCTCGCGGCGCTCGAGCTGCACGATCACGTCGTAGGTCTCGCCGCCGATCTTGAAGGTCGACAGGTCGACGCCGCCCAGCAGGATCTGCAGCGTGCTCGCGACCTCGCGCGCCGAGACGCCGAGGTCGCTGGCGCGGTCGCGGTCGATCTCGACGTCGAGCTGGGGCTTGTTGAGCAGCAGGTCGCTGCGCACGTTGACGAGGCCGGGGATCTCCTGCTCCGCGCGATGCGCGATCGCGTCGGACACGCGCGCGAGCTCCGCCACGTCGGGGCCCATCACGACCAGTGAGATGGGCGCGCCGCCGAAGCCGCGCCCGAGCGCCTGGAACTCGTTCGCGAAGCTCTGCACGCCCGTCACGTCCGCGAGCTGCGGGCGCAGCGCTTGGATCACGTCGCGCACGTGGCGCTCGCGCTCCTCGGCGAGCGAGCCGATCACGATGCCCTCGTTCACGAGTCCCGGCGCCCCGATGCCGAGCGCGACGACCGAGAAGTTGCGCACGACCTCCGGGATCGCGGCCACCAGATCCTCGACCTGGTGGTGGTAGCGGTCGGTGAACTCGATCGTGGCGCCCTCGGGCGCGCGCGTGAACACGAAGAACCCGCCGCGGTCCGCGCCCGGGATGAACTCGCGATCGACGACGCCCGCACCGAGCATTCCGAGGCCGAGCGCGAACCACAGGAGCCCGACCGCGACCGTCGCGCCGCGCCGCGCCATCGCGATCCGCAGCAGCGAGGCGTACCCCGCGGTGAGCGCGTCCGAGCCGCGGGCGAGCGCCGCGCGCACGCCCGTCTCGGCCTCGCTGCGCCGCAGCACGCGGGCGCAGAGCGCGGGCGAGAGCGTGAGGGCGACCACGCCCGAGATCGCCACCGCCGCCGCGACCGTCACGCCGAACTCGCCGAACAGACGCCCCGTCGTGTCGGTCAGGTACGCGAGCGGCAGGAACACCGCCAGCACCGACACGGTCGCCGCGACCACGGCGAACGAGATCTCGCGCATGCCGCGGATCGCGGCCTCGCGCGGCGGCGTCCCCTCCTCGATCCAGCGCGTGATGTTCTCCAGCACGATGATCGCGTCGTCCACGACGAGGCCGATCGCGAGCGTGAGGCCCATCAGCGTCAGCGTGTTGATCGTGAAGCCGGCGAAGTAGAGGATCGAGAAGGTGCCGACGATCGAGACCGGGATCGCCACCGCCGGGATCAGCGTGGCGCGGAAGGTGCGCAGGAACAGGTAGATCACGATCAGCACCAGCCCGATCGCCTCGGCGAGCGAGTGCAGCACGTTCGAGATCGAGTCGCGGATGAAGGTCGAGCCGTCGAAGGCGATCGTGAGCTTCATGTCCGACGGGATGTCGCGGGTGATCGAATCCAGCTCCGCGCGCACCGCGTCGACGACGGCGATGGTGTTCGCCTTCGAGAGCTTCACGACGCCGAGCCCGACGCCGGCTTCGCCGTTGAAGCGCACGATCTTGCGCTCGGTCTCGGGCCCGACCTCGACGCGGCCGACGTCGCGCAGCCGGACCGGCTGGCCGTTCACGTTGGCGACGACCATCTCCTCGAAGGCGCGCGCGGTGCCGAGCTCGCCGAGCGTGCGCACCGTGAACTCGCGCTCGGGCCCCTCGATGCGTCCGGAGGGGATGTCGACGTTCTCGCGGCGCAGCGCGGTCGACACGTCGTCGACGGTCAGTTGGAACGAGGTGAGGCGGTCGTTGTCGATCCACACGCGCATCGACATGCGCCGCTCGCCCGCGATCACGACGCTCGCCACGCCCGGCAGCTTCGCCAGGCGGTCCTGCACGACCTCCTCGGCGATGCGCGACACGGCGATCGGGTCGGACCCGCCCGACAGCGCCAGCCAGATCACCGGATTGGCGTCCGCGTCCTGCTTGGCGACGACCGGCTCGTCGACGTCGTCCGGCAGCTTGTTGCGGGCGCGCGCCACGCGGTCGCGCACGTCGTTGGCCGCGAGATCGACGTCGCGCGAGAGCTCGAACTCCGCGGTGATGCTCGAGACCTGCTCGCGCGAGAGCGAAGTCAGGTGCTTGATGCCCTCGATCCCGATCAGCTCGGCCTCGAGCGGCTCGGTCACCGACGTCTCCACGACGTCGGGGGCGGCGCCCTGATAGACCGTGGTCACCGAGACGATCGGCGGATCGACGTCGGGCAGCTCGCGGTTCGGCAGGCGGAAGAGCGCGATCGCGCCGAGCAGCGTGATCAGCAGCGAGAGCACCGTCGCCAGGACGGGCCGCTCGACGCAGATCTCCGAGAGCCTCACGCACCGCCCCCGGTCGTCTGCGCGGCGGTGGAAGGCTCGGGCCGCGCGCCCCCGACCACCGCGGGAACGGGCTTGACCGCCACGCCCTCGCGCACCTTGTGGGTGCCGGCGACGACGACGCGATCGCCCTCCTGCACGCCGCTGCGGATCTCGACGCGGCCGGGCTCGCGCGCGCCGATCTCGACGGGCACGCGTTCGGCCTTGTCCTCCGCGCCGATGCGCCACACGAACGTGCCGCCCGGATCCGCGACGAGCGCTTCCTCGGGCACCAGCACCACCTCGCGCTGGCCGAGCGTGGCCTGAACGCGCGCGAACATGCCGGGCAGCAGGCGACCGCCCGGGTTCGGCACGCGGCCCTTGATCAGGATGCGGCGCGACGCGGACTCGACGTTGGGCGCGATGAAACGGATCGCGCCGGGAAAGCGCTCGCCGGGGAACGCCGCGACGTCGAGCGAGAACTCCGCGCCGATCCGCGCGAGCGGCAGCGTCGCCTCGGGAATCGTGAACACGAGCGCGAGCGGGTCCATCGCGTCGACGCGCACGAGCCCGTCGTCGGACTCGATGCGCGCGCCGGGCGACACCAGCCGCGCGCCGACGCGGCCGTCGAAGGGCGCGCGGATGCGCGTGCGCTCGAGCTCGACGCGCCGCAGCTCGGCGCGCGCGCGCGACACTTCGAGGTTCGCGCGCGCCTTGTCGAGCTGCGCGGCCGCCGCGGCGTTGCGGCTCGCGAGCGTCTGCGTGCGCTCGAAGTCCTCCTGCGCGAGCGAGAGCTCCGCCTCCGCCTCGCGCAGGCGCGCGGCCTGCTCGCGATCGCGCAGGCGGAACAGCACGCTCCCGGCCCGCACGTCCTGCCCTTCCTCGAATTCGACGGCCTCGACGATGCCCGGCATCTCGGCGCGCACGACGACGGAGCTCTCCGCCTGCAGCTCGCCGAGCAGGTCGGCCTGGTCTTCGAACGACTGCTTGCGCAGCGTCAGCACCTCGACCACGGGCGCCGGCGGCTCGTGCGGCCCCGCCGCGTCGGGTCCGCCGTCTCCGCACGCCGCCGCGAACGTGACGGCGAACGCCGCCGCGAGCGCGCGCCGCCGCGCGGCCGGTGAGCCGGGCGAGAGCGCAGCGATGGCGGGTTGGATCGGACCGCGACGGGACGCGCCGGCGCGGCCCCGCGTCGCACGGGGATGCACGGGGCGATGCTATCGGATGGGGTCCCCCGCTGCCGCCGCGAGAGGCAGTCGAAGCCCCTCGCGTTATGATGCCGCCCCCGTCCGGCGCCCCGTGCGCCGCAGCCGCAACCGACCGGCAACGCGCTTGCCGCGACGACAGCGAGGGTGCGCCGTGCAGATCCTCTGCCTCGATCTCGAAGGCGTCCTCGTTCCCGAGATCTGGATCGGCGTCGCCGAGCGCACCGGCATCGCGGAGCTGCGCATCACCACGCGCGACGAGCCCGACTACGACAAGCTGATGCGCCGCCGCATCGCGATCCTGGAGCGGGAGAACCTCGGCATCGCCGACATCCATGCCGTGATCGGAGCGATGGACCCGCTGCCCGGCGCGCGCGAGTTCCTCGACTGGGCGCGCGAGCGCATGCAGGTGCTGATCCTCTCGGACACCTTCTACGAGTTCGCGGCGCCGCTGATGCGCAAGCTCGGCTGGCCGACGTTGTTCTGCAACTTCCTCGTCGTCGACGAGCGCGGCCGCGTCGTCGACTACCGGCTGCGCCAGAAGGACGGCAAGCGCGAGGCGGTGCGCGCGCTGCACGGCATCCAGTTCCGCGTGATCGCGGCGGGCGACTCGTACAACGACACCACGATGCTCGGCGAAGCCGACGCCGGCATCCTGTTCCGGCCGCCCGAGAACGTGATCCGCGAGTTCCCGCAGTTCCCCGTGACGACGAGCTACGACGCCCTGCGCGCCGAGATCGAGCGCGCACAGGCGCGGGTCCGCGGGTGAGCGGCGCGTTCGCGCTCAGCGACGCCGAACGGCGCGCCTGGCGCGACGACGGCTTCTTCCTGCGCCGCGCCGCGTTCGGGGCCGCGGAGGTCGAGTCGCTGCGCGCCGCCGCCGAGCGCGTGCGCGCGCTGGCGACGCGGCTCGCCGTCGAAGGCCGGCCCTGGGAGGTCGACGGCAACCGCTACGTCGACGCAGGCGCCGTGACGGTCCAGCTCGAGCACCGGCCGGGCAGCACGTCGCTGCGCGTGGTCGAGCCCTTCCACGAGCTCGATCCCGTGTTCGACGCGCTGATGGACGATCCACGCATCGTCGAGCCGATGCGCGAGCTGGTCGGCAGCGATCGCGTCGGGCTGTGGACCGACAAGCTCAACTTCAAGCCGCCGCACGAGGGATCGGGCTTCCAGTGGCACCAGGACTCGCCGTACTGGGCGCACGCGTGCGGGCACCTCGACCGACTGCCCAACGTGATGCTCGCGCTCGACGACGCGGACGAGTCCAACGGCTGCTTCCGCGTCGTGCGCGGGAGCCACCGCAGCGGCCTGCTCCCGGGCCGCCGGGGCGAAGGCGTGCTCGGGCCGCTCTTCACCGACCCGCGCCACTTCGACCTCGCCGCGCAGATCGCCGCGGCGATGCCGGCGGGGAGCCTGTTCTTCTTCAGCCCGCACACCGTGCACGGCTCGGAGCCGAACCGCTCCGACCGCGCGCGGCGCGCCATGGTGCTCACCTATCAGCCCGCCGAGTTCGCGCAGTTCAAGGCGCCGGGCCGGCGCGAGTGCGGCCGCGCAGATCTCGCTCACGCCGCGGCCGCGCCCGGACGCTGAATCACCCCATGACGACGCATCGCGACACCTGGGTGGTCACCGGCGGGGCCGGCTTCATCGGCTGCAACTTCGTGCGCCACGCGCTCGCGACCAGCGACGCGCGCATCGTGGTGCTCGACCTGCTCACGTACGCGGGCTCGCTCGAGAACCTGCGCGGCCTGGTGGACGGCGAGCGCGTCGTGTTCGTGCAGGGCGACATCGCCGACGCGGATGCGGTCGCCGCCGTGTACCGCGACCACCGCCCGAGCGCGGTCGTGAACTTCGCGGCCGAGAGCCACGTGGACCGCTCGATCGACACGCCGAAGCCGTTCCTGGTGACGAACGTCGGCGGCACCTTCGAGCTGCTCGAAGGCGCACGACGCCACTTCGCGACGCTGGACGGCGCGGCGCGCCGGCGCTTCCGCTTCCTCCACGTCTCGACCGACGAGGTCTACGGCACGCTCGGCGCCGACGGCCTCTTCTCCGAGACCACGCCGTACGCGCCCAACTCGCCCTACTCCGCCTCGAAGGCCGCGGCCGACCACTTCGTGCGGGCGTACCAGCACACCTACGAGCTGCCGACGCTGATCACGAACTGCTCGAACAACTACGGCCCGTACCAGTTCCCGGAGAAGCTGATCCCGTTGATGATCCTGAACGCGCTCGACGGCAAGCCGCTGCCGATCTACGGCGACGGCGGCAACGTGCGCGACTGGCTCTACGTCGAGGATCACTGCGCGGGCATCGCGACCGTGCTGGCGAAGGGCCGCGTCGGCGAGAAGTACAACATCGGCGGCGGCAACGAGCGCACGAACCTCCAGCTCGTCGACCGCCTGTGCGAGCTGCTCGACGCGCTGCGTCCGGCCGCCGCGAACGCCGCGCTCGCCGGCCGCGCGAGCTACGCGGAGCTGAAGACGTTCGTGCCGGACCGGCCCGGCCACGATCGCCGCTACGCGATCGACGCCACCCGGATCCGCCGCGAGCTCGGCTGGACGCCGCGCCACGATCTCGAGAGCGGGCTCGAGGCGACGGTGCGCTGGTATCTCGACAACGCGGACTGGTGCACCGCGATCGCGCGCGAGCGCTATCAGCGCCAGCGCCTCGGCCTCGGCGCGTAGCCGCCCTCGCGGGGCCCTTTTACCGAAGTTTCACAGGCGCGGACGCGTGCGGTCCGAACCAGTGTTTATGCTCCGGCCGCGATCGAAACACGCGCCGCAGCGCACTGGAGCGAGGATCCGCATGTCGCTTGCCTCGAACCCGATGCCCGAAGCGAAGCCCGAGCCGGCGCCGCCGCCCGTCACGCGCGCCGACGGCGTCTGGTCCTCCTCCGCGCTCGACTGGATCACCTACGGCCTCTACTGGGGCGTCCACGTCGCCGCGCTCGGCGTGCTGTTCACGGGCGTGACACAGACGGCGCTCGTGCTGTTCGCGCTGACGTTCTGGGGCCGGCTGTTCGGGATCACCGGCGGCTATCACCGCTACTTCTCGCACAAGACGTTCAAGACGAGCCGGGCCTTCCAGTTCGTGCTCGCGCTGCTCGGCACCGCCGCGACGCAGAAGGGCCCGCTCTGGTGGGCGAGCCTGCACCGCATCCACCACCGCGAGTCCGACGGACCCGGCGACGTCCACTCGCCCAAGCGCGGCTTCTGGTACTCGCACCAGGGCTGGATCTTCGACAAGCGCTGGCAGGCGACGCGCCTCGACGGCATCCCGGACTTCGCGAAGTACCCCGAGATCCAGTGGCTGAACCGCTGGCACTTCGTGCCGCCGGTCGGCCTCGCGGTGCTGTGCTTCCTCGTCGGCGGCCTGCCCGGCCTGTTCTGGGGCTTCTTCCTGTCGACGACGCTGCTCTGGCACGCGACGTACACGATCAACTCGCTCTCGCACGTGTTCGGCAAGCGGCGCTTCGAGACCGACGACACGAGCCGCAACAACTGGGCGCTCGCGCTGCTCACCTGCGGCGAGGGCTGGCACAACAACCACCACTACTACATGGCGAGCGCGCGGCAGGGCTTCCGCTGGTGGGAGATCGATCCCACCTACTACGTGCTGCGCGGGCTCGCGGCGGTCGGTCTCATCTGGGACGTGCGCGAGCCGCCCGCGTGGATGAAGCAGACGAACCTCGCCGAGGCCCCTGCGCCGACGCGCAAGGCGGCGTAGTCCGCTTCAGCCGCCCGCGAGCGACGGATCGGCGATCTCGATCCGGGCTCCGCGGCGCAGCTTGGCGAGCTCGTCGGCGAGGCGCGCCTCGTGCTCGCGCCGGCGCCATTGCTCGACGAGCGGCTCCCAGACCTGCTCGAGCGACGGCACCTGATCGGGCTCGCGCGAAACGAGCCGCACGACCCACACGCCGTCGAGCGCGCGCACCGGATCCGTGACTTCGCCGGGCGCGAGCGCGGCGACGGCGCCGACGACGCGGTCGCCCGCGCGATCGCGCAGCAGCGCGGGTTCGATCGGTCCGGCGGGCAGCGGCTGCTCGAGCGGAGCCGCGAGCTCGGCGGCCAGCGCGGCGAGC
>QEVM01000339.1 GCA_003576805.1 Pseudomonadota bacterium | reverse complement strand
TCGCTCGTGGCGGGCGCGGGCGGAGCCATCTCCAGGGCGATGCGCGGGCCGGTCGCGCGGACGGGCGCGGGCTTCATCCACCAGTAGACGCGCCGCGCGGCGGCCCACAGCGGCGTCTCGGGGCCCGCGATCTGGCGGAAGCGGTGCATCGCCTCGGCCTCGAGGCAGTGGCGCACGTAGTCGAAGCCGAAGCGCTGCCGGTAGGCGGCGAAGTAGTCGCGCAGCTCCTGGCGCGTGTGCGCGAGCCCGTTGTCGCCGTACTTCGCGACGTAGGGCGTGAAGTCGGGATACAGCGGGCGGCCCGCTCCCCAGCTCCCGTGCAGCGTGACCTTCATGAAATTGCCGATCAGCAGGTCGTCGAAGACGCGGTAGGTCACCGCGGCGACCAGCGAGCCGCGCGGCACGTCGAAGGTGATGCCCTTGCGGAACGGGCCGCGCGTCATCTCGACGACGTGCTCCTCGCCGCCGACGCGCACGCGCACGAAGTCGAGCACGCTGCGCAGGTGCTCGAAGCGCCGGAAGTACGCGTCGACGAGACGCACCTCGGCGGGCTCGAGCCGCTCGGACCAGTCGTCGCCGAACGCGCTCGGGTCGACCGGCGTGATGGGCAGCGCGGGCGGGTCGATGGTCTCGAGCCGGTCGCGCAGCACGTCGTAGCGCACGTACGCGGGGAGGATCTCGCACGTCTGCGACTCGAAGCCGATGCGGTGATCCTCGACGGGCGTCGTGAACTCGTTGGCCCAGAGGCTGTCGGTGCGCTGGTACTGGTGCATCGAGCTGAACGGCACGAAGAAGCGCGCGCCGAGGCTCTCGGCCTTGCGCGCGATCGAGCCGCCGAAGGGCGCCTTCGAGGTCGCCCACACGCGGTTGCCCGCCTCGTCGTGCACGAACATGTCGCCGTCGCCGTAGCCCGAGAGGCACATCAGGAAGCTCTTGTCGAAGCGCGCGATCTCGGCGCGCAGGCCGCGCCCCCAGCCGCAGTCGCTGGCGTCGTTCAAGTCGATCACGAGCGTGCCGCCGACGTCGATCAGCAGCACGGCGTCCTGGTTGTAGTCGGCGACGCAGAACACGCGCACCCGCTCGGAGAGCGGCACCCACGTGCGGTCCTGGAGCACGCGGACCCGGAAGCCGAGCTGGCCGAGCTCGCGCGCGACGCGGCCGCCGCAGTGGTCGGGCAGCAGCAGCGTGGCGCTGCGGAAGTGCTCGAGCGACTCCGCGGAGAGATGGTCCGGGTGCGCGTGCGAGATCCAGACGAAGGGGCAGGCGAGCGCGGCGGCGCGCTGCCGCGGCGGGATGTCGTAGGCGAGCGACCAGCTCCCGAAGTACGCCGGGCCGCGCAGCCACGGATCCGTGACCAGCAGCGGAACGCGGTCGTGCGCGATCACCGTCGCGTTTCCGATCGTCTCGAAACCGAGCTCCACGGCGCTCCCCTCCCTCGGGTGACTGGGCACGGCGGGGTTCGCAGCGTTCCGCGCGCGGGCTTTCGTGTCGCCGTGCCGCCGGGCCGATCGCGGCCCTACCGAGGAGTGGATCGGAAGCGCGGTCCAGTGGCAGGCCACGACTGCGCTTCGCGCGATCGCGGCGCCCGGGCGACACGTCGAAGCCGCTCCGCGTGCGACGTCGCGCGCCGCGGCAGCGCGCAGGCGGCCGATCGACACCCGACCGCGTTCGGGTCGCGCCGCAAGTTGCGAATCGACCGCCTCGGTCCGGAGCGGCCGCATTGCGCCGGGATGACCGGCTCGCCTCCCGCGGCGATCGCGTATGCTCTCCGTCCGCCAGCAGGGCGTCGAATCCGGGCCGGAGCGGGCAGAGCGGGAGCGAGCATGTCGGAGCCGTTGTCGGAGATCGGCGACGCGCGCGTGGTCGACGCCGGCTATTTCCGTTCGCGCTTCGTGCCCGAGGCGGGCCGCGCCGCAACGTGGCGGGTCGTCTGTCGGTACCTGGAGCGCTTCGTTCCCGCCGACGCGCGCCTCCTCGACCTCGGCGCCGGCTACTGCTCCTTCGTCAATCACGTGCGGGCCGCGGAGCGCCACGCGCTCGACGCCTACCCGGGCTTCGTCGCGTTCGCCGACGCCGGCGTGCGCACGCACGTGGGGTCGTGCACCGACCTCTCGGCCTTCGCGCCGCGCTCGCTCGACGTCGTGTTCGCGAGCAACCTGCTCGAGCACCTCGGCGGCGAGGAGCTCGAGGCGACGCTGCGCGAGGTCGTGCGCGTGCTCGCGCCGGGCGGGCGCTTCGTCCTGGTGCAGCCGAACTTCCGCTACTGCGTGCGCGAGTACTTCGACGACTACACGCACCGCACCGTCTTCACGCACGTCTCGCTCGCCGATCTGCTGCGCGCGCACGGCTTCGAGATCGAGCGGGTCGAGCCGCGCTTCCTGCCGCTCTCGTTCAAGAGCCGGCTGCCCACGTGGCCGTGGCTGGTGCGGCTCTACCTCGCGCTGCCGTGGCGGCCCAAGGCCGGCCAGATGCTGGTCGTCGGCCGCCGTGGGACGCCGGACGATCCGCCATGGCCGCGAGCCGCGAAGGACGACGCACATGTGGGCCGGTAGGAAGGTCTCGGTCGCGCTGCCGACCTACAACGAGCGCGCGTCGATCCGCGCGTGCATCGACGGCTTCTTCGCGACCGGCGTCGTGGACGAGGTCGTCGTCTGCAACAACAACGCGGCGCCCGGCACCTCGGAGGAGGTCGCGAAGACGGGCGCCCGCGAGGTGTACGAGACGCGGCAGGGGTACGGCTGGTCGTGCCGCAAGGCGCTCGCGGAGGCGACCGGCGACCTGGTCGTGCTGTCCGAGCCCGACGGCTCGTTCGAGCCCGTCGACGTCCTGAAGCTGCTCTCGTACTCGTTCGACTTCGACGTGGTGCTCGGCAGCCGCACCAACAGCGAGCTGATCTGGACCGGCGCGAACATGGGCTGGTTCATGAAGTGGGGGAACTGGGCGGTCGCCAAGTACCTCGAGCTCCTGTTCGACACCACGGCGCTCACCGACGTCGGCTGCACGATGCGGCTGCTCTCGCGCGACGTGCTGCGCCGCATCGAGCCGCACTTCCGCGTCGGCGACTCGTGGTTCGGCCCGGAGCTGACGCTGCTCTCGATCGCGTCGGGCGCGCGCGTGATGGAGATCCCGCTGAACTACCGGCAGCGGGTCGGCGAGAGCAGCGTGACGGGCAACCGCTGGACGGCGTTCCAGGTCGGACTCCACATGATCGCGCTCATCACCGAGTTCCGGACGCGGCGCTGGCTGCGTCCCGCGCTGCTGCCGCAGCCGATCGCGCCGCGCACGCGATCGGAGCACGGCGCGCCCGCCGCGGCCGCCGCCGCGGCGGCGGCGGGCGGAGGCGAATCCCGCTGAGCCGCCCCGAGGACGCGCCGAGCGCGCTCGCTCCGCCGGCGAGCG
>QEVM01000338.1 GCA_003576805.1 Pseudomonadota bacterium | reverse complement strand
GCCTCGAGCGCGCGCCGGTCGCGGCCTGGTGGGTGCATCCCGCCGGCGCGCGCCGCGCGCTCGCGCGCTGCCGGCTCGCGGTCGCGGCGCTGCTCGTCGGCGTGCAGCGCGCGGCAAGCGAGTTCGCGCGCGACTACGCGACGACGCGCGTCGCGTTCGGCAAACCGATCGCGCACCACCAGGCGCTCGCCTTCCTGCTCGCCGACATGGCGACCGCGGTCGAGGGCACGCGCCTCCTCGTGCACGAGGCCGCGCTGCGGCTCGATCGCGGCGACGACGCCGCGGAGGCGTGCGCGACGGCGTTCCTCGAAGCCGCGGAGCAGGCGATGTTCGTCACGCCGAACGCCGTGCAGGTGCTCGGCGGCCACGGCTTCATGCAGGACTACCCCGTCGAGAAGTGGATGCGCGAGGCGCGCGCGCTCGGGCTGCTGCTCGGCGGCGTCGACGCCGCGCGCGAGGACGCGGGCGCCGCGCTCGCGGACGCGGCGGCGCCGCTCCCGCTCGGCGAGGGACCCGCGTGAACTTCGCGATCGACGAAGCGCTGCGGAAGCGGCTCGCCGGCATCCGCGAGCTCGGCCGCACCCAGATGCGCCCGCTCGGGCTCGAAGCCGACCGCGCCGGCGCGCCCGTCGCGCCCGACCATCCCTTCTACACGCTGCTGTTGTCGCTCGGCCTCGGCCGCACCCGCTGGCTCGGCGGCGAGCTCGATGACTCCGCTCGCGGCCGGACGGCCGCTCGCCAACACGGGTCAGGGGAGGCTTCTAGTTCGCGGAGTGGGGGGCCCGGATCTTCGCTGACGGGCGTGCTGCTCTCCGAGGAGATGGCGTACTGGGATCGCGGCGTGGCGGTGTCGTTCCCGGGTCCGGGTCTCGGCGAGCCGCCGGTGCTCTCGATGGGGACGCCCGAGCAGAAGGAGCGCTTCCTCGCGCCGTTCCGCACGCCCGACCGGCCGCGCTGGGGCTCGTTCGCGATGACGGAGCCCGGCGCGGGATCCGACGTCGCCGCGATCCGCACGAGCTGCCGGCGCGACGGCGACGGCTGGATCCTCGACGGCGACAAGTCGTTCGCCGCGAACGCGAGCCGCGCCGACTGGATCGTCGTGTGGGCCACCGTCGATCCCGCGCAGGGGCGCGCCGGGCACCGCGCCTTCGTCGTCGAGCGCGGCACGCCCGGCCTCGGCGACTTCCGCGTCGAGAAGAAGATGGGCCTCAAGGCGTACGAGTCGACGTCGTTCACGCTGCGCGGCTGCCGCGTGCCGGCGGCGAACCTGCTCGGCGGCGACGCGCACTACGGCGCGCAGCGCGCCGGCTTCAAGGGCGCGCTCGCCTCCTTCAACGCGACGCGCCCGATGATCGGCGCGATGGCGGTCGGGATCGGCCGCGCCGCGCTCGACGAGGCGGCCGCGTTCGCGCGCGCGCACGGCCGGGCCGGCGATCCGCGCGTGCGCGACCGCTTGGAGCGGATCCGCAGGAAGCTGCGCGTCGCGCGCCTGCTCTGCTGGCGCGCCGCGTGGCTCGCCGACGCGCGGCAGCCGAACATGGTCGAGGCCTCGATGGCGAAGGCGTTCGCGCCGCCGGCGGCGCTCGAGGCGGCGTCGCTCGGCATGGAGCTGCTCGGCGAGGTCGGCGGGCGCGGCGACCACCTCGTCGAGAAGCTCTTCCGCGACGTCAAGGCGATGGACATCGTCGAGGGCACCGGCCAGATCCAGCGCCTCGTGATCGCGCGCCAGCTCGTCGGGCTGCCGCGCGACTAGCCGGAATTCCTCACGACGCTGCGGGCGCGGCCTCCGCGTGGGCCTGGCGCTGCTTCCACGTCTCGAAGCTCTTGCCCGCCGCGGGATCGCGGCCCGTCAGCGCGATGCGCCGCACCCGCGCGACCGGGATCTCGCGCACCGCGGTGCTGCCGCGCGTCCACAGCCGCAGCGCGCTCGGGCCGACGTCGGTGACGTAGCCCTCGGCGGACTCGCCGCCTTCGAGCTCGAGCGTGACGTCGCCGCGGTACTCGAAGGCGGCGCGCAGCGCCGCCGGGCTCGCGTCGGCGGACCAGCCGCGCGTCGGCGCGGCGTCGGGCGCGGCCGCGGCGGGCACGGCGCGCGGCGGCATCGAGCCGGGCGCCGGCGCGGCGACGCCGAACAGCGTCGCACGCGCCATCGCCGCGAGGCCGCGCAGCGACGAGAAGGCGTGGTCCACCGAGGTCGCCTCGAAGCCGCTGTGCACCATGCAGTCGCGGCAGGCGGGGTTGCCGCTGGCCCGCCCGTAGCGGCGCCACTCGGTCGCGCCGAGCAGCTCGTGATAGCTCTGCGCGTAGCCGTCCTGGAGCAGGTAGCACGGCTTCTGCCAGCCGAAGACGCCGTAGCTCGGCATCGCCCACGGCGTGCACTCGTAGTCGCGCGCGCCGAGCAGGAACTCGAGGAAGAGCGGCGACTGGTTGAAGCGCCACTGCTTCCGGCGCGCGCCGCCCGCCGCGAAGATGCGCCGGAAGAGCTGCACGGTGCGCTCGCGCGCGAGGAAGTGCTCGCGGTCGGGCGCCTTCTCGTAGGCGTAGCCGGGCGACACCATCATGCCCTCGACGCCGAGCCGCATCGCCTCGTCGAAGAAGGCGGCGGTGCGCTCGGGGTCGGCGCCCTCGAAGAGCGTCGTGTTGGTCGTCACGCGGAAGCCGCGCGCGAGCGCCGCCCGGATCGCGCGGGTCGCGGTCTCGAAGGTGCCGTCGCGGCACACCGAGCGGTCGTGCTCTTCGGCCAGCCCGTCGAGGTGCACGCTGAAGGAGAGGTACTTGCTCGGCTGGAAAAGCGGCAGCTTCTCCTCGAGCAGCAGCGCGTTGGTGCACAGGTACACGTACTTGCGGCGCGCGACGAGCGCCGCGGCGAGCTCGCCGATCTGCGGGTGCAGCAGCGGCTCGCCGCCCGGGATGCTGACGATCGGCGCGCCGCACTCGTCCACGGCGCGCAGGCACTCGGCCACCGAGAGCTGCGCCTTCAGCACGTTCGACGGGTACTGGATCTTCCCGCAGCCCGCGCACGCGAGGTTGCAGCGGTAGAGGGGCTCGAGCATCAGCACGAGCGGATAGCGCTCGCGGCGCGCCAGCTTCTGCTTGAGCACGTAGCCGGCGACCGTCGCCATCTGCGAGAGCGGAACGGGCATGCGTCTTCCTCACTCCTGCGCCGCGCGAGCGGCGTTGCATCGGGGATCCGCGACGGCGGCGGCCCAGTCGGCGAGCGCGGGCGCGGCGTCGCGCAGGCGGCGCAGCGCGACGAGGCCGTTCACGACGACCGCCGGGCGCAGCAGCTCGTGGCCCGGGCCGTCGCTGACGACGCGCAGCACGGCGAGCGGCCGCCCGCCCGCGCCGTCGGCGAGCCACGCCGACTCCATGTCGACGGCGCGCGCGCCGGCGGCGCGCAGCGCGTCGCGCGGC
>QEVM01000337.1 GCA_003576805.1 Pseudomonadota bacterium | reverse complement strand
GAAGGGCGGGCAGCGCTGCGCGGGCGGCGCCTCCGGGTGCGCGAGCTCCGCCGGCACGGCGAGCAGCTCGGCGTCGTAGGCGCGGAAGGTCGCGCGGCCGCCGCGCGCGCCGTCGCGATCGACCGCGCCGTTCGCGATGCCGACGAGGCGCGCCGCCGCGCGCCAGCGCGAGCGGCGCAGGTTCACGGTGAGGTCGACGCGGTCGTCGTTCACGGCCATCGTGAGGACGCCCGCGAGCTGGCCGCCCCAGCGCCCGATCGCGACGTCGAGGTCGCTGTCCTCGATGTCGATCACGTAGCGGCGCGGCGCCTCGACGCCGACGCCCGGCCCCTGCGACAGCTCGGCGGTGGCGCCGTTGCCGAGCTCGAAGACGCGCGCGTAGCGGAAGCTCTTGTCGCGGCCCGACACCGAAAAGCGGCGAAGCGTCCAGTGCAGGTCATGGAAGTTGGCGTAGAGGCCGGGCTCGCCGCGTTCGGGCGCGGGCGGCGTCGACGTCGCGAGGAACGGCACCTTGGCGCCGACCACGCGCACGTCCTCGACGACGAGCCCGTCGACGTCGCAGTCGGGCGGGCGCTCGGGCCCGAAGCCGCACGCCACCACGATCGCGAGCAGCGTGTTCTGGTGCGCGGCCTCGCAGCCCGGGCCCGGGCTCGGGCCGGTGTGGCAGAAGCCGTCGAAGGTGAAGCCCGTGAGCGTGACACCCGCGCCGCGCACGAAGAGCGCGGAGTGGATGCCGTCGCGGAAGACGTCGAAGGTCGCGCGGCTCGCGACGAGGCGGGTCGCGTCGGTGCCCGCGCCGCGCAGCGTCCAGCCGCTGCCGAGCTCGAGCCGGCGGCCGTCGCCGAAGTCGAAGGCGCCGGGCCCGAGCCATGCCTCGCGCCGGTGGCCCTCGGCCTGCATCGCCGGCGCGCGCACGCAGTCGGCGAGCGCGGCGTCGCCCGTGAAGGTGTGCTGCCAGCCGGCGTCGAGGTCGCGGCACACGACCTCGCCCGGGCCCGCGAGCGGCGCGGCGCGCTCGCACGCGAGTGCGGCGAGGGCGGCCAGGGCGAAGAGACGAGGGCGCGCGCGACCCAAACGCGTGTCGCCTACGCGCGCGCCGCTTCGAGCGCGCGCGTCAGCCAGCGCAGGTACACGGCCTCTGGCTGTGCGCCGACCAGCACGAAGTCCTGATCGGCGAGGCGCACGGCGGGCACGCCCGTCGCGCCGAGCGACTGCGCCTCCGCGTGCTCGGCGCGCGCGGCGCGCGCGTGCGCAGCCGTGTCGATCGCGTCGTAGTCGGCGGGCGCGAGGCCGGCCTCGCGCCAGAGCGCGCGCAGCGTGGCGTCGTCGGTGATGTCGCGGCTCTCCGCGAAGTAGGCGCGGAAGAGCCGGTCGCGCAGCGCGGCGCCTGCCTCGGCGGAGAGCGCGGCCGCGCCCTTCGCGACGACGTGCGGCGGCAGGCTGTGCGACGGCGGGCCCGCGTCGCCGACCCACGGCCGCAGCGGCGCGCGCGGCTCGTCCTCCGCGACGCGCAGCCAGCTTTGCGTGTAGGCGCGAAACCGCTCGAGGTCGCGGCCCGGCTGCGGCGTCGCCCGCAGCAGGTAGCTGCGAAACTCGATCGCGAGCGCGGGTCCGAGCGCGTCCTGCACCGCGGCGAGCCGCGTCGCGGCGTTCCAGCACCACGGACACAGGAAGTCGGAGTAGAGGACGAGACGCACGCCGCTCACGGCCGCATGCTAGCCGCTCGCGTGCGCCGCTGCGGAGGTATGCTGCCGGCTTGCTGTACGCCTTCGACGACGTCGAGATCGACGACCGCCTCTACCAGCTCCGCCGCGGCGGCGCGGCGGTGCGCGTCGAGCCGCGCGTCTTCGATCTCCTGCTCTACCTGGTGAAGCACCGCGACCGCGTCGTGCCGAAGGCGGAGCTGCTCACCGCGGTGTGGCAGGGCGTGGCGGTCAGCGACTCGGTGCTCTCGACCGCGATGAACGGCGTGCGGCGCGCGATCGGCGCGAAGGGGCGCGGCGCGGGACCGATCGAGACGCTGTACGGACGCGGCTATCGGCTGCGCGCGGACGTCGCCGAGCGCGCCGATCCCGACGCCGCGGTCGCGCCGCGCTTCGACGACGCCTTCGTCGGGCGCGAAGCAGCGCTCGCCGCGCTGCGCGGCGCGCTCGCGCGCCTGTGGAAGGGCGAGGGCGCCGTCGCGGTGCTGTGCGGCGAGGCGGGCATCGGAAAGACGCGCACGGTCGAGGAGCTCGCGCGCGAGGCGCAGGGCCGCGGCGCGCGCGTCGCGGCGGCGCGCTGCCCCGAGTCGGCGGCGGCGCCGGCCTTCTGGCCGTGGACGCAGCTCCTGCGCGCGCTGCTCGCGGGCGACGCCGCCAACGGACTGCCCGCGGAGCTCGCGGTGCTGCTGCCCGAGCTGCGCGCCGAGCCCGCGTCCGATCCCGAGCGCTTCCGGCTCTTCGACGCCGTCACCGAGCGGCTCGCGCACGCGGCGCGCCGCACCCCGCTCGTCGTGTGGATCGACGATCTGCAGTGGACCGACGCCGCGTCGCTCCAGCTGGTGACGTGGGCGGCGCGCGAGCTGCGCGGCGATCCCGTGCTGTTCGTCGTGACGGTGCGCAGCGGCGCCGACGGCGCGCCCGCGCTCGCCGAAGCGCTCGCCGAGCTGGCGCGCCTCGACTCCGCGACGCGCATCGACCTCGCGGGACTCGGCCCCGACGAGGTCGCGCGCTATCTCGAGGCGAGCGTCGGCGCGGCGCCGCCCGACGCGGTGCAGGCGCTGTGCGCGCGTACGGCGGGCAACCCGTTCTTCTTGCGCGAGCTGGTGCGGCAAGGAGGCCGACCCGAGGGTCGGCCTCCGCGCAGCGAGCCGCAGGCGAGCGAAGTCTCCGAGCAAGGAGGCCGACCCGAGGGTCGGCCTCCGCGCAGCGAGCCGCAGACGAGCGAAGTCTCCCAGCTCGGCGCGAGCGAGGGCCGCGCCGCGGACCGCCTCGCCGCCTGGACCGAGAGCGTGCCGCCCGGCGCGCGCGAGGTGATCCGCCGCCGCGCCGCCGATCTCGCGCCGCGCACGCGCGAGGTGCTCGCGCTCGCGGCGGTGATCGGGCGCGAGTTCTCGCTGCCGCTGCTCGCGGAGGCGGCGGCGCTGCCGCGCGAGGCGCTGCTCGCGGCGCTCGACGACGCGATCGCGACGCGGCTCGTCGTGCCGGTGCCGGGCGCGCTCGCGCGCCAGCGCTTCGCGCACGGACTCGTGCGCGACGCGCTCTACGACGACCTCGCGCCGGGCGAGCGCGCGCGCGGACACGAGCGGGTCGCGCGCGCGCTCGAGCAGCTCGCGCCCGATCGCGGCGAGCCGGTGTGGGCGGAGCTCGCGCACCACTTCGCCGCCGCCGCGCTGCTCGGCTGCGGCGCCGAGGCGGTGCGCTACGCGGTGCTGGCG
>QEVM01000059.1 GCA_003576805.1 Pseudomonadota bacterium | reverse complement strand
GTCGGACGCCCCGGCCGTGCGCGGCCGGCTACGCCACGCGGTGATCCGAACGGCGCTCGCGCAGCCGACGCACTTCGGTGATGAACGCGTCGACCGCGTCGTGCAGGGCCTGCTCGAGATCGGGCGCCGTGCGCGACGCGACCAGCTCCTTGCCGCGCGCCTGGCACGTGATGTGAACCTCCTGGCCGCCGTGGCGGTGATGGTTGTTGGGCTTCGCCGCGACGCGCAGATCGATCAGATCGGAGTGTCCGTCGGCGAGCGCGCGCAGGCGCCGCTCCGCCGTCTCGCGCTGCTCCGCGTCGACCTGTTCCATGTTCCGCCAGTGGATCTCCAAGCTGTTCTCCCTTTCTGTCGAGGCCTCGAAGGCTGTGCCCGTGATTTCGTGCTGCAACCGGCGTACCCGGCGCGGCTCCGCCGTCGCAGCGACGCGAGGGGCGCGGGCGTGAGACCGTGCGCCGCTCGCTGCGACCCCGCGCCTCAGCTCAAGCCGGGTCCGCGAAGCGGGGCGGCCGCTTCTCCAAGTTCGCCCGCACGGACTCGATCTGGTTCGGGCGCCCGATCAGGCCGCGCTGCAGCGACTCCTCGAGCTGCAGTCCCTCTGCGACCGGGACGACGCCGGACTGGTCGAGCAGCCGCTTGCCGGCGCGGATCGCGTCCGGCGACTTGCCCGCGATCTCGGCCGCGAGCGCGAGCGCCGCCGCACGCGGGTCGTCCGCGACGCGCGTCGCGAGGCCGAGCTCGACGGCCTCCGGGCCCGACACGACGCGCCCGGTGAACGTCAGCTCCTTCGCGACGTCGAGCCGCACGAGCCGGCGCAGCGTCTGCGTGCCGCTCATGTCGGGCACGAGGCCCCACTTGATCTCCATCACGGAGAGCCGCGCGTCGGGCGCGACGAAGCGCAGGTCCGCGCCGAGCGCGATCTGGAGTCCGCCGCCGTACGCGACGCCGTGCACCGCGGCGATCACCGGTACGGGCAGCTCGGTCCAGACCCAGGCGGCGCGCTGCGCGAAGTTCGCCGGGCTCTCGCCGTCGCCGCGCGCGAGCAGGCTGGGTCCGCCGCGCTCGCCGGCGCCGGCCATGGCCTGAAAGCTCGTGAAGTCGAGGCCGGCGCAGAAGGCGCGCCCTTCGCCGGAGAGCACGACGGCGCGCAGCGAGCGGTCGCGCGCGAGCTCCGTTCCGGTCGCGACGAGCGCCTCGAACATGGGCATGTCGAGCGCGTTCATCTTCTCGGGCCGGTTGAGCCGCACGTCCGCGACGCCGTCGGCGAGCCTCTCCACCACGACGCGATCCGACATGCCGTCTCCTTTTCAGCGCAGCCCGGCTGCGCGCAGGTGATCCACTTCGTTGAAGTTCTGCAGACACCACACGAAGCCCGACATGCCGATGGCGCGCGACTGCAGCACGGCGTAGGCGGCGAGCTCCATCTCGAAGCGGTTCCACTCCCACGGCACGCCCGCGATGTCGAGCAGGTGCGTCAGCGCCACGGCGTTGGTGCCGCCGTGCGCGACGATCGCGATGCGATGCGGGTGCGGCGGCACGCGCCAGACGGTGAACTCGTCCTCGCTCACGGGCACGACGCCGTGGCGCTCGAGCAGCGTCGTGAGCGTCCCGGCGACGCGCTCGTGGAACGCGCGGAAGCTCTCGCCGCCCGGCCAGCCCTCCCAGTGCTCGCGCAGCCTGCGCTGCGTCGCCTGCCGGAAGAACGCGTCGACCTCGCTCTGCGTGATGCCCTCGAGCGGGATGTCGATCTCGGCGAGACCCGCGAGCGTGACGGGCGTCAGGCCGGTGACCTTCGCGAGCGGCTCGGCCGTCTCCTGCGCGCGGCGCAGCGGACTCACGTAGAGCGCGTCGAGCCGCAGCGGCGCGAGCGCGGCGGCGGCCACTTCCGCCTGGAGCCGGCCGCGCGCGGTCAGTGCGGCGTCGCGCACCGCGAGACCGCCGCCGGGCGTCCAGTCGGGCTCGCCGTGTCGCAGCAGCACGACCTCGACCGCCACGTCCGCGCGCATGCGCGCCTCGCGGCGCGAGATCGCGGCCGGTTCCGGTACGTCGGGTGCGCTGCGAGACGCGTCCGGACCGTTCCCGGCGGGCGTGTGCGCCACGAAGTTCCTCCGTGCGATCCGTGAGGGCGAGCGAGTCGTATCATACCGGCCCGCTTCCGGAGGTCCCATGTCCGAGCCCGCTCGCGAACCCGTGTTGCTCACCGCGCGCGACGGCGGCATCGCGACGTTCACGCTGAACCGTCCCGGCGCGATGAACGCGCTCTCGCGCGAGCTGCGCGCCGCGCTCGCGCACGCGTTCCGCTGCGTCGCCGACGACGCCGACGTCGGCGTCGTGATCCTCACCGGCCGCGGGCGCGCGTTCTGCGCGGGGCTCGACTTGAAGGAGCTGGGCGGCGAGAGCGGCGGGTCGCCGGGCGCAATGCTCGAAGAGCAGGACCTGATCGCGGCGATGCGCGCGTGTCCGCTGCCGATCGTCGGCGCGATCAACGGCTTCGCGATCACCGGCGGCTTCGAGCTGGCGCTCGCGTGCGACGTGCTCGTCGCGTCCAGCGAGGCGCGCTTCGCCGACACGCACGCGCGCGTCGGCATCGTGCCGGGCTGGGGACTGTCGCAGCTCCTGCCGCGACGGGTCGGGACGAGCCGGGCGAAGGAGCTCTCGTTCACGGGCAACTATCTCGACGCCGGGCGCGCGCTCGCCTGGGGCCTCGTGAACTCCGTCGTTGCGCCGGACGAGCTGCTGCCCGCGTGCGGTCGCCTCGCCGCCGACATGCTCTCGTGCGATCGCGCGACGCTGCGCGAGATCAAGCGGATCTACGACGCGGGCTACGCGACGACGCTCGCCGACGGCTTGCAGCTCGAAGCGCGCACGTCGCGCGAGCACGCGCGGAGCGTCTCGCCCGAAAGCGTCGCGAAGCGACGGCGCGGCGTGCAGGAGCGCGGGCGCAGCCAGTCGCGTTGACCCGCGCGATCGCAGCTCGGACGCCGCGTTCCGCGGGCCGAAACGGGAGCCCGGCCGCGCGGCCGGAGCTACGCTCGCGCGAGATCGGGGGATCCCATGAGCGAAGAGCGAGAGTACGACGGCGCGCTCGACCGCGGCCTGGAAGGCGTGGTCGCGTGCAGCACCGCGATCAGCACGATCGCGGGCACGACGCTTCTCTACCGCGGCTACACCATCGAGGATCTCGCGGCGAACGCGACCTTCGAGGAAGTCGTGCACCTGCTCTGGTTCGGCCGCCTGCCGAACGCGGAGGAGCTGGCGCGCTTCCAGCGCGAGCTCGACGACGCGCAGCCGCTGCCCTCGGAGTCGTTCGGCTGGTTCCACGGGCTGCCGACGGAGGTCCACCCGATGGACTTCCTGCACGCGGTCGTCGCGGGTCTCTCGCTGCACGATCCCGACGCCAACGTGATGAGCTGGGAGGCGAACCTGCGCAAAGCGATCCGGCTCACCGGGCGCCTCGGCACGATCATCGCGGCCTACGACCGCGTGCGGAACGGGCAGTGGCCGCTGCAGCCGCTGCCGGGCCGCTCGCTCGCGTGGAACTTCCTGTACATGCTGCACGGCAAGGAGCCGTCGCCGCGCCGCGTCCGCCAGCTCGACACCTGCCTGATCCTCCACGCGGACCACGAGCTGAACGCCTCGGCGTTCTCGGCGCGCGTCACGTCGAGCACGCTCTCTGGCATGTACTCGAGCATCATGGCGGCGATCGGCACGTTGAAGGGCGAGCTGCACGGCGGCGCCAACGAGCGGGTGATGCAGATGCTGCTCGAGATCGGCTCACCGAAGCGGCTCGAGGCGTACCTCGACGACGCGATCGCGGCCAAGCGCAAGGTGATGGGCTTCGGCCACCGCGTGTACAAGGAGGGCGACCCGCGCGCCGCGATCCTGAAGAAGATGAGCGCGGAGCTCACGGCGGAGACGGGACGGCCGGAGCTGTACGAGATGAGCGCGGCGATCGAGGAGTACATGCACGATCGCAAGGGGCTGATCCCGAACGTCGACTTCTACTCCGCCACCGTCTACTACAGCATGGGCATCCCGATCGACCTGTTCACGCCGGTCTTCGCCGCCAGCCGCGTGTCGGGCTGGTGCGCGCACGTGCTCGAGCAGTACTCGAACAACCGCATCTACCGGCCGCGCGGGAAGTACGTCGGCCCGACCGGCCTGCGCTACGCGCCCATCGACGAGCGCTGATCAACCAGCGCGCCGCATGGCCTCTCGACGACCGCCGGCTTACGTTGTATTACATTCGACGACAACGAATTCGCGCCGGCGTCGCCTCGGGTGGGCGGCGCGACGGCGGAAGGAGGCGGTCGTGACGGAACCGACCCGGCGGCGTCCGCGGCGAGCGAGTCGCCGCAAGGACCGGCTGATCCAGGCGCGCGTTCCCCGCGACCTCGAGTCCACCCTCAAGCGCGAGGCGCACCGGAGGCGGCTCACCGTGTCCCATCTGATCCGCAACGTCCTCGAAGACACCTTCCAGCTCGTGGACGACGTCGTCGCGAACGTGGACGGGATCGTGAACGAGTCGGTCGAGCTCGCGCGCCGCGTCGGACGCGACGCGCGCCGCGTCGCGGATGCGGTGCGTGACGCGGTCGCCGAGCTGCCGGACGACGCCGACGAGGAGGCGGCGCTGGAGGACGGTGAGGAGCCGATCGAGTCCGAGCGCCGCGCCGGAGAGGCGGCCGATCCGCTCGCCCACGTCTACGCATGGAACGCGGTCGTGCTCAACCGCGCCGCGACCTGCGCGCGCTGTGCGGCGCCGATCGCGCGCGGCGGCGACGGCTTCGTCGGCCTGTCGGACGACCCGCGCGCGCCGCGCACCTGGCTGTGCCCCGCGTGCCGGGAGTCGCTCTGATGCCCGCCGCGGGCGCACGCCGCCGGAGCGCCAGCGGCTGGCTCGGCGCGCTCGACGCGACGCTCTCGCGTGTCGAGGAGACCGCCTGGGACCTGCGCGGAATCGCCGAGCGCCTCGCGGCGCTCGGCGGGGCGATGCACGAGGACGTCGGCGTGCTCGCGCGCGACGTGTGCGCGCTCGGCGCCGAGCTCGGCAGCTGGCCCGCCCGCGGCGCGCGTGCGGCCGGCGTCGGCTGGACGCTCACGCAGGTCGCGGCGGAGTATCGGCTGCACGCCATCGAGTCGGCCTTCCTCACGCAGCCGGCCGCGCGCGCGCGGCTCGCTGCGCTGCACGCGCGCAACGCGCGGCGCTTCGCCGACGCCAGCATGCGACACGGCGGCGCGTTCCTGAAGATCGGCCAGCTCTTGTCGGCGCGTCCGGACCTGCTCCCGGACGTGTGGGTGCGCGAGCTCGCGCGGCTCCAGGACCGCGTGCCGCCGGCCGCGTGGGACGAGGTGCGCGCCGTCGTCGAGGCGGAGCTCGGCGCGCCGCTCGAGGCGCGCTTCGCGGCGTTCGATCCGGCGCCGATCGCGGCGGCCAGCATCGCGCAGGTGCACCGTGCGCGAACGCACGACGGCCGCGACGTCGCGGTGAAGGTGCAGCGGCCCGGCATCGAGGCGGCGATCGCGCTCGACCTCGAGCTGCTCGCGGCGTTCGTCGCGTCGATGCGATCGGCGCTGCCGGCGCTCGACTACGACTCGATCGTCGGCGAGGTGCGCGCGGGCGTCACGGCCGAGACCGAGTTCGCGCGCGAGCGCGAGGTGCAGGAGCGGCTCGCGAGCTTCTTCGCCGGCGACGCGCGGCTGTGCGTGCCGCAGCCGATCGCCGCGCTCTCGTCGGCGCGCGTCATCACCAGCGAGTTCTTCGCCGGGCGCCGCATCACCGACGCGCTCGACGCTTGGCGCGCCGAGCGCGACGCGGGATCCGAGCAAGCGGGCCGCCGCATCGACGAGACGCTCGGGCGCGTGCTCGAGGCCTACACGCGCCAGGTGCTCGCCGCCGGCGTGTTCCAGGCGGATCCGCACCCGGGCAACCTGCTGGTCGCGGACGACGGGCGCGTCGCGCTGCTCGACTTCGGCTGCGCGCGCGAGCTCGCGCCGGACGTCCGGCGCCGCTACGCGCAGCTGCTCGTCGCCTTCCTCGCCGGCGACGTCGCGCGCGTCGCCGCGCTGCTGCACGAGCTCGGCTTCCGCACCGAGAGCGGGCGGCCCGACACCTTGCTGCGCTTCGCCGAGGCCATGCTGGGCGCGCTGCGCCAGGCGGCGCTCGAAGGCGGCGGCGTGCCGTGGCTCGACGAAGCCGCCGTCGCGGAGCAGGCGCGCGCGCTGCTGGACGCCACGCTCGACGACCCGGTGACGCGCGTGCCGGTCGAGTTCGTGATGCTCGGGCGCGTCTTCGGAACGCTCGGCGGTCTGTTCCAGCACTACCGGCCGCGCATCGACTGGCCGCGCCACATGGCGCCGGTGCTCGCCGCGCTGGCCGCGCCGGAAGGCTAGGCGCGCGTCGCCGCGGCGGCCGCGAAGACGCGCTCCGCGTTGCCCTGGAGAATCGCCGCCCGCGCGGCGGGGCGTCCCTCGGTGACGAGCAGCACCTTCGCGAGCGTGGCGGCGAGCGGATAGAACGGCCAGTCGCTGCCGAACACGACGCGCTCCGGCCCGACCGTGTCGAGGATCGCCGCGAGCTGCGTGGCGCCCTGGCAGGCGATCTCGAGCCACACGTTCGGGTAGCGCTGCGCGGCGGTCACGGCGTCGGCGACGTCGCGCGCACCGGCGTGTCCGAGCAGGAACTGCACGCGGGGAAACGCCTCGATGGCGGGCGTGTAGTGGCGGATCAGCGCGTACGGACGCATCCACTCGGGCTCGATGCCCGAGCGCCCGGCGTGGAAGATCACGGGCAGGCCGAGGCGCTCGCACTCGGCGTAGATCTCCATCGCCTCGGGGTCGTCGGGCGCGAAGCGCTGCATCTCGGGGTGGAGCTTCACGCCGCGCGCGCCCCGCGCGGCGAACCCGCGCAGCTTCGCGCGCCAGCCCGCATCGCGCGGGTGCACCGACGCGAACGGCACGAAGCGGTCGCGCGCCGGCGACTCCGCGATCGCCTGCATCCACGTCTCCGTCACGCGGTCGTTCCAGGGCAGGCCCAGCGCCATTCCCAGCACGGCGGCGCGGGCGCCACCCATCGCGTCGAGCTCGGCGAGCAGGTTCGCCAGCGTGTGCGTGCGCGCCGCGGCGCTGCCCCACGGCAAACCCTGGTCGCGCAGCTCCGCCTCCAGCGCCGCGTGCGCCGCCTCGCTGAAGTTGGCGTTCTGGTAGACGTCGAGGTCGAAGGGGCAGCCGGGGTCGCTGCCGTCGCAGTCGAGCAGGTAGACGGTGCGCGGCGTGCGCGCTTGGAGGTCGATCGCGGGCGCGAACAGCACCGCGATGCCGAGGTGCGTGTGGAAGTCGAACGGCGCGGGGATCTCGACCGCGAGCCGCAGCGCGCCGTCCGGCGCCAGCTCGAAGTAGGGCAGGTCGGCGAGGCCGCGGTAGCCCTGGAAGCGCAGCGGCCCGAGCGGGCCGCGCCCGCTCGCGGCGGCTTCCTCGCGGCGCTGGCGCTCGAGCGCGGCGCGATCCGCGTCGGTGTAGTCGAGCCCCGAGCCGCAGCCGGGCACGGCGAGCGCTGCGAGCGAGCCGAGCGCCAGCTTCGCGAAGCCGCGCCGATCGAGGCGGAGGTCGCGCAAGCGCTACGCGGCGCGCGCGGGCTGCGGGCCGCGCAGCAGCCTGCCGGGCAGCGCCCCCGTCGGCTCGCCGTCCTCGTAGATCGGTTGGCCGGCCTGGATCGTCATCCGATAGCCGGCGACGCGCTGCACCATGCGGCGGCCGCTCGCCGGCAGGTCGAAGACGACCTCGGGCGGCGCGATGCGCAGCGCGTCCAGGTCGATCAGGTTGACGTCGGCCCGCAGCCCCGGCGCCAGCGCACCGCGGTCGTCGAGTCCGAAGAGCGCGGCGGTGTTGCGCGTCTGCAGGCGCACCGCGTGCTCGAGCGCGATGCGTTCGCCGCGCCGGCGGTCGCGCACCCAGTGCGTCAGCAGGAAAGTCGGCATGCTGGCGTCGCAGATGATCCCGCAGTGCGCGCCGCCGTCCGAGAGCCCGAGCACCGCGTGCGGGTGGACCAGCATCGTGCGCAGCGCGTCGAAGTTCTGCTCGGCGTAGCCGAGCAGCGGGAAGTAGAGCAGCTCCTTGCCGTCGCGCTCGAGCAGGAGGTCGTACGCGATCTCCTGCGGGCGCCGACCCTCGCGCATCGCGCGGGCCTGGATGCTCTGCTCCGGCGCGGGCTCGTAGTCGGGCGGATCGCCGAGCGGGAACAGCTTGTGGAAGCTCGCCGCGATGTAGGCCGCGATCGGCAGGTCGCTGCGCGGCGACTCCGCCAGGATCCGCGCGCGGAAGGCGGGATCGCGCATCCGCCGCACGCGCTCGGCGAGCGGCAGCGCCGCGACCTCGGTGAAGCTCGGATGGTGCGAGAAGGGATGGAAGCTGCTCTCGAGGCCGAGCAGCAGGCCGGTCGGCCGCGCCGCGACCTGCGGCACGATGCGCGCGCCGCGCGCATTGGCGTCCTCCGTGAGCCGAAGCAGGCGCTGCCACTGGGTCGGGTCGAGGTCGTTCTGGAGACACGCGAACGTGACGGGTCGTCCCGTCGCCTGCGTCAGCTTCTCCATCCACGCGAACTCGCTGCCCTCGGGCGCGAGGTCGCTCGCCATCTCGAAGACGCCGTGCCCGACCTGCCCGAGCGCGCGCCCGATGCCGAGCAGCTCTTCCTCGCCCGCGAAGGTGCCGGGCACCGGCTCGCCGTCGACGGCGCGGTGCAGCAGCGTGCGCGACGTCGAGAAGCCGAGCGCGCCGGCCGCCAGCGCCTCGCGCACGATCGCGGCCATCCGCTCGACGTCGTCGAGCGTCGACGCCTCGTTGCGCGCGCCGCGATCGCCCATGACGTAGGCGCGCACGGCGCCGTGCGGAACCTGCGCCGCGACGTCGATCGCGCGCGGCATGCGCTCGAGCGCGTCGAGATACTCGGGGAAGCTCTCCCACTCCCAGCGGATGCCCTCGGCCAGCGCGGTGCCGGGAATGTCCTCGACGCCCTCCATCAGGCCGATCAGCCATTCGTGTCGGCGCGGATCGGCGGGCGCGAAGCCGACCCCGCAGTTGCCCATCACGACGGTCGTGACGCCGTGCCACGACGACGGCGTGAGATACGGGTCCCAGGTGACCTGTCCGTCGTAGTGGGTGTGCACGTCGACCCAGCCGGGCGCGACGAGCAGGCCCGTCGCGTCGACGTCGCGTCGCGCTGCGCCGGCTTTGCCGCCGACCTGCGCGATGCGGTCGCCGTCGATGGCGAGGTCGCCCGTGCGCGCCGTCGCGCCGGTGCCGTCGACCAGAGTGCCGCCGCGGAGGACGAGATCGTGCATGCGCGTTGCTCCTCGGCCCCGAAAGCATCGGGCGCTGGGCACGTTATCACAGAAAGCTTGCGCGAACGGGCGAAGCGTCGCGTACGATGATGGACGGGGTGAGGGCGGAGGTGCCGCGGTGCGAGCCCGGTCCGTCCCGGAAGTCCTGGAAGTCTCGGAAGTCGTGGAAGCAGTGCGTGTCGTCGCGGCGATCGCGGCGTGCGTCGTTGCGCTCGTGATCGCGCCGCGGGGCGCGCGCGCCGAGCCGATGGATCTCGACGACGCGCGGGCGCGCTGGGTCGGCGTCCGCTTCGAGAACTCGCCGTCCGACCGCCCGGCGCAGCTCGCGACCGCGTACACCGACGAGATCGCCGCGTGGCTCGAGCCCGACGGCGCGACCCGCGTGCGCGTCACGGTCGCCGGGCGCGACGTCGAGCGCAGCTACTTCTCGCGCCAGCGCCTGCGCCCCGGAAGCTTCAGCGACTACGTCTGGATCTTCGATCGCGCGACCGGCGAAGTCGTCTCCGCCTCGCTGCGGGGAACGCTCCTGCGCGAGTACGACCTCGGCTGGGTCGAGTCGGAGATCGAGACGCTCTTCGAGGCGTTCATGACGACGAGCGCGGAGGCCGGCTTCAGCGGCTCGAAGCGCATGTTCGGGCAGCTCGTCTTTCCGCACTGCGACGACCGCTCGGACGAGTGCACGCTGGTCCCCGCGCGCCGCTACGACCGCAGCACGGGCTACGTGAACGCGGTCGGCTCGATCGTGGGCCGCGCGCTCGGGTTCTCGGCGCGCACGTTCTCGGCGATCGGCGAGGCGGTCTTCTCGGAGCGCCCGCTCAGCCGACCAGAAGGGCTCGCAAGTGCGCGTTGAGCAGGCGCCCGTCCGGGTCGAGCCGCTCGCGTAGCGCGGCGAAGTCCGCGAGGCGCGGATGGCGGCCGGCCAGCCGCTTCGCGTCGCAGCGGTGCCACTTGCCCCAGTGCGGGCGGCCGCCGTGCTCCCAGAAGATCGGCTCGAGATCCGCGAAGAGATCCTCGTGCGGCTTGCGGCCGTCCTGATGGACGGAGATCGCGCAGGTCGCGCGCCCGTACGCCGGAGAGAGCCAGGCGTCGTCCGCCGCGACGGTGCGGATCTCGAGCGGCCACGCGACCGCCGGATGCCGCGCGCGCAATCGCGCTGCGAGCGCTTCGAAGCACGCGACGCCGGCGTCCTCCGGCACCGCGTACTCCATCTCGTGGAACTTCTGCTCGCGCACCGAGGGCAGGATCTCGTGGCTCCAGCCGATCCGCTCGCCTTCGACGCCAGCGACCGACGCGGGCTCGGCCGTCGTCGGGTCGAGCGCCTTCGCCTCGGCGAAGCCGTGGCGCGGGAAGTAGAAGCACTCGAAGTGTCGGTGGGCCGCCGCTTCGGACGCGAAGCGCGCGACGACGTCCGTGAGCGAGATGCGCTCGGTCCGCTCGTGCAGCCGGTAGGCGGGAAGCGCCTGGAGCGTGACCGCGCTGACGATCCCGAGCGCGCCGAGCGAGACGCGCGCGGCGGCGAGCAGCTCGGGCGCGTCCGCGCCGACGTCCCGCATCGCGCCGTCCGCCGACACCAGCCGCAGCGCGACGACCTGCGACGAGAGATTGCCGAGCGCGCGGCCGGTGCCGTGCGTGCCGGTCGCGATCGCGCCCGCGACCGTCTGGCGGTCGATGTCGCCGAGGTTCGCGAGCGCGAGCCCGTGCCGGCGCAGCGCATGGCCGAGATCGTGCAGGACGGTGCCGCCGCGCACCGTGACGCGTCCGGAGCTCGGATCGAAGCGTTCGATGCCGGTGCAGTGGTCGAGCGCGAGCAACACGCCGTCGGTCGCGCACAGCGCCGACGAGGAGTGGCCGGATCCCACGGGCCGCACGCATTGCCCCGCCGCGGCGGCGCGCGCGAGCACTGCGGCGATCTCCGCGTCGTCGCGCGGGTGGAGCACGGCGGCTGGTCGACACGCGATCGCGCCGGACCAGTTCGTCCATGCGCCGGCCCGCTCGGCGTCGCTCACGAGTCCGATCGCGAGGGCGCGACGACGCTGCGCTCGAGCGCGTCGGGCACCTCGTCCGCCTTCCAGAGCGCGGAGCGGAACATCTCGAAGCGCGACCACGGCCCCGACAGGTTCGCGTGCCATGCGGAGCCGGGATCGCCGCTCGGCCCCGACGAGTGCGCGAACCACGCCTCCTCGGGCTTCGCGAGATCGCACACGAAGCGGCTCGTCGCGGCCACGAAGGCGCGCAGGCGGTGGCCCTCGTCGAGCGAGCGCGACGGGTTCACGGTGTAGTCGTCGCCCGGGAAGGCGGCGTCGAGCGCGAGCAGGCGCGGACCGACGCGCGGCAGCTCCGCGAGCAGCGTGCCGAGGCGCGCGCGTTGGATGCGGCCCCACGCCCAGTCCGCTTCCGCTCCGCAATGCTTCGCGATGCGGCCGAGCGCGGTGCGCAGCGCCTCGTCGGCGAGCGCCGCGAGCGGCGCGTCGGCGGCGGACTCGATGTCGGCCCGCAGCGGGTCGGCCGAGTCGGTGAGCATTTGCTGCAGGCGGGGCAGGGCGCGCCGGCCGTTCGCGTAGCGGCGTCCGACGCGGGGACCGAGCACGGCGCGGAACACGCGATCGGAGAGCGCCTTCTGCGTGAAGAAGAAGATCGCCGCGGCGGCCGACTCCGCGCGGAAGCGGCCGTCCCACGCCGCGAGCGCCGCGAGCGCGCGTCCCTCGCGCGTGTCGGCGCCGCGGTGCGCCGCGAGCAGCGCCACGAGCGCGTCTCGCACCGGCAGCGCGTAGTCCGCCATCACGTCGGACTGCATCGCGCGGAAGCTCTCGACGTCGTGCCGCTCGCGCGCATCGAGCAGCCGTTCGATGCGGACCTGGCGATGGCGCGGCTCGAAGTGGATGCGCGTCGCGATCGGGTCCGCCTGTTCCGCGTCGACAACCGAGTTGGCCGACGCGACCGCACCGTGCGGCGGGTTGAGCAGCTTCGGCATCTCTTCGAACGAGAGGAAGCCGGCCCACTGCGCCTCGGGATCGTGCGCGTCGCGCACGAACAGGCCGTCGTACGCGCGGCGCGGCAGCCGGCCGAAGATCTCCCAGCCGAAGTGCCCATCGCGGTGGGCGTAGACGTGGTTGAAGTCGAACGGGCCCTCGTTCATCTCGGCGAGCGCTGCGCGATGGGCGTCGACGGTCCGAGCGGCGGGCAGCGCGAGATAGCCCGCGAGGTAGCGGCCGGCGTCCGACGGCACGGAGCGGACGGCGAGATCCGCACCGTCGTCGTGCTTCCAGCCGGGATGGATCACGCCGTGCTCGCACGACTCCCACGCGAGCTCGACGTGGCGGCCGAAGCGCGCCGGACGGCGTTCGCGGTGCGCGGTGATGGCGCCCGTCCCGTCGGGCGTGCGGTAGCGCGTCGGGTCGCCGGGCGTGCGATGGATGCGGAGGAGATCCCAGCCGTCGCGGAAGCCGGTCGTGCAGCCCCACGCGAAGTGGCCGTTGTGCCCGAAGCCGAACGCGGGATAGCCCGGGAAGCAGCCGCCTTGCACGCGCGCCCCGGGCCACTCGAGATGGGCGTGGTACCAGTAGGTCGGCAGCGGGACGAGCGGCACGTGCGGGTCGTTCGCGAGCAGCGGCGCGCCCGACGCAGAGCGCGCCGCCGACACGACCCAGTTGTTGCTGCCGCCCGACGGGACGTGCACGGGCGGCTCCGGAAGCGACCCTTCTCCGTGTCGGGTGAGCTTGGGCGCGCGCTCCCAGGGCGCGTCGGGAAAGATGCGCTGCGCGAGGTCGTCGCCGACGTGGCCGCGCACGGCGTCGAAGATCAGCTCGTTGTCGAGATTCACCAGCGACACGACGAAGCCGCAGGTCCGCGCGGCGACGAGGCAGTCGCTCGGGTGCCAGGCGCGCACGCGGCCGAGCGCCAGGTACTCCGCGGGATAGACGCCGTCCATCGCGCGCAGCGCCGCGTTGACGCCGTCGGCGAACGCCTCGAGCGACGCGCGCGCCGGCGCCGGCATGCCGTCCAGGTCGCGGCGGCTCGCGGCCTCGAAGTCGAGCGGCCGCACGAAGTTGTCCACGTCGGCGACGCAGCGCCCGGAGAACAGCTCGTCGGCGGCCGCCCGCGCGGGCGCCTTCCAGTTGCCGACGAGCTCGCACAGCCGCGCCGCTCCGATGTGGCGGATCAGGTCGAGCAGGACGAAGCGGTCCGCGGCCTGCAGGAATCCGAGCGCGGCGTAAGCGTCGCATTCGTGATCGGCGTAGACGTGGGGCAGGCCGCGGCGATCGCGGACGACCTCGACGCGACCTCGCAGCCGCGGCGCGTTCGCGGCGGTGAACGCCGGCGAGGTCGCAGCGGTGCGCCGTCCCGCGAGCGCGCGCAGCAGGCGCGTCGCCATGGCGACGCGCCGCTTGCGCGGCAGCGGGACGTCGTTGCTGGATCTCATGTCGCGATGGCTCCCGTTCGCGCAGCACGGAATGGCCGAAGTGGTATACCACCTGCCGCACCGAGGAGGAGGACGGAATGACGGATCACGCGGAGATTCGCGCGAGCCTGCTGCGCAGGATGGAGGCGCTCGAGAGGCGCGTCGGCCGCATCGCCGAGGATCTCCGGCACGAGTCGGAGCCCGTCGAGAAGGACTTCGAGGAGCAGGCGACGCAGCGCGAGAACGAGGACGTCCTCGGCGCGCTCGACGACGCGGGCCGGCGCGAGCTCGCCGCGATCCGCGCCGCGCTCTCGCGCATCGACGCGGGCAGCTACGGGACGTGTCGGCGCTGCGGGGAGCCGATCGCGACGGAGCGCCTGCGCGTGCTTCCGACGGCTCTCGACTGCGTCGGCTGCGCCGCCTGACGCGCCCGGCTCAGAGGAAGCCGAGCTGGCGGTCGGCCTCCTCCGCGTCGTAGTCCTCGAACTGCAGGATGCCGAGCCGGTCGAAGGCCTCGCGCACGCGAGGCGTGAGCAGTCCCAGCTTCTTCAGGTTGGGCACGATCCGCATGAACAGCATCTTGCGGAAGATCTGCGCCGGCGGCGACGAGAGGAACACCTCGCGCACCTCGGCCGGGTTCCAGCCCATTGCGTTGGCGATGTCGTCACCGATCAACCGGTTCCGCATCAGCTCGCAGGCGTAGATGATGAAGTCTTCGCGGTCGCGCATCTCGTTCGCGGGCATGTCGCGGTAGTGATCGCGGAGCGACAGCACGCCGAACGCGACGTGGCGTGACTCGTCCTTCATCACGTACTTGAGCAGCTCCTTCAAGAGCGGCTCCTGCGCGAGCTGATAGAGGTTGCCGAAGGCCGCCATGGCGAGGCCTTCGATGATGATCTGCATGCCGAGGTACTTGAAGTCCCAGCGGCCGTCCCGAATCGTGGCGTCGAGCAGCTCTTTGAGGCTCGCGTTGATCGGCCACTCCCATTCGAGCTTCTCGCGCAGGTAGCGGCTGAACACCTCGACGTGACGCGCCTCGTCCATGGTCTGCGAGCCGGCGTAGTACTTGGCGTCCATCCACGGCACGCCGCCCACCAGCTGCGACGCGACGATCAGCGCGCCCTGCTCGCCGTGGAGGAACTGCGAGAGCTGGAGCGAGATCTGCGCGTGGCGCAGGCGCGCGCGCTCCTTGGCGTCGAGCTTGAGGAACGGCCCGTAGCTGGCGAGCGGGTTGATCGACTGCGGGATGATCTCGCCTTCCGGATCGACGTCGGTCGTCCAAGCGAGCTGCGTCGTGCCGTTCCACTGATCGCGTTTCGCCTTCTCGTACAGGTCGCGCAGGCCTTCCTTCACGCTCCCGTAGTTCCAGACGTAGCTCGTGTCGAAGGAGGCGAGGATGGTTTCCAGCTCGCGGTCGATCGTGGGCTTTGCGAACGGCGTCGTTGCCATGCGGCGGCGGCTCCTCGGGCGCAGGAGCCGGAGCCTAGGTGCGGCCGCCGGTCCTTTCCATCCATGCTGAACCGTGTCGCCGTCTCGCGCATCGAACGATCGCTTTTGTCGATGGCAGTAATCGTATTTATGTCGAATAAAAATCTAGATGTTGTCTTGACATGACTCGCCTGCGTACCGATGCTCCGTCCATGCCCGGAACCACCCCCCGACCGCTCGCCGCCGTCCCGCTCCTCGGAGCGGTGTTGGCCGTCGCTCCCCTCGGCGCCTCCGCCGGCGGCGAGGTGGACGTGCAGGGAACCCGCTTCGCGGCGCGCCACGAGGTGCAAGGTCAGGCCCTGGACCTGCGCGGCGCCGGGGTCCTGCGTTGGCGGGCGCTCGTCTGTGCCTACGCTGCCGCGCTGTACCTCCCGGTCGAGACGTCCGGCGGCGATGCGCTCGCGGACGTCCCGAAGCGGCTCGAGATCGAATACTTCTGGCCGATCGACGCCGAAGACTTCGGCCGCGCCGCGGATGCGTTGCTCGCGGGTCAGCTCTCCTCCGCGGAGCTCCGAGCGCTCCGCGATCGCCTCGACGACCTGCACGCGCGCTTCGAATCCGTGGAGCCCGGAGACCGCTACGCCCTCACGTACGTCCCCGGGGTCGGGACGGAGCTCGCGAAGAACGGACGGCCGCTCGCCGTCATAACCGGCTCGGACTTTGCAGAAGCCTATTTCGGGATTTGGCTCGGCGACGAGCCGCTCGACATTCGACTCCGCGATCGGCTTCGCGGAGGCACCACTCAGCGCGCCCGCAACTGAGTAGATGGGACCATGGACGACGACCTGATCCGCATCCACGAATCCAGTTTCGACTCGATGGCAGAGCCCGTGGTGCTCGAGCCCGCCGAGGCCGAAGCAACGCCCGCGCGCGACGAGGACCATCTCCCGAACGCACGGGAAGCGGCGGCCGGCAGCCAGCCGGACGCGCTGGTTTCGTACATCCGCTCCATCTCGGAGACGCCGATCCTCTCGCGCGAGGAGCAGTACACGCTCGCCGACGCTCTCGAGAAGCATCGCGACGCGTTCCTGGACGCGGTGCTCGGCGTGGCGGCGGTCGGCCGCGCGATCGTGGACCGCTGGCGTGAGCGCAAGGAGGCGGGCTACGTCACCGCGACGCTCTCGATGCACCACCTCGACGGGAGCGGCCGGGATCTGACGGCGGAGATCGACCGGGCGCTCGGCGCGGTCGAGAAGCTGATCGCCAAGCGCGAGTCGGCGGCGCCGGGGACGTCGGTCCGGACGCTCGAGCTCGTCGAGCGGCGCGTCGAGAAGGCGCTGCGCGCGGCGGATCTGGCTTTCGAAGTGGTGGTCGACGCCTACCGGAGTGCGGCGGCCGGCATGGCGAAGCGCCGGCGCTCCCGCGAGGCCGGTCTCGCGCGCGATCGCGACCGTCTCGCGACGGCTGCCGCGGCGCTCGCCCGCTACGAAGAGACGAAGCAGCGCTTCGTTCGCCACAACCTGAAGCTGGTCGTGAAGTTCGCGAAGCAGTATCGCGGCATGGGCGTCCCGTTCCTGGACCTGATCCAGGAGGGAAACCTCGGCCTGATCCGGGCCGTCGAGAAGTTCGATCACCACCGGGGCCACAAGTTCTCGACCTACGCGGCCTGGTGGATCCACCAGGCGATGATCCGCGCAGTCCAGAAGCACTCGCGGACGGTCCGGGCTCCTTCCCATGTGTACGATCTGCAGCTCCGGTACAAGCGGGCAGAGAAGAAGCTGCGCGGCCGCCTGACCTCGGAGCCGTCGCGGGCGGACATCGCCGAGGAGCTGGGGATCTCGGCGCTCGAGATGGACCGACTCGTCTCGACCATGACGCCGATCGTGTCGACCCATGCGCCGCTGGCGGGGACCGACTCGCTCACGCTCGACGACGCACTGGCGGACGAATCGATCGCCGATCCGGGCGACGACCTCGACCGCACCGTCGTGGAGCGCGAGATGCACGTCCTGCTCGAGGACCTCGAGCCGCGCGAGCGGACCGTGATCGAGTGCCGCTTCGGCCTCGGCGACGAGCCGGTGCAGACGCTCCAGGTGATCGGCCAGCGGCTCGGACTGTCCCGCGAGCGGGTGCGTCAGATCGAGGCGCGCGCGCTCGAGCGCCTGCGCCGAGGCGGCAAGGCGGCGCATCTCGCGAGCCTGCTCGATCGGGAAGTCGTCTGACGCACTGACGGGCGCCCGCGGCATCCGCTGCGCAAGGTCGCTTGCATTGTGGCGTCTCGCCCGCTCGTCTACCTGTCTGCCCGCGCAGAGCGCGGGTCGGCTGGTACTGCGTTGACGGTCGACCCGCCGCCGGTCGGTGCCCGCCGACCACCGCCCCGATCGGGAATTGGCGGGCACCCTCCGGTCCAGCGGGGGCGCGGGGCGCCGCTGCTATGTTGCGCGCCCCATGGCCATCGGCTGGCGCCCTTCGAGCGGCCGCATCTTGCTCGGCGTGCCCGCGGTCGCCGCCTCGGCGATCGCGATCCCAGCCGTGGCATCCGCAGCGGGAGCTTGGTCCGCCGACCAGGTCGACCGCTCCCTGCTCGAGCTCCGCGTCGTGCTGGCCACCGCGGCGCTCCTGCTGTTCGGAGCGGGCTGGCTGCGGCGCCGCCGCGGCGTGTCGGAGGCGCGCGGCTCGGCGCGCCGCGTGATGCTCGGTCTGGTCGCCGGCGCCGCGATCGCCGCGAACTTCAATCTCTTCGTCTGGACCGGACTCCACCGACACGAGTTCTATCACTACTACCTCGGATCGAAGTTCTTTCCCGAGCTGGGCTACTTCGGGCTCTACGTGTGCAGCGTGCAGGCGGTGCAAGACGGCGGCGGCGCGCTGCCGCCCGACCTCGCCGAGCTCACCGATCTGCGCTCGAAGGAGCGGATGCCGGCGTCGCAGGTGCTGGCCTCGGCGCCGCGTTGTCGCGACCAGTTCGAGCCGGCTCGCTGGGACGCGTTCCGCTCGGACGTCGCGCGCTTCCGCGCCTGGATGGGCGACGGCGTCTGGGTCGGCGTCCTGCGCGACCACGGCTACAACCCGTCGCCCGCCTGGACGCTGTTCGGCCGCCCGCTCGCCTCGGTCGTGCCACCGAGCCCGGAAGGCCTTTGGCTGCTCGCGCGGATCGATCTGTTGCTGCTGCTCGCGACGTTCGGCGCGCTGGCGTGGGTCTTCGGCTTCGAGGCGGCCTGCCTGGCCGCGATCGCCTGGGGCAGCTGCGGCCACACGCGCTACCAGTGGACCGGCGACGCATTCTTGAGACAGCTGTGGCTGGCCGCTGTGCTCGGCGGCATCGCGCTGCTCGCGAAGGGGCGTGCCGCCGCAGCCGGCGCGCTGCTCGCGATCGCGACGCTCGAGCGCGTCTTCCCCGGCGCGTTCCTGCTCGGCATCGGGCTGCGCGAGGTGTGTCACTGGCTGCGCGCGCGCCGCGTGACGCCCGAGTTCGTGCGCTTTGTCGCGGGCGCCGGCGTCGCCGCGGTGCTGGTCGTCGCCGCGGCGACGGCGGTCGCGGGACGCGGCGTCGCGGTGTGGCGCGAGTTCGCGGAGAACACGCGCGGGATGTTGTCCTTTACGCCGCGCAACGCGCTCGGCCTGGAGTACGCGCTGAGCTTCACCCGCGTTCCGCCGCCCGAAGGGCTCGGCGAGACGCCGACGGAGCGCCAGTCGATCGTGCAGGACTACCGCCGGCGCACGCTCGCGTCGCGGCGCGTCTGGCAGGTCGGCGCGCTCGCTCTGTTCGGCTCGCTGCTCGCGGTCGCCGCGTGGCGCGGCGCGGGTCGCGGACCGGACGGTGCTCCGCGGCTGCGCGCCTGGGAGGCGGCGGCGATGGGCTGCGCGATCGTCCCCTTCGCGACGATGCCGGGGTCGTACTACGTCGGCTTCGTGCTGGCGGGAGCTCCGCTCGCCATCCGCTGGCCGCGCATCGGCTTCGCGCTGCTGCTGGCGTGTCTCGGCTGGAGCATCACCCTGGTCGCGTTCGGCAGCCGCGCGATCGCGTTCGCTTCGTCGTCCTGGATCCTGCTCGCGTATGCGCTCTGGCTGCTCGCGGAGCTCGCATTCGCGCAGCCGCGTCCCGCTCCCGATCCGTTGTCGCGGCGGTAGCGCCACGTCATCCTGCCAACCCGCGACGCCTCGTCGCGCTTCCTCGGAGGTCTTCCAATGCAACGCGTTCTTCGCGACGGCGCCTTCGCCGGCGAAACCCACATCGTCACCGGCGCGGCGCAGGGCATCGGCCTGCGCGTCGCCCACGCGCTCGCGGCGCACGGCGCCCGGGTCGCGCTCGTCGATCTCGACCCCGAGAAGCTGGCCGCGGCGCGCGAGGAGATCCGAGGCGACGCGGTCGAGGACCCGATTCCGGTCCCGTGCAACGTCGCGGAGGAGGAGGACGTGCGCCGCGCGGTGGCGACGGCGCTCGAGGCCGGCGGCCAGATCAACGGCGTCGTCAACGTGGCCGGCATCACGCGCGACGCGCGGATCCCGAAGAAGTCGTTCGACGACTTCAAGCTGGTCGTCGGCGTGCACCTGTACGGGACCTTCCTGTTCACGCGCGAGGTCGCCGCGCAGGACTGGCACGTGCGCTTCAAGAACGCCGGAAACGCGCCGCTGCGCGACGGCGTGAACCGCTACGTCGTGAACTTCTCGTCGGTGTCGGCTCGCAACGGCAACGTCGGGCAGATCGACTACACCGCCGCCAAGGGCGCGATCGAGGCGGCGACGCGCACCACGGCGCGCGAGTTCGCCGGCTACGGAGCGCGCGTCAACGCGATCTCGCCCGGACCCATCAACACGCCGATGCTGGCGGGCGTCGGCGAAGGCGGCATCAAGCTGATGGCGGCCGCGACGTTGACCGGGCGGATCGGCGAGCCCGAGGAGATGGCGGCGGTCGTGTGCGCGCTCGCCGACCCCAAGATCTTCGGCTACGCGACCGGCCAGGTGTTCCAGGTGAACGGCGGTCTCTACCTCGCCTGATCCGGCCCCGCCAACGCATCGAAGCGGACGCCGGTCAGCGACTCGGAGAGCTGCCAGAGCCGCGCGGCGTCCGCGGCGTTTCGCGCGCGCGCGGTGCAGCCGACCTTGCGCGGTGCGCCGCGCATCTCGCCGAAGCCTCCGGGACCGATGTAGTCGCCGCCTTGCACGTCGGGGGCGGTCGCCGCGTAGAGCGTCGGCAGCGCGCCTGCATCCGCGGTTTGCGCGAACACGCGGTTGCCGAGCAGCGACAGCCGCTCGAAGAGCCGTGCGCCGGCCATGCGCGGCCCGGCAGTCTGGAGGTTGGTCGCCGCATAACCGGGGTGCGCCGCCGCGCTGATCGCGCGCGCGCCGCTGGCGCGCAGGCGGCGGTCGAGCTCGTGCGCGAAGAGCAGGTTCGCGAGCTTGCTCTGCGCGTACGCGATCCACTTGCGGTACGAACGCTCCAAGTGGAGATCGTCCCAGTGGATCCGGCCCGGGCGGTGCAGCGTGCTGCTCACGGTCACGACCCGCGCCGCGGGCGCCGCGAGCAGGCGATCGAGCAGCAAGCCGGTGAGCGCGAAATGTCCGAGATGGTTCGTGCCGAGCTGCATCTCGAATCCGTCGGCGGTCCGGCGCGGCGGGAGCGCCATCACGCCGGCGTTGTTGCAGAGCAGGTCGAGCCGTTCGTGCTGCGCCGCGAAGGCGGCGGCGAACGCGCGCACCGACGCGAGCGAGGCGAGATCGAGCGGCTGCAGCTCGACCCCGGCCGACGGGTGCGCCGCGGTGATCGCGTCGAGCGCCCCCTTCCCACGATCGGTGTCGCGGCACGCGAGGATCACGTGCGCACCGCGGCTCGCGAGCACGCTCGCGGTCGCGAAGCCGAGGCCGCTGTTCGCGCCAGTCACGATCGCGACGCGTCCCGACTGATCGGGGACGTCCGCCGCGCTCCAGGATCGTCGTGCGGGCATGCGTGGTTCCTCGTTAGACCGGGCGGCGCGGAGCGGACCAGCCGTGATAGGGATGGCGGGCGACGAGGCGCGGATCGCGGAACACGAGCACGAGCGCCATGCCCGCGACGAAGCCGCCGACGTGGGCCCAGAACGCGACGCCGCCGCCCTCCTTGCCAATGCTGGTCGCGCCGCCCACGAGCTGCACCACGAGCCAATAGAGCAGCATGAAGGCTGCGGGCACCGCCACCGTGGTGACGTAGAAGCCGAGCCAGAGCAGCAGGTGCACGCGAACGCGCGGATAGAGCACGACGTAGGCGCCCATCACCCCGCCGATCGCGCCCGACGCACCGACCATCGGAATGGGGGAAGCCGGGCTCGCGAGCGCCTGCAGCGCGGCCGCCGCGAGGCCGCACAGCAAGTAGAACGCGACGAAGCGCGCGTGCCCCATCGAGTCCTCGACGTTGTTCCCGAAGATCCACAGGAACCACATGTTCCCGATCAGGTGGAACCAGCCGCCGTGGAGGAACATGTGCGTGATCACGGTTCGCCAGTCGCCGCTCGGATCGACCACGCAGGTGTAGTTCGGCGAGAGCGGCACGGCGGTGCCGGGCTCGGCTCGTCCGAACAGCTCGCCCGGGATCAAGCCGTAGTCGCACAGAGAGTGAGCGAGCCCCGCCTCGGAGCCGAGGCCCTGCCAGAACGCCCAGGCGAGCGCGTTCGCGGCGATGATCGACCAGGTGACCCACGGCGTGAGGAAGTGCGGATTGTCGTCGCGGACGGGGAACATCCGGCGAGACTACACCAGCCGACTGCCGTGTCCCTGCCAGTAGCGGTCGCGCAGCTTGCGCTTCTGCATCTTGCCCGTCTCGGTGCGCGGCAGCTCCGTCGCGAAGTCGATCGAGCGAGGGCACTTGTAGTGCGCGATGTGCGCGCGGCAGAACTGGATCAGCTCGTCTTCGAGCGCCGGTCCCGGCTCGACGCCTTCGGCCGGGACGACCACCGCCTTCACCTCTTCGCCCATCTCCTCGTTCGGCACGCCGATCACGGCGACGTCGTGCACCTTGGGATGGGTCACGAGATGACTCTCCGTCTCCTGCGGATAGATGTTCACGCCGCCCGAGATGATCATGTTCGACTGACGGTCGGTGAGGTAGAGGTAGCCGTCGGCGTCGAGGTAGCCGATGTCGCCGATCGTGAAGAGATCGCCGCGGTAGGTGTCGGCGGTCTTCGCCGCGTCCTTGTAGTAGTTGAAGCGGGCATCGGGATCGGGCGGGGATTCGAAGTAGATGGCGCCCTCGCGGTTCGGCTCGTCGATCTCGGCGCCGCTCTCGTCGAGGATGTGGACTTTCCCGTTGGTCCAGTGGCGGCCCACCGAGCCCTTGTGCGCGAGCCACTCCTGCGCGCGGATCAGCGTGCCGCCGCCTTCGGTGCCCGCGTAGTACTCCATGATCGCGTCGCCCCACCAGGCGATCATCGCCTCCTTGACCGCGATCGGGCAGGGCGCGGCCGCGTGCACCGCGACGCGCAAGCGCGACACGTCATAGCGTCGGCGGATCGCCTCGGGCAGAGAGAGCAGCCGCTTGAAGTGCGTCGGCACCCACTGCGACGTCGTCACCTTCTGGTCCTGGATGATGCGGAGCGCGTCCTCGGCGTCGAACCGCCGCATGATCACGGTCGTCGCGCCGATGCGGTGCTGGCCCGACGCGAAGGTGAGCGGCGCGGCGTGATACAGCGGCGCGGGCGACAGATAGCGGTCGCCTTCCCTCATCCCGAACAGCGCCGTCAAGCCGACCACCGCGACCGCCGCACGCGGATCGCCCGCCGGCACCTTCAGAAGCGGCCGCCGCACGCCCTTCGGCCGGCCCGTCGTGCCCGACGAGTACAGCATGACCGAGCCCTCGAGCTCTGCCCCGAGCGGCTCGTCCGCGGGCGCGCTGGCCAGCTCCTCTTCCAGCGCCCGAAATCCCGGAATCGATCCGCCGACGCTGGCCGACACCGCGAGCCGCGGAACCTTCGCCGCCACGCCGGCCGCCACCTCGGCGAAACGCGCGTGCGCGACGAACGCCTTCGCGTCGCAGTTGTCGACGATGTACTCGACCTCGTCTCGCTGCAGATGCCAGTTCACCGGCGTGAAGTACAGCCCCGCCCGGTGGCACGCCCAGAACACGTCGTAGAACACGTCGTCATTGGCGAGCAGCACCGCGACGCAGTCCCCCGGCCCGAGCCCCCAGCTCCCAAACACGTGGGCGAGCCGCCGCGACCGCTCCTCGAGCTCCCCATACGTCTCGACGAACTCCCCATTCCCATAGACCACCGCCGCCCGGTCGGGATGCTTGGACGCGTGGGGGGTGATGGTGAACATCAT
>QEVM01000058.1 GCA_003576805.1 Pseudomonadota bacterium | reverse complement strand
CCGCGTCGCGCGCCGGCGTCGGCGCGTCGGACGCGGGCGGCGCGCTCTCGCCGCCGCACGCGAGCGCGAGCGCGGCGCCGCACAGCAGCGGCGCGATCCGGCGGAGTGCGATGCGTCTCAACTGCGTCTCCTTCGCGACTCGCGTCAGGCGGCCGGTGCGCGCAGCGGAACGCCGGCGCGCCACGCGAGCAGCGCCATCGCCGCCGCGGCGAACAGGATGACCGGCACGTCGCCCGCGAGGTTCGCGCGTTCCTCGGGATGGTGCAGCGCGTCGGCGAGCATCGCGATCCCGTGCGCGGCGTTGGCCGCGACGGTGAACCACAGGAACGAGCCCCAGCGCTCGGGCGCGCGCCAGGCGAGCACGTAGAAGACGCCCATCGCGGCGTAGATCGAGAGGATCATGTGCTCGTACTTCGTGTTGTACGGCTCCCAGCGCCAGCCTTCCGGGAAGGCGTACATCACGAACGGCAGTCCGAAGACCAGGAACACGCCGCCGATCAGCAGCGTCCAGCGCAGCAGCGCACGCGCACTCTCCCGGGACATGGACGTCACCTCCTCGCGAGCCAGCGCGGGACGGCCGCGCAGTAGCGCTCGTACGCCGGGCCGAAGCGGCGCCGCAGCGACGGCTCTTCGTAGCCCACCACGAAGGCGTGGAACAGCGCGCCGACCGCACCGGTCCAGAGCGCGTGCGCCGGCGAGGCGAGCAGCCACGCCTCGCCGGCGAGCACGCACAGCACGCCGACGTACATCGGGTTGCGCGTGCGCCGGTAGAGCCCGCGCACGACGAGCTCGCGCGGCGGGTCGATCGGCGCCGGCGTGCCGCGCCCGGCGAGCGCGAAGTCCGCGACGCACCAGGCGTAGATCGCGAGACCCGCGGCGAGCGGCGCGAGCCCGAGCCAGCGCCACGCGGCGGCGCCCGCGAGCGTGGCGCCGGTCGCCCGCGCGATCGCCCACGGCACGTAGACCGCGATCGTGCCGGGCAGCACGAGCGTGAAGAGCAGCGAGCGGAGCGCGATCGCGGCGGTCGAAGCGGGCATCCGCGAGAAGCCGCTAGGGCAGCGCGGTGCGCGAGGCGGACGGCGCGGGCGCCCGCTGCGCACGCGCCGCGAGCTGCCAGAGCAGCGCGTACGCGCCGAGCGCGACGCACGCCGACGCGATGCCCGGCGGCACGGCGCGCCGGAAGAAGAGCTGCACGCCGCGCAGCGTCGGCTCGCGCAGCGGCGCGATGCCGCCCGATCCCATCCAGAGCAGCAGCGTCGCGACCGCGATCGCGACGATCGCGAGCGAACGCGCGCGCGCGCCGAGCGTGAAGCCGGCCGGCGGCGCCGCGGCCGGCCGCTCGCGCGACCAGCGCCGCACCCACACGAAGACGAGCGCGAGGCCCGCGAGCGTGCTCACGTGCTGCAGGATGGTGTAGACGGACACCGGATAGCCGGAGATCGTCCAGAGGTGGAAGCGCAGCGCGCGCGAGACGCGCACGATCGGCGCGCCGGCGTGGGTGAACGCGTCCCAAGCGACGTGCGTCGCCGCGCCGACGAACACGGACGCGACGATCGCCTTCCACGGCGGCCGCGCGCGACCCGCGAGCAGCGCGCCGCAGTGCTGCCGCAGTGGCGCGGGCAGCAGGTCCACCGCGGGCCGCGCCAGCACCGTGTGGAAGATGGCGTAGCAGACGAGGCCGGCCGGGACGCAGAACCACACCAGGCCACGCAGGTTGTGGCTCTCCGAGCGCGCGACGTGGAACGGCAGGTAGTAGAACAGGAAGTACGAGAGGTCGGGCACCATGCTGCCGATCACGAGCGCCGACAGCACGCCCCAGCGGCCGAGTCGTCGCTGCAGCGGCACCACGGCCGCGGGGTGCGCGAAGGTGAACGGCATCGCCCGGAGGATGCCACGGCTGCGGGCGCTTGCGGATGGGCGGCGCGCGGCCTCGTCAGGCGTCCGCCATGTGCAGGCGGGACGCGGAAACCCGCGCGGCGCTCAGCGCCGCTTCGGACGCGCGGCGCGCGCGATCGTGAGCCCGAGCACCGCGAGCGAAGCACTGACGAGCCCGAGCGCGGCGAGCCCGACGACGCGCCCGGACACGACCCCCGAGCGCGACGCGAGCGCGCCGACCAGCGCGACACCGGGCGCGAGCGCCAGCAGCCGCGGCGCGAGCGCGCCCACCAGCGCGATGCGCCGCGCGCCAACGAGCAACACCGCGTGGCCCGCGAAGAACGCCGCGACGAACGGCAGCAGCAGCACGAGGTCCGCGCCCTGGAGGCGGCGCATCACCGGCAGCACCGCGTCCGGCGCGACGCCGGGCGCGGTCATCTCGAACGCCACGAGGTGGAAGATCGCGTCGGCCGCCGAGCCCATCGCGCCGATCAGCAGCAGCGCGCAGCCGGTCCACAGCAGGTTCGACGCACGCGCCGCCGCGGAGCACAAGATGCCGGCGAGCCCGGGCGCGTACGCCGCCGCCGATGCGAGCTGGAGCGCGACCGACGCGAGCACGTCCGTTCTGCGCGCACCGACGCGCTCGAGGATCTCCGCCGCGTCGGTGAGTCCGACGCCGGGCATCAGCACCCACGAGAGCCAGAATCCCAGCGACGCGAAGACGAGCCAGAGGCCGGATGCGCCCGACGGCATCAGTCGCCCTCGCCTTCGCCGCGCGGCGCACCATGCGCCGCGACACCGCTCTCGTTCGACGCAGCCGCGCGCGGGAGATGCGCGTGCGAGCCGCGGCCCGTGCGACGCGCCGCGGGTCGCAGGTACGGGATCGAGCACCTCATCACCCCGATTGCACCAGATCGGCGAGTGATCGCCAGACCTGCGGGCCGGCGCGGGCGTGAGGGTCCCTCAGGCGCGCTGCGCGAGGAACGCGAAGAGCGCCGCGTCCGCGGACGCGCGCCCGCCGCGCGGGTCGACGGCGGTGATGCGCGCGAAGCCGGCGTCCTCGAGCATCCGGCGGAAGACCGGCTGCGGCCAGTGCCGCGTCGCGATCTCGCGCACGAGCGTCTCGCAGCGCCCGTCTCGCGCGATGCGCTCGTAGCGCAGGCGCGTGCGCGTCGCGCCGCGCGCGGCGTCGACGTGCGCGGCCAGCACCGTGACTCGCAGCGAAGCGCCGTCCGGCGCGCGCGCCTCGCGGGCGCCGCCGAAGGGCGGCGCCGCCGGATCCGCCAGCGTCAGCGGGATCAGCGCCGCGCCGCCGGGCAGCAGGTGCTCGTGCACGCGCGCGAGCGCGGCGTGCGCGTCGGCGTCGCTCGCGAGCAGCGTGAAGCTGGCGCCGGCCAGGAAGATCGCGCGGTAGCGCCGCGGCAGCGCCATCGACTGCATCTCCTGCTCGTGCAGCACGACGCGCAGGCCGCGCGCCGCGGCGCGCGCGCGACAGAGCGCGAGCATGTCGGCGGACGCGTCGAGCCCCTCGACGTCGTAGCCGCGCGCGACGAGATCGAGCAGCGGCGCGCCGGACCCGCAGCCGAGCTCGAGCGCGGGCGGGCCCGAGTGGTCGAGGAAGCCCGCGTACTCGTCCGCCGTCGCGCGGTACGAGACGAGCGGGTCGTAGAGCTCCGCGACGAGCCCGGTGTAGAACTGCGAGGCCGCGACGTGCGCCGCGCTCGCGTCAGTCGTCACGCGCCAGCTCGGCCCAGAACACGCCGCGGAAGTCGCCCTCGCGAAAGCCCGTTGCGCGATCGTGCGGATACAGCGCGGCGAGCTTCGCGCGCAGCGGCTCCGCGATGGACTCGCCGTGGCAGACGAGACAGGGCGCCTGCACGAGGATCGGCTGCACGTAGCCGACGCGCCCGTCCGGCAGGTCGACGGCGTGCGGGCGGCGGTCCGCCGGCGACGCGAGGTAGCCGGCGAGCAGCGGCTTCATCCACGGCGCGGGCGCGTTCGCCGGATTGCGCAGCTTGTGGCTGGTGCGCCCGACGCGCACGCCGCCGCTGCTCGCCGCGCGCGCGAGCTCGGGCGCGCGCACGCGACACGCGTCGATCGCCGCCTCGGGCCCCTGCGCGAGCCCTTCCTGCAGCGCCGCCATGAGCTGCTGCTGGAACGGCGCGACCGCGGCGGCGCCGCGCGCGATCCGCGGGTCCTCTTGCGCGGCAGCGAGCGGCGCCGCGAGCACGAGCGACGCCGCTGACAGGAACGGGACGAGCGCGCGCAGCATCGGCTTCCTCCTCGCGAGATGCGACGCCGACTGTAACGCCCGCCCGCTCACGGCGCGCCGCGCGCGAGCACCTCGATCGCGTCGCCGACCGCGACCTCGCCCGGCTCGAGCACGCGCCAGTAGACGCCGCGCAAGTTCTGGTCGCGCGTCGGCGCGTGCTGCACGAAGCGCAGCGCGTCCGGCCCGAAGCGGGCGCGGAACTTCGCGCAGCCGTTGTGCGGCTTCGGCGTCATCGCGACGCGCGCGGCGCCGACGCGCAGCCGCGTTCCGACCGGCAGGTTCGCGGCCGAGACGTCGAGCTCGACGAGCAGGTTGTCGCCGAACAGCGTCAGCGGCTGGCCGTTCGCGACGAGCCGCGCGACGTCGTGGCGCAGCACGGCGAGCTGCGCGTCGGGGTCGCGCGGCGGGCGCCGCGTCCAGTCGTCGCCGGGAACGCCTCCCTCGGTGCACAGGCGCACGCGTTCGGGCGTCTCGCGCACGCCGTTCACGCGGCGCACGATCAACGCGACGCGGCCGGCGTCGCGCGGCGCGGCGGGCAGCCCGCGCAGGCCCGCCGTCAGCGCCGCCTCCGTCTTGTGTCGGGCGGGATCGAAGTCCATCGCTGGCTGCTCCGAGATCGAGCGCGCGCGGCGAGCTTCGCACCGCCGCCGCGCACGGACAAGCGCGAGCCGCGGCGCTGCGCGCGCGCTTCGCGTGTCAGCCGTCGCCGAGCGGGAGCCACAGCGTCCACGACGTGCCGCTCTCGCCGACCTTGCGAAAGCCCAGCGACTCGTAGAGGCGTCGCGCGGCGTTGTCGGGACTGACGCTGAGGCTCAGTGCGGGATGGCCGTCGGCGCGCGCGCGCTGCGCGAGCGCGACGAGCAGCCGGCGCCCGATTCCCTGCGCGCGGTGCGGCGCGGCGACCGCGATCCCCAGCTCCGGCGTGCGCGCGTCGACGAAGCCGTACGAGTGCAGCTCCGGCGTCCACAGCCGGTACCACGCCGCGCCAGTCTGATGGGGCTCGCCGCTCGCCGTTGGCTCGCTACGCGGGAGGGGAGGTGTGCTTCGCGGATCGCGCTCGGCGACGAGCGCGCGGTCGCCGGCGCGGCCCCAGCCCGCGAGCTGCTTCGCGAACTCGGGCTCGCGGCGGAACGCCTCGAAGGCCGGGCGCGGCGCCGCCGGATCCCAGAAGAAGGCTTCGAAGAGCATGCGCTCGAGGAACGGGAGGTCGTGCGCGCCGGCGTCGCGAATCGCGATCATCGCGCGGCGCCCGCGCCGCGCGCCGCGTCGTCGCGCAGCCAGCCGCGCAGCGGACCGAGCGCTTCGCGTCCGAACGGCGCGAGCGCGCCGAGCCCCGCGCCCGCGCGCCAGCCGACGATCGCGACGTCGTTGCGAGCGAGCAGCGCGGGCAGGAAGATCGGCGCCGCTCCCGCGCTCTCGCCCCACGCCGTCGCCCACGCCGCGAGCGCCGGCGCTGCGTCGACGCGACTCCAGCGCAGCGCCGCGTCGCCGCGCTCCGGTGCGGCCCGCGCCGCCGGCCGTCCGAACCACGCGCCGTCCAGCAGCAGGCGAAAGCCGAGCGGCGCGAGGTCGAGCACGCCGAAGGCGTCCTTCACGCCCCACGCGCCCGCGAGTCCCGCCGCGACGAGCGACTCGATCGCGCGCAGCGCGGGCGCGGGCGCCGGGCGCAGCGTCACCAGGTTCGGGTACGGGCGCGGCATCGGCGCGCGCGTCCACCAGAAGTCGGCGCGCGTCTCGCCGGCCGCGCCGTGCGCGCGGCCCATCGCGTCGCACCACGCCGCGTCGTTGCGCGCCGCGTCCGCGGCGGTGGGGACGTCGCTCATCGCGGCGACGATAGCCCGGCGTGCGTCGCGTCCTCGGCGCGCCCTACCCTGCCCGCATGCCGGCGACGAGCGCGGGCCTGCTGCTCTTCCGCGACGGCGCGGGCGGGCTCGAGGTGTTCCTCGTGCACCCGGGCGGCCCGTTCTGGGCGCGCCGCGATCTCGGCGCGTGGTCGCTTCCGAAGGGCGAGACGAGCGCGGGCGAGGACCTGCTCTGCGCGGCGCAGCGCGAGCTGCAAGAGGAGACCGGCTTCGCGGTCGACGGGCCGGCGATCGCGCTCGGCTCCGTGCGCCAGAAGAGCGGCAAGATCGTGCACGCGTGGGCGGTGTGCGCCGACGTCGATCCCGCGGCGCTGCGCAGCAACGTCTTCGAGGTCGAGTGGCCGCGCGGCTCGGGCGCGCGGCGCGCGTTTCCCGAGGTCGATCGCGCGGCGTGGTTCGACGTCGGCGAGGCGCGCCGCCGCATCCTGCCCGCGCAGGAGCCGTTTCTCGACCGGCTGATCGAGGCGCTGCGCACCGGCGCGTGACGCCGCGTTCCGCGCAGCGCTGCTCAGCCGAGCAGCCGCTCGATGTGATGCAGCGCCTGCGAAGCATCCGGCAGCGCCGCGATCTCGGCGCGCAGGCGCGCCGCCGCGGCCGCGTACGCGGCGTCGTGCAGCAGCGCTGCGACGGCGGCTCGCACCGCGTCCGGCGTGGCGGTCGCCGCGTCCTGCACGCGCGCCGCGCCGAGCGCCGCGCAGCGCGCCGCGTTCAGCGGCTGATCCGCGCCGAGCGGGAGCAGCAGCATCGACACGCCGTGCGCGAGCGCGCCGAGCACGCTGCCCGATCCGCCGTGCGACACAGCGACGGCGCACTCGCGCAGCAGCTCGTCCTGCGCGATCCAGCGCTCGACGCGCACGTGCGGCGGCTGCGGCCCGAGCTCGGCGGGATCGACGTCGCGTCCCACGGTGACGACCACGTCGAGCGGGAGCGTGCGCAGCCCGGCCAGCACGCGCGCGAAGAGGTCGCCGCACTCGAGGTTGAAGACGGTGCCGAGCGTGAAGCAGACGAGCGGACGCGCGCGCGGCGCGCGCGGGGCGGTCGGCGCCGGCGGGACGGCGCGAAAGCGGCGCAGCGTCGCGGGCCGCGGCGCGGCGGGATCGCGCAGGCTTGGCGGGAACGGCGAGAGCACGAGATGCCGCGCGGGCGCCGCGAGCGCGGAGTCGGGCGCGAGCCCGTTCTCCGCGCGCACCACGTCGAGCGACGGCGCCACGTGCTCGGCGCGCACGAAGGCCCCGCTCGCGCACACCTCGACCGTCGCGTGCGGCAGCCCGAAGCGCTCGGCGATCACCATCGCGCCGAAGTCCGTCTCGTCGCAGACGAACGCGTCGGGCCGCCACGCGGCGCACACCGGCGCGAGGTCGCGCGCGCGCGAGCGCGCGATGCGCAGCCCGAAGCCCGGCCCGACGCCGCGCATCGCGCGCTCGGGATCGACCGGCGCGAGCGGCTTGCGCACCGGCACCAGGCCCTCGTCCGGGCCCGCCGCGAAGACGCGGAAGCCCTGCGCCTCGAGCACCGGCGCCATCCACGGGCGACACGAGAACGCGACGTCGTGACCGGCCGCCACCGCCGCGCGCGCGAGCGGCAGCAGCGGCTCCGAGTGACCGCTGCCGCCGGCCGACGTGAAGAGCAGCCGCACGCGCGCTCAGCCGGCCGCGGCGCTGCGCGGCTTGTCCGCGACGAACCAGGCGAAGCCGCGCCACAGCCGATCGGTCGCGACCGGAACGAGGCCGGCGGCTTCGAGACCTGCGGCGAAGGCGTCCTCGTCGAAGCGATCCTCGAGCGGATGCTCGAGCAGCCGCCGCGTGACGGGGTGCAGGATGAACGCGGCGAGCACCTCTTCCGCGTAGAAGCGTCCGCCGGGCTTCAGCACGCGGTGGACCTCGGCCAGCGCGCGGCGCCAGTCGGGCACGTGGTGGACGATGCCGAAGTCGAAGACGGCGTCGTAGCGCGCGTCCGGCGCGGCGATCGCGCTCGCGTCGCCGACCCACTGCCGCACGCGCGGCGCGCGCTCGCGCAGCCGCCGCCGCGCCAGCGCCACCATGCGCGGATCGAGGTCGAAGGCGTCGACGGCCTGCGCGCCGAAGACGTCGAGGATCAGCTCCGTTCCGACGCCGCGCCCGCAGCCGATCTCGAGCGCGCGGCCGCCGCGCATCGGGCCGCCCATGCGCAGCAGCCGGCGCGCCTCGAAGCGCCGCTGGATCGCCGCGCGCACGGGATTGTTCATCAGCGCGGACTCGACGCGATTGAGGAGCATGGACGCCCACCGTTGGATCGCGTCGCGACGCTACGGCGCGCTCGCGCGCCGTGCCAGCGCGCGGCTAGCATGCGCGCTCCTCGAGGCGGAGCGAACGGCGTGAAGCGAGACGCGGCGCAGATCGAAGCGGTGATGGGAGAGATGGCGCGCCACGGGCTCGGCGGGTTGAACCCCGCGCCGGCGCAGCTCCGCGCGCTCCTCGAAGCCGACCGCGACGGCCCGCTCCAGTTCCTGAACCTGCTCGCCTTCCACGACGTCGCGCGTTATCCGGCGGGCTCCGAGCTGGAGAAGCGCGGGCTTCGCGGCGCGGACGCCTACGGGCTGTACGGCGCCGTCGCGCTGCGACACGTGACGCAGCGGGACGGCCGACTCACGGCCTTCAACCAGGTGGAGCAGGAACTCATCGGCGACGCCGGCGCGTGGCACCAGATCGCGATCCTGCAGTATCCGAGCACCGAGGCGTTCGTCGACATGGCGCTCGATCCCGACTACACGGCGGCGCTCGTGCACCGCGACGCCGGCCTCGCGCGCACCGTCGTGCTGGTGACGCGCCCGTTGCTCGCGCCGCGCGGCTGACGCGTCGCCCTCAGAGCGGATCCAGGCGCACGGCCACCGTCGTCTCGTCGTCGGGCGCGAGGAAGCGGACCCAGCGGTCCGCGAGCCCGTACTTCTCGCGCAGCAGTCGGTCGACGTGCGGGTGCGGACCGGGCGCCGCGTGCGCGCGGTAGCGGCGCGCCTCACCGCCGCGCTCCACCTCGACGACGGGGTCGTTCGCGAAGCGCGCGACCCAATCCGCGCCGGCGCTGTGCAGCCACGCCACGCCGCCGTCGTCGACGATCCACAGCCGCGTCGCCTGCCACGTGCCGTCGGAGCGCGGCGTGCGCAGCGTCACCACCTCGCGCCCGATCTCGATCACCGCGAGATGGCCGAGCACGACCGCCGCCGCGAGCGCGGCGAGGATCGCCGCCGCGAGGAGCACGCGTCTCATGCGATCGCCCTCCCGCTCGCTCAGCGCGACGTGATCCCGACGACGTTGCCGTCCGGGTCTGCGTAGCGAGCCGTGATGCCCCACGGCTCCTCGCGCGGCGGGTGCAGCACGCGCACGCCCGCCGCGACGGCGCGCTCGTGGAGCGCGCGCGCGTCGGGCACCCGGAAGCCGAGCTCCGCGGACGTCGTCGCCGGGAAGTCGGGCGGCCGCGCCGGGAAGAGCGCGAAGTGGAGATAGGCGCCGTCGCGGTACGAGAGCTCGACGTGGCGCCCGCCGATCCACGGATCGCTCTCGGGCTCGTTGAGCCCCGGCTCGAGGGGCACGCCGAGCGCGTCGCGGTAGAAGCGCAGCGACGCCGCCAGATCCGACGCGCGCAGGATGACGACGATCAGGCGTTCGCGGTCGCTCATGGTTCGGACTCCTCCCTCGACACCTCAGCGGGGCGCGAGCAGCCACGCGTATCCCTCGCGCAGCAGCTCGCGGCCGCCCGTCTCCTGCACGTCGCCGTGCGCGACGACGACGCGATCGAAGTCCCACGCCAGGATCCGCTCGAGGCTCGCGCGCGCGGCGGCGCGGTCGCGGATCAGCAGCGGATCGAGCTTCGAGGGCCCGAGCCGCCCGTAGCTGCGGAGCAGCTGCATGAGGAGGCGCGTCGGCGCGGCGGCGCGCGGGCCGAAGTTGAACGCGAGATCGCACAGCAGCAGCGTATGGCTCGCGCGATGGAAGAACGCCACCTCGTTCTCGTACGGCCGCCCGCGGAAGAACGCCTGATCGACCTCGCCGCGCCACTCCGGCGGCGCTTCGTCCGTCAGCACCGCTTCGTGGACGAGGTCCGGCCGCTTGCGGTCGAGCCCCGGCGCGATCCACAGCCGCGCGCCGGGATACGACGGGGCCACCTCGCCCGCGTACAGGTGATGGACGCGGTTGGGCGCGACCGCGAAGCAGACGCGGCCGAGCGCGTCGAGCTGCGCGCGCAGCTCCGCGTCGAGCGCGACCGGCGAGTGCAGCAGCAGCCGGTCGCCGGAGAGGCGGATCACGCTCATCCGCGCGCCGACGGGAAGCCCGTAGAACGATTGCGCTCGTTCGACCACCCAGAGGTCGTCCGCGAGACGCCGCAGCGGTGCGAGAGAGCTCACGCGCGCTCCTCCTCCTCCGTCAGTGTCGGATCATCGTCACGCCGAACGCGACGAGCGCGAGGCCCGCCGCCCGCGACACGGTGATCGGGTCCCGCGGCATCCCGAGCAGGCCGTAGTGGTCGATGGCGAGCGCTGCGGCGCTCTGTCCGAGCACGACGAGCGCGATCGCCCAGGCGGCGCCGATCTTCGGGAAGACGAACGCGAGGCACAGGATGATGACGAAGCCGCACGCGCCGCCGATGTAGAGCGCCCACGGCGTGCCGGCCGGAAAGAAGTTCGCGTGCGGGCCGCGCGCGAAGAAGAACACGAGCGTGGCCGCCAGCACGATCAGCGTGTTCAACACGAGCGCCGCGCCGAGCCCGACGCGCTGCGAGAGACCGGCGTTGGCGGACGCGTGCAGCGCCATCGCCATTCCGGCGAGCACGGCGAGCACGACGAACAGGAGCTTGCTGGTCATGCGTCTCCCCCGCTGCGCGCGGCGGCGGCGCGCGTCGTGAACGACAAGATGCGCCAGCCCGGCAGCGCGGGCCGCGCGCTCTCGCCGAAGCGGCCGGACGTGTACGCGCGGACGACCTCGCGCCAGAACGCGAGGCCGGCGCGGTTCGCCTCCGAGACGCGCACGATCCAGCGGCCGGGCATGCCGTCCCAGAGCGCGAACGCCGCGTCGCGCCCGACGCCCGCGCGGCGGTGCGCGCGCAGCACGAAGAACTCCGCGACGTCGAGGTCCGCCGGATCGTCCGTCGCGGGCGATCCGCGTGTCGCGAGCGCGAAGCCCGCGACGCGCTCGCCGCGGCGGATCACGAACGCATGGCGCGTCGCCGGCTCCGACCAGTAGAGCGCGAGCCGCTCGTAGCCGAAGCGGCCGTCGGGCCCGATCTCGACCGGGAAGATCGCGCTGAGATCGTGGACGTAGAGCTCGAGCAGGTTGCGCAGGAGCGGCGCCGCGTCGGGCGTCGCGCGCTGCAAGTGGACGGCCTCGCTCACGCGAACCCCTCGTTGCGCCCGTCGGTCACGCCATCCTCATGGGTTGGTGCGGGGCTCGTGGACGACCTCGAGCTTCGCTCCGTCCGGGTCGGCGAAGAACGCGGCGTAGTATCCCTCGCCGTAGCCGTCCTGCCCGGAGTAGTCGGCGGGCGCGTCGAGCACCGTGCCGCCGGCCTGCGCGACCCGTGCGTGGATCTCGTCCACGGCGGCCCGGCTCTCGGCGTGGAACGCGAGGTGGTGGAGGCCGGGGGCGTAGCGGTCGCAGCGCTGGCTGCGGCTCTCCGGCCGCGCCGGTCGCACCTCGATCGCGAGCTCGGCTCCGCCGGCATGGCGCACGGCCCACGTCGCGCGCCGCGGGCGCTCGCCCGCGAACTCCGCGTGCTCGCTGCGAACGCGCCGGCAGCCGAGCGCGCCCAGCAACGCCGCGTAGAACGGAATCGATCGATCGGGATCGCCCACCGACAAGTCGATGTGGGCGAGCGGACCGCGGACTGCCATGAGCGATTCTCCTCGCGAGGCCACACCGGATCGCGTCAGTGCGGGGACTCCGCCCGAGTCCGCCGCGCGCGCACGAACGCCCCGAGCACCAACGCGGACGCGAGCCACGCCCAGAAGAGGATCCGGTACGGCAAGATCCCCGTCACTGCGAAGCCCAGCCCCGCCAGCGACGCGACGCTCGCGAGCGAGGCGAGCCAGCGACTGCGCAGGCTGGCGAGCACGGCGACGCGGTACGCCACGACGCACTCGAGCACGGCGCACAGCAAGAGCACGCCGCCCACCGTGACCACCGTGACGACGGAGCTCGCGCTGCGCTCGACGGCGCGCGACGTCAGCAGAACCAGCGCGCCCGCGTAGGCCGTGAACAGGCCCGCTGCGGCGAAGGCCAGCGCCAGCGACACCCGCACCCAGCGCGACGACCCGCGCGACGACCCGAGCCGCCGCGCCCGCGGCGCCGGCGCTTCGTGCGGATGCTCGACGTCCGGCGCCGCCATGCGCCGATGATCGCGGATGCCGCCGCGCGGCGCGAGCAGCGCGCCGCCGTCGCATCAGCCGGCGGACGGCTCGCCGGAGAAGCGGATGCGATAGCCGTTGCAGTCTTCGACGACGAACTGGCGCAGACCCCAGGAGCGGTCCTCGGGCTCGCGCAGGATCGTGACGCCGCGATCCCGGTACGTCGCGAACAGCTCGTCCAGGCCCGCGCCGACGTGGACCCACAAATCCACCGAGGGGTTGACCGCGGTCTGCGGCGCCAGCGGCTCGAAGCGGAGGTGGACCGTTGGAGCCGCGTAGCTGGGGTCCGCGCACACGCGCGGGTGCAGCGGCGGATCGCCGTGCACGAAGTCCAGGTGGAAGCCGAGCACGTCGCGGCAGTACGCGACGGTCGCCGCGACGTCCGGAACCGCGAGCACCGGCTGCATGCCCGGACGAAGAGTTCGCGCGCCCGCTCGAGGACGAAAGCTGGCTGCCGCGCTCCGCTACGGTGACGCCGTGCGCACCTGGATCGAGATCCAGCTCGACGTCTTGTTCGCGCGCGATGCAGACGGGCGGCTCGTCGCGACGCGCGATCCTGCGCCGCGCCCCGCGCCGCGACTCTTCCTGAGCCGCTCGCCGGAGCGCACGATCTGGGCGGTCCGAGCCGACGTCGACGCGCCCACGCGCCGCGCGCTGGACGCGGTCTGCGCTGCGGAGCCGCCGCCCGGCACGCTGCACGCCGACGGGAGTCCGCTGTGCCGCGAGGCAGTGCTCGCGCTGCTCGCGCCGGTCGCGTCCGAGTGGCGCGGCCCCGCGTACGTCTTGCCGGACGAGCTGCCGCACGATCCCCGCGCGCGCGTGGTGACCGGCCGCGACGCGCATCTGTGGCGCGAAGCGTTTCCGTGGCTCGGCGATTGCTTCGACGCGGTCGCACCGGTGGCGATCGCGTTCGCCGACGGCCGTGCGGCGTCGGTCTGCCACTCGCCGCGAGGCCGCACGAGCGCGGCGGCGGAGGCGGGCGTCGAGACGCTGGCGGCGTTTCGCGATCGCGGCCTCGCGACGGCGGCCGTCGCCTGCTGGGCGCGTGCGGTGCAGCGGAGCGGGCGCGCCGCGCTCTACAGCACCTCGTGGCAGAACGCCGCGTCGCAGCGCGTGGCGCAGCGGCTGGGCGCGCGCCTGCACGGCGAGAACTGGCACCTGCACTGAACGGGTCGCTTCAGAAGTTGCGCGCGACCCGGAAGACGGCGAGCTCGCACGACCGGTCGGGCTCGCCCATCGCCTCGCGCGCCGCGGCGAGCGCGCCCTGGCGCCCGAGCGCGGCATCCGCCAGCTCGACGAGCAGGCGATTCGGACAGGCGAACGGGGCGGCGCGGCGCAGTGCGGTCGCGGCCTCGTGCTCGCGGCCCGGCGCGTCGAGCGCGAGCGCGATCAGAGCGGCCGCTGGCGACCGGCTCACCCCCGCGAAGCAGTGGATCAAGACGGACGCGCGAGGCGGGCACGCTCGCAGGAAGCGGATGAGCTCGCGGACGTGACTGCGCGCCGGCGCCGAGAGCCCCATCCCGGGCCTCTCGATGTCGTCGACGAGCACGCGAAGATGGTCCGACGCGCGCATGCCCAGAGGCGTCGGCGGCTGCTCGTTCGCCGGCAGGAGCGAGATCAGGCGGCCCGGACGCACCCGTTCGGCGACGCTCTCCACTTCGTCGAGCCCGCAAACCCAGATGTGCGACACCGCGATCACCCCCCGCCGTTGCTCGGCCGCTCCGCCGCGATCAGACGCGGAACGCGAGGAGAAAGGACAGATAGATCAGGTAGACGGCGACGAACAGGCCGCCCTCCGCGCGCGAGACGCGCCTTCCGGTCACGAACACCGGCACGCAGAGGATCGCGACGCCCGTCATCAGCGGGATGTCGAAGAGCAGGAGCTCGCGCTCGACGGGCAGTCCCTGCGGCGACGCGAGGCAGGTGACGGCCAGGATCGCGAGGACGTTGTAGATGCTGCTCCCGAGCAGGTTGCCGACGGCGACGTCGCGCTCGTCGCGGAGCGTCGCCACGCAAGTCGTCGCGAGCTCGGGCGCCGACGTGCCGAGCGCGACGACGGTGAGCCCGATCAGAGCGTCCGACACGCCGAAGCGGCGGGCGAGCGCGACCGCTCCGTCCACCAGCCACTCGGCGCCGACGATCGTGAGCGCGATGCCGGCGACGAGCACGGTCGCGTAGCGGGCCCACGCCGGCGCGGCCACCCGTCCCTTCCCAGCGTCGTCGCCGTACATGTCGCGGAACTCCGCCTTCACGGCCCGCGTCTCGCGCCGCGCGACGCGCACGACCGCCGCGGTGTAGGCGACGCCCGCCGCGAGGAGCAGGGTCCCGTCGAGGCGCGACAGGACGCCGTCCAACGCCAGGACCGCCATCGCGGCACAGGCGACGACCATCGTCGGAAGGTCGATCCGGAGCACGCGCAGATGGAGCGGCAGGGGCCGCAGCAGCGCGCTCAGACCCAGAATCAACAGGATGTTGCACACGTTGGTGCCGGCGATGTTCCCCACCGCCAACCCGCCGTTGTCCTGCTGGCTCGCGATGACGCCCACCGCCAGCTCCGGCATGCTGGTGCCGACCGCGACCACCGTGAGGCCCACCATCAACGGCGTGACGCCGAGCGCCGCGGCCAGCCGCGACGCGCCGCGCACCAGCATCTCCGCGCCGACGGCGAGCACGACGAGTCCCGCGAGGCAGAGCGCCAGCCCGCTCGTCAAGGCGAGCCGCCGATCGCCGCCGCACCCGCCGCGCGCTGCGACCGCGCGCGCACTAGTGCTGCGGAACGCACGCGAAGCACGGCGCCGCTTCGCCGGCGCGACAGGGCGCGCGCTCGCACACGCCGAGCGGACCGTCCGGCAGCGCGCACTGCGCACCGGCTTCCGCGCAGCGCGCGCTCGGCGCTTCGGAAACGGCGCCCGGCTCGCACGCCGCGACGGCGAGCAGCGCAGCGGCCGCGAGCGCGACGGTCCGCACGCCCGCCGTCAACGGATCGAGCGACGCCATCGCACGTTCACCTCGCGGTCCAAGGCTGGAGACCCGCCAAGATCAAAACCGTCGCGGCGGTCGACGCCTCGCGGTCCACGGCGATCGCCCGGTACTCCGGCGACGACGCCCAGCGCTCCGCCTCGTCCCGATCCCGGAACTCGATGAGGACGACCTTCTGGTGCGGCCACGTGCCCTCCACCACGCCGGGGGCGTCGTCCGCCGCGAGCAGGCGACCCTCGAAGCGTGCGAGGACCGAAAGGAAGCGCGCCGCGTAGCGGTCGTAGCGGGCGCGGTCGTGGATCGTCAGCTGTGCCAGCACGTACGCGGACATCGCAGCTCCTCTCAAGCGACTCTACGCGAGCGCCCACGCATACTCGCGCTCGAAGACGCGCTTCGCTCCGCCGCGGAGCAGCGCGCCGTGCGCCAGGATCACACGGTCGAAGTCCCACGCGAGAAGCCGCTCGAACGACGAGCGGCGTGCGGCGCGGTCCCGGAAGCTGAGCTGCCAGTCGGGCGGCATCCGGGGCCGGCCGTACATGCGGGCGAGGCGCGCGACGACGCGCGTCGGCCACGGGCTGTGCGCGCCGAAGTGCTCGCACAGGTCCGCCACGATCAGCGTCCGACTCGATGGATGCAGGAACACGACCTCCTGCATGACGCGGCTGCCGCACACGACGAGGGGTTCGAACGTGCCCGCCCAGGCCGCAGGCGCGACGTCCGAGAGCGGCTCCCCGCCCGCGAGCTCGGGGCGCTTCTCGACGAGACCGGGCGCGAAGTACGCGCGCGCCTCCGGATACGCGGCGAGCGCGCCGGCGAGGAAGAGATGGTGGAGCTTGTTGGGGGCGACCACGTGCCGCACGCGACCGATCGCATCGAGCTGCGCTCGAAGGCGAGCCGAGAGCGGAATCGGCGAGTGCAGCAGCAGCGAGCCGTCGGAGGTCCGCACGACCGTCATGCGCGTCCCGAACGGAATGCCGTAGAAGCGCAGCGGCGCCTCGGCGAACCAGATGCCGTCGGACCACGGCCGCAGCTCGCTCATGCTCGCCGCCTTCGGGCTGTAGGAGCGTGACGAAGGGGGATCATGGAGGCTCCCTATCCGGCAAGCGAATCCGCCGCGCCGTCGTACGCCGCACACCAAGAGCGGTGCACGTGGCGGAGGATCGCGGGATAGACGAGCAGTCGGCGGAACGGGTCGATCAGCGCCATGTAGGCCGCCGTCATGCGACCCACGGGCGCGACGTAGATGGCCCAGAACAAGCGATGGCCCGCAGCGCGTCGTTCGAAGGCGAGCACGGAGAAGCCGTGGACCGTCGCGTTCCGGATCTCGCTGATGGCTTCGAACGGGCCGACGTAGAGCACCGTGAACGGGCCGTCCGGGGAGCCCGGCTCGACGAGCGAGCGCTCGCGGTCCTCGTCGGAGAGGCGGTGGAGCAACGACCGAGCGCTCGGAGCGCGCGTCGCGGCGTCCCAGCGAAAGACACGGCCGAGCCACGCGCGCAGTCGGAACAGGCCACGGACGACGGGATTCAGCGAAAGGAGATTCTCGGCGCGCATGAACGCTCGCGCATCCGCGAGCGTGCGGTCCGGCCCGCCGCCCGGAAGCTCGACCGTCCACACGTCGTGGAGCGGGACGCCGGCGAGCAGCGCGTGCGCGCGGAGATCCAGCCGCCGGAAGTCCGCGGGCTCGACGCGAGACCATGCGCGCATTCACACCTCTCGCTGCCGCCCGCGGGTCGGGCGCTCACCCGCGGTCCAGCGCCGCCGCAGCAGCGAACACCCGCGACGCTACGCCGCTGCATGCATACACGTACCACGATCCGAGCGCCGCTCCTCGCGTCCGCTGCATGCGCTCGTCAGGCGGCGCGCTCGACGACGAGCTGCATGCGCGCGTGCTCGGCGGATGGCGGCGTCGCCTCGTCGAACCAGGCACATGCAAGGAGCGGCTTCAGCCCCGCCGAGTCGCACTGCTCTCGAAACTCGGACGGCGAGTAGAGCCGCCACTCGAACCGATCCCCGGGCACTCCGTCGTACTCGAGTGCGACCCGGTGGCGAGAGCCGCTCCAGCTTCGTGTCGTTCGAATCCTCCGGCCGCCGCGCTCCGTGACCTCTTCCGCGGGACGCTTCGCGAAGTGGTCTCGGTTGTAGACGTCGAAGATCGCTCGCCCACCCGGGCGCAGCACCGAGCGCACCTGGCGGAGAACGCCGCGGTTCGCCTCGTCGTCGAAGTAGCCGAAGCTGTGCCACAGATTGACCACGCCATCGAAGCAGGTGGCCAGTGCATCGAGTGCGCGCATGTCGCACACCGCGAACGAGGCGCCGGGGCACCGGGCGCGGGCGAGACGAACCGCGCTCTCGTTCGCATCCACGCCGACGACGCGGTACCCGGACTGCGACAGGGCGGTGGCATGCCTGCCGGGTCCGCAGCAGAGATCGAGGATTGCGGGAAACGAGGCGAGCGGAAGCTGGCGCTCCACGAACACGACCTCCGCTCTCGTCATGTCCGTCGGGATCGAGTCCAGGAACGTCTCGTACCACTCGCGTGAATAGGCGTTGTCCACGCAAGGCGCTCCACGATCGAAGGCGAGACGAGACTGTCGAACACGGCGCGGTCGTGCGCCTGTCGCGCCAGTTCGGATCGACTCCGCGGCGCGCGGCCGCTCAGCCTCGCGGGCGATCGGCGGGCGCGCGCCGCCGGCGAACCGCCGCCGCGGACGCCAGGCCGCACAGGACGAGGGTCGCGGTGCCGGGCTCCGGGACGATGCTCTGGCCGAAGCGGATCGAGTCGATCCCGACGTCGTCCTGGATGCCCGGCGGCAGGTTGGAGAAGTCGAGGCGCACGACGAGCTCCGGCGCCGTCAACGGCGCGGCGAACGCAAAGGAGGTGTGCGTGCTGCTCTCGACGAGGACGTCGCTCGCCGCGAACAAGGTCGCAGCGCCCGCCAGCACCTCCACCTCCGCGATGGTCTGGTCCGCGAAGAAGGCGGCGAGATCGAAGCCGTACAGATCGACCAGGAAGCCAGGGGCCGCGCTCAAGCGGATCGTCAGCTCCGGCGAGCCGGCGGTTCCGGGCCCGTCGGCGAAGACGAGGTTGACCAGGTCGCCGTAGCCGGTCTGCCAGAGCCGCACGGCGGGGTCGGTCGGAGTCGCCGCCGCGGAGGAGATGTCCACGGTGACGTCGGGCGTGAAGCCCTCGCCGCCGTTCCCGTAGGTGAAGACGCCGCCCGGAACAGCCGTCGCCGCGCTCGTCACGCCGTCGCCGTAGTCGGATGGCAGCGTCGCGCCACTCGTGGTGGGGACGACCAGCGTGCCGCTCGTCGCGTCGCGCGCCTGGTCGAAGAGGAGGATGGTCGCCTGCGCGGGCGCCGCGAGCAGCGGCGCGAGCGCCACCAAGGCCAGCAGGGTCGGATTCCGCACGCGTTCTTCTCCGGCGTGGGTTGGCGGCTCCCGCGAGATGGAGCGAGAGCCTTCCTTTGGGGTGGGCGATTCGCCGTCCGACGTGACACGGATTTCGTCGGTGGTGGATGGCGGCGCGGACGTCGAGCACGGCAGCGGGCCGGATGCGCGGAAGCAATGCACCGCGCCTCCGCGGCGCGATCCACCGGACCTACGCCGACGCCACACGCTGCGAGTCGCGAGGGCGCGCAAGTTCGTCGCACGCGCGGCTCCGCGGACGCGAGCCACGCGCAGCTCGGCGAGCCCCGCCCTAGGGTTGCAACGCCTGGTTCGGCGTCGCGCGCCGGCGAGTCACTCCACCGGCTGCGCCTCCGGGAACTTCCAGGCGCCGTCGAGGAGTTCCTTCCGCGGGCGGTACAGCCTTACCAGGTAGTTCCAGCCGGGCATGATGGGCAGGTAGTTCGGCGCGGTCTCGTCGCCGCCGAACTGGATCGTCACCGACCCGCCCTCGTTCGGCGTGGCGGTGACGTCGTTCACGGTGTAGGCGTTCCGCGCGTTCTTCTGGAAGTAGCCGTCCTCGTTGTACACGCTCACCGACCAGAACCCGTCCACCGGCACGTCCTCGACGGTCAGCCGGTACGCCGTCTTGCCGTCGTTCTGCTTCGGCTCGGCGCCCGCGTAGAGGGCGACGTTCCGCGGATTTCCGCCCCAGCCGGCAGCCGTGCCGATCAGGTGCTGGATCGGATCCACTTCGCCTTTCCGCCCGAACATCCGCGCCGAGTCGATCCCGCCATTGGCGGCCGCCAGGGCCAGCAACGCCTCGCGGATCTTCTTCAGCGACTCCTCATCCCAGTTGGGCACCTCGAACTTGCCTACCGCGTTCTGCTCGACCCCGATTGCGTCCTGGAGGGCGTGCACCGCCTCGACGTCCGCCGCGTCGTTGGGGTTCACGAACGTCCGCGCAACCAGGCCGACGTATCGCGTTCCGACCTCGTCTTTCGTCAACGTGCGCACGCCCGGCGCGTAGAACACGTCGAGCGCGTAGTGATCCTCGTCGATCACCTGCACCGCCATGTAGCGCTTGCCGGCGCCCGGGAGCGTGACCGTGACCGGCGCGGCGTCGAGGTCGAACACGCCGAACGAGTACAAGGTGTCCCGGTTCAGGCGGATCACCGCCTGGTCGTCGATCGGCGCGAGCTCGCGCTCGTGCTTGAACTTTCCCAACCCGCCTTCCCTCACGAACCGGGCGAAGTACACGTCGGTTTCGGCGCGGCGGAAGTCGTCGACCGTCACCCGCACGGGCTTCACGTCTTCCGCGGACGCCGGCGAGGACCGAGCCCCCGCGACGAGGATCGCCGCCGCAATCAGGGTCGTTCCCGCCCGCACCCCATTGCGTCCCAGTGAGTTCGACATCACGTCATCCCTCTTTGGATCATCGGAGCGATCCGCCGGCTCGTCGCCGACCGGCTCGGCACCGAGCTGCCGCCCGCGCGTGTATCGCAAGCATACTCACGGCTGCCGCCCGCTCGCAGCCCGAAGACGCACGCAACCTCCAGGACATCTGCAGCGTTTCGTTGGGCGGCACGCTTCACGAGAGCTCGATCCTCTCGAAGCGCATCTGGTGAAGGGGGCCGACGAGCCGGAACACGTCCGGGTTGCGCAGGGATTTCCAACCGTCGAACCCGAAGCCCGGATCGATGGAGTGCAGAAGGAGCGACAGGAGGAGACCGTGCGTCACGAGCACGGGGAGGGTCCGGCCCGACGCGATGACGTCCTCGAGGGCTGCGATCGCACGGGCAAGCGTCTCGGCCGGAGCGTCGCCTCCCGGCGCCCGCGCATGAGGCTCGCTGAAGGCTCTCTCCACGAAGTCACGCCACTCGGGTACGGGAGCGGAGGAGAGACGATGCTCGACGAGTCGAGCATCGGAATGGACGGGCAGTCCGAGGGATGCGGCGAGGGGAGATGCGGTGCGCCGCGCCCGCAGATAGGGACTCGCCACGATGTAATCGACGGGTAGCCCGACGAGCTTGGCTGCGAGCGCCTTCGCCTGCTGCTCGCCGCTCGGGCTGAGCGGAGCCCCGGGGCCTTGACCCGTCGCATCGCAGTGTCGGACAAGGAGCACCTGGGTCATCGAGCTCTCGACCTCACACGGGGTAGCCGAGCAAGTTCCAATGGTGGAGGAAGGCCGCGAACCCGGCTTGCAGCAACACGAACACGGCCAGGCCGAGTGACCGGCGCGCCCCGCGAGCGAGCAGCGTTCGGACGACGAGTACGGCGGTGATGACGAGCGCTGCGAGCGGCAGCGCCAGGAGCCACTGTGCGCTGGGCGGAACGCCGTAGAAGAACGGCGGAATCCCGTGTGGAACGACGGCTTCGGGTAGGGGGAGCAGATCCGACGCGAACATGTGGAGACCCATCGCGGGTGGGAAGGCGATCAAGAAGGCGAGATCGGCCGTGCTCGCGAGCGCAATCCCACTGATCGGACGCGAGCGGAGGAGGCCGACGATCCCGGTCGCGCTCGTGACGAGAAACGCCACGAGGAAGAACGCGACGAGCGTCGCCTGCACGGGCACGGACTCCCACCACGCGATCCGCTCGAACGCCATCGCGATGGGGGATGCGTCGAGGAAGAGGTGAGTGATCCTTCCGTCCTCGTCGCGGAAGGAGAGCCTTCGTGCCCCGTCGATCTCTTGGAACAGATCGGCACCGACCGGCGCCCAGCGGCTCGTCGGGAAGAGCCCCAGCGCGTTGCTGAGCTCGAGCTCGCCCGATGCATCGACGCGCGCCCGATACTGCACCAGCCAGTGCGGCGTGAACAGGCGATCGGCCGTCGCGCGCGCGGTTCGCGTCCAGCGATACGACCCTTCGAGCCGCTCCGCGCCGGCGACGGTCGCACGCGGCGGCCGCTCGCGCGCACTCGGCGGCTGCGATGGCCCGAAGACGGCGCTCGCCACGCGATCACCGAACGCCTTCAGCGTATCCGTACCCGTGTAGGCCATGAAGAGCGCGAGGCCGCGCTCGGGCAGCAGCAGCGCCCGCGCGTTCCAGCCGACGACGTCCCCGTCGTGTCCCCAGTAGCTACGGCCGTCGATCTCGAGCTCCCAGAAGCCGAAGCCGATGCCCTTCATCCCTGGATGCTGGCTGAACTGCCGGGTCAGCATGGCGGTCGTCGTCTCGGGCCGGAGGATCCGTGTGCCGTCGACTTCGCCTCCGTTCAGGAAGACACGCAGGAAGCGCGCCATGTCGAGGCCAGTCGTCACGAGTCCGCCAGAGGCCCGGTTGTCGAGGAAGTCGACCGGGATCCGTCGCTGCGAGCCCGAGGCGAAGACGTACCCCTGCGCGAGCCCGTCCAGCACGGCCGGCTCCATCCCGAAGCTGCTGCGCCTCATGCCGAGCGGCTGAAGGATCTCGCGCGACACCGTCTCGTGGAATGGGCGCCCGCTCACCGACTCGACGAGCAGCCCCGCGAGCCCGATGCCGGAGTTCGCGTAGCTGATGATCTCGCCGGCGCGAGCGAACTGCGCGGGCAGACCCCGCGCCAGGTAGTCCCGCAGTGACAGCCATTCCGCGCGCGTCCGAGCCTGGCTGCCGATGAACCCCTCGGACAGGCCCGCCGAGTGCGTGAGGAGATGGCGTGGCGTGATCGGTCGCCCACCGCGATGCGGGAGATCCAAACCCTGGACGTAGCTGGCGAGCTCCCGGTCCACGTCGATCCTGCCACGCTCGACGAGCTGCATGACGGCCGTCGCCGTGAAGAGCTTCGACACCGACGCCACTCGGAACGTCGTGGAGTCGGGGCGCACAGGAGTCTGCTGGTCTAGGTCCGCGTAGCCGTAGCCCTCGGCCAGGATCACGCCCTCTCGGTCCACGACCACGACCACGGCGCCCACCAGGTGCCTGCGCGCCATCTCCTCCGCGACCACGCCGGCGAGATCGCGCTCGAGCATGGCGTCGTCGAGACCCGAGCGAGTCGCCGCCAGAGAGCGACTCGTAAACGCGAGGGGCACGAGGAGCAGTGCGACGAGGGCGAGGCGGAGGCACGGCATCGATGAGAACGGCTCCTCCTGAAGCATCGGAGCCTACCACCGAAGCGATTGGTCTCCTGGCGTGTCCGGTGCAGCGCCTGGTCGGCGGCCGGGACACCGCTCACGCCCGCTGCGCGTCGGCCGCCTCGAAATGCGCCATCTGATCGGCGTAGGCCTTCTTGAAGGCGGGACGGTTGGTCGCACGCGTTACGTGAGCTTCGGTCGCCGGCCGGTCGCCGAACGAACGGACCTCCGACACGCGCAGGACGTCCGCCATCAGCAGATCCGCAGCGGTGAAGCGGTTTGTCACGAGCCACTCTCGCTCGCTCAGAACACGCTCGAGTTGCTGAAGGCGAAGACCCATCCACCCAGCGAGACCGTTGTCCTCCTTGCCGGACATCTTCAGGAACCACCAGGGTACGCTGACCATCTCGATCGAATTGAGCGCGGCAATCGCCCACTGCAGTGTGTGCGCTTCTCCAACAGGGTCGCGCGGCATCAGCTCGTCGGTCTTCCGGGCCAGGTGCAGCACACCAGCACCGCTTTCGAAGATCTGCAGCTCTCCGTCACTCAAGAACGGAACCTGTCCAAAGGGCTGGTGCGCGAGATGATTGATCTCGCGACCATCAAACGGGACCGTTCGCACCGTGTACGGGAGTGCAGCTTCCTCGCGCACGAAGCCTCGCGGTCCTTTGGGCACCCAGTCGTAGGTCCAGATGATCAGTTCGCTCATGCTTCAATCCTCGGCGAGAAGCCGGGTGATCCGGCACGCCCTACGCTCGGGGGCGATGACGAGCCGCAAGGCGGCTGGCGCATCAGCTGCGCGGCCACAGCACCGCCAGCGATTCGCGCAACAGCAGCCAAGCTACGCCGCTAGACAGCGGGCCGCCACGATCGGAGTGAGGCTGGGCCGCGTCAGCGGCATGCGCTTGATCCTCATCGAGGCCTCCTCCTGCGCCTACTCCACCCGGAGTAGGCTAAATGCAAGCAAGCAACAGCGCGCATCCGCGCAGGAGGAGACAAGTGCGATTCTACAACGGCCCGCACCGGCATTGGTGCGGCATCGATCTGCACGCGAAGACCATGGACCTCTGCATCCTCGATCGCGACGGCCAAGTGCTCGTGCACCGGAGCCTGCCCTCGAGCCCGGAGGCGTTCCTCGAGGCGGTGGCTCCGTTTCGCGAGGGCCTCGTCGTCGCCGTCGAGTGCAGCTTCACCTGGTACTGGCTCGCCGATCTCTGCGCCCGGGGAGGCATCGCCTTCGTCCTCGGCCACGCGCTCTACATGAAGGCACCAGGGCGGCAAGGCAAAGAACGACCGCATCGATGCTTTGAAGATCGCGACTTGCTGCGCCGGGGGCATGCTGCCGCAAGCGTACGCCTACCCGGCCGGCATGCGCGCCACGCGCGACCTGCTTCGCCGGCGACTGCACCTCGTGCGCAAGCGCGGCCAGCTCCTCGCCCACATCCAGATGACCAGCCACCAGTACAATTTCCCGCCGCTCGGCAAGCGCATCGCCTACCCGAGCAACCGCGACGGCGTGGCCGATCACTTCGAAGACCGCGTCGTGAAGAAGAGCATCGCCGTCGATCTGGCTCTGCTCGGACGCTACGACCCACTCCTCACCGACCTCGAGCTCTACCTCGTGCGCCAGGCGAAGCAACACGATGCCAACGCTTTCCATCGCCTCCGTACGATTCCGGGCGTTGGCAAGGTGCTCGCGCTCACGATCCTCTACGAGATCCACGACGTGCATCGCTTCGACCGGGTGCAGGAGTTCGCCTCGTACGCGCGGCTCGTGAAGTGCGCGAAGGAGTCGGCCGGGAAGAAGCAGGGCACGAGCGGCGCCAAGATGGGCAACGTCCACTTGAAGTGGGCGTTCTCCGAGGCCGCCGTCCTCTTCGTACGCCACTGCGCCGAGGGCAAGAAGCTGCTCGCGACGCTCGAGAAGCGCCACGGCAAGGGAAAGGCGCTCTCGATCCTTGCGCACAAGCTCGGCCGCGCCGCCTACTTCATGCTCGCGCGAGAGAAGGCGTTTGACGTGCAGCGCTTCGCTGCGACCGCGATGTAGGAGCTGCGCGTGAGCGAGCGAGCCCGTCGCCTAACGAGAGCCACACGGATCGAGCTCGAACGAGACCGCGATGTCCCCGTGTGCACGCGATGCAACGAGGCAACGGTCGTGAGCCCGAAGATCCGGCAGCTCGCTGCGCTTGATTGGACGCTTGCTCACACGTCCGCTCGAACGCTTCGTCTCGATTCGACTCTGCCCCTCTCCCGAGCCTGGAGACAACGGATCTTCGAGATCGCCGTCATGAGGAGGCCGCCACGAGGGCACGGATGAGCTTCTAGGTCGTGAGGGCGAACGTCTTCCCGCTCGCACCGCCACAGCGCGACCGAGCGTGAACCTCGATACGTGTTGGGTGCAGAGCTTCGACGCTGCACCGCATCGTGAAGCGAAGATGGAGTGCGAAGCGAGGCGGAGAGAAAAGTGAGGATCGCAGCCTACGGCTGCGACGGACAGGAGTCGCTTATTCGTTGACAGGAGGGGGCCTCATACGTGTTAGGCGGCCAGCGCTACCGCTAGAAGTCGATTGCTTCAAGCTCCACCTCGGCGGGAGTGTCGATTATCCCCAGGCGCTCGATTGACCCCACCAGAGGTAGCTTCATCTCGCTCAGAAGGACCATGGCACGCGCGAGTTCTGTTGGAGCGATCGCAGGCGCAAGAGTGCAGTGCGGATTCCATCGGCCGGGTAGGAAATAGGCGCGCGGACCCCGCCCATAGGCAGTAGAGAGACGATGAACCACCGCGTGCAGGTCGAGAAGATCGCGCGAGACTGTGACGCCGAGAAACATGGCCGGCGGATCGTTGTTGAAGATCCCCAGCGAGGGGAGGATCACTGGGAGGGGGCGCGAGTTCCCGATGGCCTGACGCAACGCACCTGAGAAGGCGCTGCGATCGAGCTCCTCGCAAACGGTCAGCGTGATGTGAGGACGATAAGGCCCCTCGTGGAAAGCGGACGAGAGATCGCTTTCGCTGAGAAGCGTCCAGATCGCCCGAACGCGGCTCTCAAGGGCAGCATCGAACCAAGCTGACACCGCGAACGCCATCTCTGGCCGCCTAACGGCTCGGCGCTCACCCGCGCGGCCCAGCGCCGCCGACGCACCGAACGCCCAACACGCTACGCCGCCAGACGGCAACCGGCCAGATGGGAACCACGCTGCGCCGTGTCGGGTGCAGTGATGGAATGGACTCCTCCCGCGACTCGCGCGGCATCGAGTGCCAGAGTCGCCTTGCGCCCCGGAATGCTCCGGAGAGGAGGAGTCGCACGATG
>QEVM01000336.1 GCA_003576805.1 Pseudomonadota bacterium | reverse complement strand
GCGGCGCTCCGCGCGCCCGGCGTCCGGCGCCTCGAGCCGCACGGCGTCGAGGAGCTGGCGCGCGCGCGCGAAGTCGCAGGCGTGATACGGGAGCAGGCGTCCCGCACCGGCGAGCCGCTGCGCTGCGCGGGCGAGGCTCGCGCGCGCGCCGTCCGCGTCGCCCGCCAGCCACTGCGCCACCGCGCGGTGTCCGAGCGCCGAGATCTGGAACGCGGGCTCGGCGTGCTCGTCCAGATACTCGTCGAGCGCGGCGATCGCGCCCGCGAGCTCGCGGCGCTCGAGCCGCAGCATCGCGAGCAGGTAGCGCTGCGCGGACGCAGCGAGGTCGTAGCGGTACTGCTCGGCGATCTTCGCGAGCCGCTCGGCGCAGGTCGCGGCGCCGTCCCAGTCGCCGCGGTAGAGCCGGCGCAGGCCGTCGAGGTTCAGCGAGTTGGTGACCTCCCACAGCCGGCCGTAGCGGAGCCCGTCCTCGAGCAGCTCGTCGCCCGCGACGTGCGCGTCGTCCCAGTCGCCGGCGAGCACGTGGTGGAGCTGACGCATCATCGCGTAGTGGACGCGGTCGCGGACGTCGTCCTCGCGCACGAGCCGCCCGGCGCGCGCGAGGAAGCGCCGGCCGAGCGCGAACGACACGCCGCCGTACGAGAAGATCCCGACCGCGCCGGCGTACATGGCGCCGGCGCCGGGCACCGTGGACGGATCGATGCGGCCGAGGCGCGCGAGCGTCGCGACCGAGTCGAACACGAAGCGCGTCGGCGACGCGGTGGTCTGCGTCTGCGCGCGCTCGTACATGATCGCGATGATCTGGCGGTCCGCGTCGCTCGCGGGCCGGGCGGCGACGCGCTCGGGGAAGAGCAGCTGCGCCGCCACCGCGAGCGCGTCGCGCGCGAACGCCGCCGCGATGCGCGCGCCGGCGCGCGGCACGCGCACCCCGAGGTGCCCGAGCGCCTGCTGGTAGTGCGCGTCGGCCTCGAGGAGCTGGCCGCGGTGGAAGAGGGCGAGCGCGACGTGGTGCGCGAGCCGGGCCTTCTTGGCGGGATCGCCGCCGCCGCCGTGCCGCGCGAGATAGAGCTTCGAGGCCTCCTGGAAGAACTGGAGCGCCTCGCTCGACGCCGCGACGCGCGCCGCCTCCTCGCCGGCGCGGAACAGGAACTCCTCGGCGCGCGCGGCGTCGCCGGCCTTGCCGAAGTGCCACGCCAGCATGCCGGCGCGGCCCGGCACGTCGCCGGGCAGGCGTTGCTCGATCGCCTCCGCCACCGCGCGGTGCAGCGCCTCGCGGCGCGTCTCGAGCAGGCCGTCGTACACGACTTCCTGGAGCAGCGGGTGCGCGAACGCCCACTCGACGCCGCTGCTGCGGTCCCACGGCACCACGAACTCCGCGGCCGCGAGCGCGTCGAGGTCCGACGCGACGCGCGCCGCGTCGCCGAGCACGCCGACGAGCACGTCCTCGTGGAAGCTGCGCCCGATCACCGACGCGAGCTGGAGCAGGCTGCGCCGCAGCGCCGGCAGCCGGTCGACGCGCGCCATCAGCACCTCGTGCAGCGTGTCGGGGATGGCGACGCCGTGGATGCGCTCGGTCGCGCGGAAGCGGCCGCCCGGCGCGCGCTCGATCGCGCCCTCGTCGACCAGCGCGCGCACCACCTCTTCGAGGAAGAACGGGTTGCCGTGCGCCTTCTCCTCGATCGCGGCGCGCGTGGCGTGCGGCAGCGCGTCCGTCGCGAACAGGTTCGCGAGCAGCTCGCGCGCGGCGGCGCGCGAGAGCGGCTCGAGCCGCAGCTCGAGCGGCGCCAGGCCGAGCGCGCGCGCCGCCTCCTCGACGCGGCCCGCCGTTTCGGCGTGCCCGGGCCGCGCGACGAGCGCGAACAGCAGCGCGCGCTCGCGCGCGATCGGCAGCAGCGCCGCGAGCAGCTCCAGCGACGACGCGTCGGCCCAGTGCAGGTCGTCCATCACGACGACCAGCGGCCGCTCGCCGGCGGCGCCGCGCAGGAGCTGCGCGAGCGCGCGGTGCAGCAGCTTCTCGAGCGACTCGCCGGCGATGCGGTCGAGGCGCGCGCGCTGCGCGGCGTCCTGGCGCAGACCGACCAGGTTCGCGAGCAGCGGCGCGGCGTCGTCGGCGTCGCCGGGCAACCAGCGCCGCACGAGCGCAGCCAGCTTCGCCTGCGCAGCGGGCTCGTCGTCGCCGTCGCCGATGCCGGCCCAGCCGCGCAGCAGGTCGGCGAAGGGATGGAAGCGCAGGCTGCGGCCGGTCGAGAGCGAGCGGCCTTCGAGCCAGGTGACGCCCGCGGCTTCGGGGCTCGCCGCCAGCTCCGCGACGAGCCGCGACTTGCCGAGGCCCGCTTCGGCACGCAGCAGCGCGACGCCGCCGCGCCCGTCCGCGAGCGCGGCGAGCTGCGCGCGCAACGCGGTCAGCTCGGCGCCGCGACCGACCAGCGGCGAGGACACGCGGCGCCCGGCGCCGGCGCGCTCACGGTGGCGCTGCACGCGCTCCGAGCGCAGCTCGAACGCGGCGGCCTCCGCCCCGTGCCCGGCGGCGAGCGGCGGCAGCGGCGCGAGCGCGAACACGCCGCGCACCAGCCGCTCGGTGTCGGCGCCGACGAAGATCTGCCCGGATTCGGCGCGGTCGGTCAGCGCCGCCGCGACGTCCACCGGGTCGCCCATCACCGCGAACTCGCGCAGCAGCGGACCGCCCACGTCGCCCGCGATGCCGAGCCCGCTGTCGATGCCCGCGTGCAGCGTGAGCGGCGGCTCGATGCCGCGCTCGGCGTTGTACGCGCGCAACCGCTCGCGCATCTCGATCGCCGCGTTGAGCGCGGCGCGCGGCGCGTCCTCGATCGCCTCGTGCACGCCGAAGGTCGCCATCACGCAGTCGCCGAGGTGCTTCTCGACGTGCCCGCCGTGTGCGCGCGCGACCGCGTCGAGCAGATCGAGGCAGCCGGCGACGATCGGGTAGGCGGCCTCGGCGCCGAGCCGCTCGGTCATCGCGGTGAAGCCGCTGATGTCGGCGAACAGGATCGTCGCGCGACGCCGTTCGGCGTCGGCGGAGCGCTCGGCGCGGCCCGGCTGCGCGCGCTCCGCGGCGAGCGCGGGCGCGAGGTGCACGCCCAGCACGAGCCGGCCCGGATGGCCGCCGGCGCGCTCGAGCAGCAGCGCGCGCGCCTCGGGCGCGAGCGGCTCGCCCGCGACGAGATCCACCAGCCGTTCGGCGTCGGCGCGCGCGAGCGGGCCGAGCTGGATCTCGGCGCTGCGCGCGCCGAGCGCGCGCCCCTCGGCGACGAGCGGCGCGTCGCTCGTCTGCGCGGTCAGCACGAACAGCACGGCATGCTGCGCGGCGAGCGCCAGCGCGGGCGCGAGCGCGGCACGCGAGTCGCGATCGAGCTGCTCGACACCCTCGATCGCGACGAGCAGCGCGCGCTGCCCGGCCGCGCCGAGAAGCGCGCGCTCGACGGCGGCGGCGAGCGACGCCGCGCCGT
>QEVM01000057.1 GCA_003576805.1 Pseudomonadota bacterium | reverse complement strand
GACGCCGCCGACCTGCGCGCGCTCGCGCTGCTGGCGCGCGCGCTGCACGGCGATCCGCGCGCCGGCGCCGCCGCGCTGCGCGCCGCGATCGAGCGCCGCCTCGACGCCGAGCGCCGCGAGCAGCGCCGCGTGGCGCGGCTGTTCGCGCTGCAGCGCCGCCTGCTGCGCGAGGGCGCGCGCTTCGTGGCCGGCGTCGACGAGGTCGGCGTCGGACCGCTCGCGGGACCCGTCGTCGCGGCAGCGGTCGTGCTGCCGGCGCGCGTCCATTTGGCGGGCCTCGACGACTCGAAGCAGGTGCCGCGGCCCGAGCGCGAGCGGCTCGCCGCGGAGATCCGCGCGCAGGCCGTCGCGATCGGCGTCGGCGAAGTTTGGCCGCCCGAGCTCGACCGCCTCAACGTGTACCGCGCGGCGCTCGAGGCGATGCGGCGCGCCGTCGTCGCGCTCGGCGTCGCGCCCGATCACGTGCTCGTCGACGCGCGCACCATCCCCGGCATCGGCGCGCCGCAGACCTCGCTCGTGCGCGGCGACGCGCGCGACGGGTCGATCGCGGCGGCATCGATCGTCGCCAAGGTGTGGCGCGACGCGATCATGGCGCGGCTCGAGCGCGAGCACCCGGGCTACGGCTTCGCGCAGCACATGGGCTACGCGACCCGCGAGCACCTGCTCGCGCTGCGCCGGCTGGGCCCGTCGCCCATGCACCGGCGCTCGTTCGCGCCGTGCAGCCAGCTCTCGCTGCTGCCGCCTTGAGCGCCTGGCGTCCGGACGCGCCCGAGGACTTCGTCGTCGACGAGATCCCGCTGTATCCCGCGTCGGGCGAGGGCGCGCACACCTTCGTGCGCGTCGAGAAGCGCGACGTCACCACCGAGGAGGTGGCGCGCGCGCTGGCGCGCGCGGCCGGCGTCCCGCCGCGCGACGTCGGCTACGCGGGCCGCAAGGACCGGCGCGCGATCGCGCGCCAGTGGCTCTCGGCGCCGGGGCTCGATCCCGCGCGCGCGCTGGAGCTCGCGCTGCCGCGGGCGCGCGTGCTCGAAGCGGTGCGGCACCCGCACAAGCTGCGCACCGGCCACCTGCGCGCGAACGCCTTCGTGATCTCGATCCGCGGCGCCGGCGAAACGCGCGCGGCGCGCGCGGAGGAGCGGCTCGCCGACTTCGCGCGGCGCGGCTTCCCGAATCGCTTCGGTGCGCAGCGCTTCGGCCACGCCGGCGACAATGCCGCGCGCGGCGCCGCCGTGCTCGCCGGACGCGAACGCGTCCGCGATCGGCGCGAAGCGCGCTTCCTCGTGTCGGCGCTGCAGGCGGCGGTGTTCAACGAGGTGCTCGCGCGCCGCGCGCTGCCGCTCGACGCGCTCGAGCTCGGCGACGTCGCGCGCGTCGAGGCGAGCGGCGGGCTCTTCGTCGTCGAGGACCTGGCCCGCGAGGCGCCGCGCGCCGCCGCCTTCGAGATCAGCGCGACCGGGCCGATCTTCGGCACCCACGACGTCGCGCCGCGCGGCGAGCCCGCCCGGCGCGAGCGCGAGGCGCTCGCCGCGCACGGCATCGATCCCGATGCGCCGCTCGCAGCGCCGCGCGGCGTGCCGCTGCACGGCGCGCGGCGGCCGCTGCGCGCGCGCATCGAGGGCGCCGCGATCACGCGCAGCGGGGATGCGCTGGAGCTGCGCGTGACGCTGCCGCCGGGCTCGTACGCCACCGTGCTGGTGGAGGAGCTGCTGCGCGAGGAGGATGACTCGGCCGGGCTCGGCGGGTTACCCTGAACCCGGCGCCCGGCGCCCCGGGGCGTCTGCGCGCCCCTGGAAGCGCCCTGGAGGAATGCCGTGAAGATCGCGAACGACGTCACCCAGCTGATCGGCCGCACGCCGCTCGTGCGACTCCAACGCGTGACGCGCGGATGTGTCGGGCAGGTCGTCGCCAAGCTGGAGAGCCAGAACCCGGCCGCCAGCGTCAAGGACCGCATCGGCCTCGCCATGATCGAGGCGGCCGAGCGCGAAGGCAAGATCGCGGCGGGCAAGACGGTGATCGTCGAGCCGACGAGCGGCAACACCGGCATCGCGCTCGCGTTCGTCGCGGCGGTGAAGGGCTATCAGTGCGTGCTGGTGATGCCCGAGACGATGAGCGTCGAGCGGCGCGTCGTGCTGCGCGCGCTCGGCGCGAAGCTCGTCCTGACCGAAGGCCCGAAGGGCATGAAGGGCGCGATCGAGAAGGCGAACGAGCTGCTCGCCAAGGTGCCCAACGCGTTCATGCCCCAGCAGTTCCAGAACCCGGCGAATCCCGACGTCCACCGCAAGACGACCGCCGAGGAGATCTGGGAGGACACCGACGGCAAGGTCGATGCGCTCGTCGCCGGCGTCGGCACGGGCGGCACGATCACCGGCGTCGCGCAGGTGATCAAGCCGCGCAAGCCGTCCTTCCAGGCGATCGCCGTCGAGCCGACCGCGAGCCCCGTGCTCTCGGGCGGCGCGCCGGGTCCGCACAAGATCCAGGGCATCGGCGCGGGCTTCGTGCCCGAGGTGCTCGACACGTCGCTGCTCGACGAGGTGATCCAGGTGTCCAACGAGGACTCCTTCGAGATGGCGCGCAAGCTCGCGTCCACCGAGGGCCTGCTGTGCGGCATCTCGTCCGGCGCCAACGTCGCCGCGGCCGTGCAGTGGGCGAAGCGGCCGGAGAACGAGGGCAAGCTCGCCGTCGTGATCATCCCGAGCTTCGGCGAGCGCTACCTCAACACGGACCTGTTCGCGCCGTTCCGCTACGAGGGCAGCGACGACGTGTGAGCCGCGACACGACGGGACGGCGCGCGCCGGGGCGCTCGTGCTGCCGTACGGCGGTCGGCTCCCGTGCGTGCACGCCGACGCGTGGATCGCGCCCGGCGCGGTCGTGATCGGCGACGTCGAGATCGGCGCCGGCTCGAGCGTGTGGTACGGCGCCGTCGTGCGCGGCGACGTCCATGCGATCCGCATCGGCGCGCGCACCAACCTGCAGGACCAGACGGTGGTGCACGTGACGGCGGGGCGCTTCGGCACGCGCATCGGCGACGAGGTGACGGTGGGCCATCGCGCCGTGGTGCACGGCTGCACCGTGCGCGACGGCGCGCTCGTCGGGATCGGCTCGATCGTGCTCGACGGCGCGGACGTGGGCGAGGAGGCGTGGGTCGCGGCGGGCGCCCTCGTGTCGCCGGGCACCAAGGTGCCGCCGCGCGCGCTCGTGCGCGGCGTCCCGGCGCGCGTCGTGCGCACGCTCGACGCCGCCGAGATCGAGGCGCAGCGCGCGCGAACGCTCGAGTACGTCGCGACCGCGGCGCGCCACGCCGCGCGGGCCGGCGCGTGAAGGACGCGCCGGACGACGACGGCGGCGAGGACCGCGGCGCGCTCGCGCGGCGTCCGCGCCGCGGCGAGCGGCGCGTCCAGCAGCGCCAGCGCATCCTCGACGCCGCCCGCACCGTGTTCTTCCGCGACGGCTTCATGCCCGCGAACCTCGACGAGGTCGCGCAGCGCGCCGGCGTCGCGAAGGGCACGCTGTACCGCTACTTCGAGAACAAGGCCGAGCTCTACGTCGCCGTGCTGTCCGCGAACGGCGACGCCTTCGAGCGCAAGATGCGCGACGCGCTCGAGCCGGGTCTCTCGCCGGCCGAGCAGGTGCGCCGCACGAGCCGCTTCTACTTCCAGCACTGGACGGCGCACCGCGAGTACTTCCGCATCTTCTGGGCGCTCGAGAACGAGCCGGTGATCGGCGAGCTGCCCGAGCCGGTCGTGGCGCAAGTGACGGCGCTCTGGGAGCAGTGCCTGCGGCTGCTCGCCGACGTGCTCGAGCGCGGCGCGCAGGGCGGCGCGTTCGCGCCGCACGACTCGTGGGAGGTGGCGAACATCCTGTGGACGCTCGCCAACGGCCTGATCCAGAGCGAGGAGGCGCCCGCCGCGAAGCGGCTGCGGCGCACGCCGCTCGAGCGCGTCTTCGAGGACGCCGTCGAGCTCGTGTTGCGCGGTCTCGAGCCGGCGCCGCCGGCGTCCCGCGCGCGCTGATCAGTCGCGCAAGCGCAGCCCCGGCAACGTGCGCGTGTACGCTCCGAGCGCGCACGCGATCACGGTCGCCCCGAGCGCCCACGGCAGCCGCCCCGCCGCCGCGCGCCGCGCGACCTCGCGCGCGATCGCGCGGTCCTCTTCGGGCGTCGCGCCGGGCGGCAGCGTCTCGAGCGCGTGCAGCAGCTCCGGCATCACGAGCAGCAGCGAGAACAGCACGAAGAAGCCGAAGAAGTAGAGGAGCATCAGCGTGAACGCGGGGCGGAACCCGGATTCGCGCGGCAAGCGTCGCGGGCGCGGCGTGCGCGCCGGTCGGTCCATGCGGTCACGGTAGCAAGCGGCCGCTGCGGAGCGTGGGTCGATCGATTAGGCTGATTTTCCAGTGCACGACGCCCCCCGCGCTCCTGCTCGCGACTCCGGCGCCGCCTCGCGAGAGGGCGGCGAGCGCGCGCCGCGGCTCGTCGTCGTCGACGCGGCCAACTGTCTGTACCGCGCCTTCTTCGCGATCCCGCCGCTGCGCGCGAGCGACGGCACGCCGACCAACGCGGCGTACGGCTTCCTCAACATGCTGATCAAGGCGCTGCGCGAGGAGCAGCCGGACCACGTCGTCGTGGTGTTCGACGCGCCGGGCGGCGGCGCGAGCCGGCGCGAGATCTTCGGCGAGTACAAGGCGCACCGCGACGCGCAGCCCGAGGACCTCTCGCGCCAGATCCCGCTCGTGCGCGAGCTCGTGGACGCGCACCACATCCCGCTGCTCGAGGTGCCGGGCTGCGAAGCGGACGACGTGATCGCGACGCTCGTCGCGCGCGCCCCCGCCGACGCGCGCATCACCATCCTGTCGACCGACAAGGACCTGATGCAGCTCGTGACGGAGCGCGTCGCGTTGCTCGACACCATGAAGGATCGCCGTTACGGGCCCGCCGAGGTGGAGGAGCGCTTCGGCGTGCCGCCCGCGCGGGTGCTGGACCTGCGCGCCCTCGTCGGCGATCCGTCCGACAACATCCCGGGCGTGAAGGGCATCGGCGAGAAGGGCGCGGCGAAGCTGCTCGCCGAATACGGCACGCTCGAGGCGCTGCTCGAGCGCGCGGACGAGATCCCCGCCACCAAGACCCGCAACGTGCTGCGCGAGCAGGCCGAGCAGGCGCGCCTGTCGAAGCGGCTCGCCGCGCTGCACGACGACGTCGCGCTGCCGGTGTGCTTCGACGACCTGGTGCGGCGCGAGCCCGACCGCGAGCGGCTGCGCCAGCTCTTCCGCCGGCTCGAGTTCACGCGCCTGCTCGCGGAGCTCGACGGCCCCGCCGCCGCGCCGCGTGCGCCGGCGGCCGGCACGGTCGAGACGGCGGTCGAGACCGAGATCGTGCGCGACGCCGCGGCGCTCGCGCGTCTGGTCGAGCAGCTCGCCGCGCTCGCCGAGGTCGTCGCGGTTCCGATCGGCGCGGGCGAGCCCGCGATCCGCGAGGCGCCGGTCGGCATCGCGTTCGCGACGGGTCCCGGGCGCGCCGCGTACGTGCCGTTCGCGCACGCCGGGCTCGCGTCGCACCCGCAGCTCGCGCGCGAGGTCGTGGTCGAGCGGCTCGGGCGCGTGCTGCGCGAGCGGCGCTGGGGCGGCGCGCGCACGAAGGCGCTCGTCGCGTGTCTCGGCGAGTGGGGACACGAGCCGGCGTCGCCCGCGTGGGACGTCGAGATCGCGGCGTTCCTGCTCGACCCCGCCGCGGCGCGCGGCGTCGCGGCGCTGGCGGCGCAGCACCTCGGGCGCCGCTTGCGCTCGTGGGAGGATTTGTGCGGGCGGGGCGCGAAGGCGGTCGCCGCCGCGGACCTCGCGATCGAGGCGGCCGGGGAGTGGGCCGGCGCGCACGCGTGCGCGGTCGCGGAGCTCGCGCCCCTGCTCGTCGAGCACCTCGCGCGCGACGGCATCGACGCGCTCTTCCGCGACGTCGAGATGCCGCTGGTGGCGGTGCTCGCGCGCATGGAGCGCGCGGGCGTGCGCGTGGACGACGGCGCGCTGCGCGCGCTCTCGCGCGAGTACGAGCGCGAGCTCGCCCGCATCGAAGCGGAGATCCACTCGCTCGCGGGCGGGCCCTTCCAGATCGGGTCGCCGAAGCAGCTGCAGGCGGTGCTGTTCGAGCGGCTGAAGCTGCCGGTCGTGCGCAAGACGAAGACCGGCTTCTCGACCGACGAAGCGGTGCTCGAGCAGCTCGCGTCGCAGCACCCGCTGCCGGCGCGCATCCTGGCCTACCGCCGCCTCGCCAAGCTGAAGAGCACCTACGTCGACGCGCTGCCCCCGCTCGTCGATCCCAAGAGCGGCCGCATCCATCCCTGCTTCCACCAGACGGGGGCCGCGACGGGACGGCTGTCGGCGTCGAACCCGAACGTGCAGAACATCCCGATCCGCAGCGAGGAGGGCGTGCGCATCCGCGAGGCGTTCGTCGCGCGCGAGGGCGCGCTGCTGCTGTCGGCGGACTACTCGCAGGTGGAGCTGCGCATCCTCGCGCACTTCTCCCGCGACGCGGAATTGCTCGAGGCGTTCCGCTCCGGCGAGGACGTGCACCGCCGCACGGCGGCGGGCGTGCTCGGGATCGCGCCCGAGGCCGTCACCGCCGACCAGCGCGCGCGCGCCAAGGCGATCAACTTCGGGATCATCTACGGATCGACCGCCTTCGGCATCGCGAACCAGCTCGGCATCGCGTCGGCCGACGCGCAGCAGACCATCGACGCGTACTTCGCGCGCTACGCCGGCGTGCGCGCCTTCCTCGACCTGACGCTCGAGACGGCGCGCTCGCAGGGATGGGTGACCACGCTGCTCGGCCGCCGGCGCTACCTGCCGGATCTCCAATCGCGCAACCGCGTGCTGCGCAACGCGGCCGAGCGCATGGCGGTCAACACCGTGATCCAGGGCACCGCCGCGGATCTCATCAAGAAGGCGATGGTGGACGTGGACCGCGCGTTGCAAGGAGCGGGCGTGCGCGCGCAGATGATTCTCCAAGTGCACGACGAGCTGGTGTTCGAAGTCGCGGCGGACGACGTGGACGCGGCGGGGCGCCTCGTGCGCGAGCCGATGGAGCAGGTGTGGCCGCTGGACGTCCCGCTGCTCGTCGAGATGGGCGTCGGACGCAACTGGCGCGAGGCGCACTGAACGCGAGAAGAGGGATCGAACGTCGCTTGGGCGACGCGAATAGCGGCGGCGAGGGCGGCGTCAGAGGCCCGGGACCCGGCCGCCGTGGAGGGAAGCCGCGATCGGCTCGAAGGTCCCGAGCGAGGACATGCGGGAACTGAGCGACCGCGACGCGGTGGCACGGGCCCGGGAGGGGGACCAGGAGGCGTTCCGGGTGCTGGTCGAGCGTTATCAAGGCCGCATCCACCGCTTGGCGCAGCGCGTGCTGCGAGACGACGAGCAGGCGCGCGACACGGTGCAGGACGCATTCCTCAAGGCCTATACCAACCTGGGCGGATTCGAGGGCCGGTCGAGCTTCTACACGTGGCTCTACCGGCTCGCCATGAACTTGTGTCTCGACGCCCGCCGCCGCGATCGCTCCGACCGTTTCGTCGCGACGCCCGAGCCCGGCGATCTCGAGCGCATCGCGACGCTCGACGCGCGCCCCGCCGGCGAGCAGCACTGGCGCAGCCACGAAGAGTCGCCCGACGACGCCGTCGGCCGCGGCGAGCTGCGCGAGGCGGTCGCGCGCGCGATCGCCGCGCTCCCCGACGCCGCGCGCGAGACGTTGATCCTGCGCGAGGTCGAAGGGCTGAGCTATTCCGAGATCGCCGAGGCGCTCGACATTCCGAAGGGAACCGTGATGAGCCGCCTTCACTATGCGCGGCGCCGCGTCCAGGAGATCTTGCGCGGCGCGGGCGCGATCCAGGACTGGGACGTCGAGACCGGCGAAGACTCCGGCTCGAATCCCGACGCGTCGCGACGGCGCCACGATTCTCCTTCCGCTTCTTCTCCTCCCGATTCTTCTCCCCCCGATTCCGGCTGGTTGCCCAGCGGAGGCAAGCGATGAGCGCGTGCAAGAGCATCGGCCCGTTGCTCGACGGCTATCACGATCGAGAGCTCGGATCGCTCGAACGCTGGCGGGTCGACCGACACCTCGCCGCGTGCCCGGCGTGCCGCCGGGACCTCGCTTCCCTCGACGCCGTCGGCGCGCTCGTGCGGGCGTCGGTCGCCGGCGTTCCCGAGCCCGACGTGTGGGGATCGATCGCGAGCCAGCTGCCGTCGCGTGCGAGGACGCAAGCGCCCCCACGACGGGGCCGCGCGGCGCGCATCCGCCGCACGCTGCTGCCGGGCATCGCCGCGGCGGCTGCTGCGGCCGCGGCCGTCTACTTAGTTTCGGACGTCGAGCTCGCGCCGGGCGACGCGGCGAGCGGCGCGAGCGGCGTGGTGCGCTCCGTGTATGCGCCGTCGGCCGCCGTGATGGTCCTCGAAGCAGAGAAGTCGGACGATCCGACGATCATCTGGCTGATGGAGCCGCAGCCGGAGATCCGGGAGGTCAGCACCAGTGTCGGGATCTAGTCGCCGCGTGCGTGCGTCCGCCGTCGCGACCGCGGCCCTCGTCACGCTGGTCGCGCTGACCGCTTCCGCACAGCAGGCGGCGCGGCTCGTCGGCATCTCCATGACGGTGAGCCACGCATCCGAGCGGCCGGGCCCGATGGACCCGAACGCGGCCGCGCTCGATCGCCAGCTCCGGCAGCAGTTCCGCTACGAGAGCCTGCGCGTGATCGAGCGGCGTCACATGCAGCTCCGCATGCAGGAGGTCGGCGGCATGGATCTGCCGACCGGCAAGCGCGTGCAGCTGCGCCCGCTCTCGCTGACGCCGAGCGGGGTGCTGATCTCGGTCGACATCCCCGGCACGCTGCAGACGGACGTGCGCGTCCCCAACCGCAAGCAGGTGGTGATCGGCGTCGAGCGCTACGACCACGGCAAGCTGATCGTGACGCTCCAGCCGGATTACTGATCCGCCTGGTCCCGCTCCCCGCGGGAGGCGCCGCAGGCCGAGTCAAGCGCATTTTTTTCAGATTTCGCTGACACCACCTTCTCCGCGGTGGCCACCTCCATTGCAGACAGCACGAATACATCCCCTTCCCAGGGAGGCCCGGTTCCGAAAGGTTCCGGGCCTTACTGCTTCTGGGCTTCCGTACGCCGCCGGCCGCCCGGCCGGTCTCCCGCCCCGGGCGCGTCGGATCTCCCTCGCTGATCCAGCAAGACTGCGACGTAGAAGCGATTTTCTGCGACCTCCGCCGCTAATGGTCGAGAAACGGCGGCCGTCCACGATCCCACCGCGATGGAAGTGGGCACCCCCTCGTTCGTGATCTGGATCGATCCGCCCGAGGCGGCCGACGGCGATCTGGCGGGCCGCGTCGAGCACGTGCAGACGTCCGCGCGCAGCTCGTTCCGCAGCGCCGCCGAGCTGCTCGCGTTCCTCGACGCCTGCCGGCGCGGCCAAGGGCAGGACGAGTAGGTGGCGACCGGGCCCGCCGCGCGGCGCGCGCTTCGCTGGGTGGGCTGCGCCGCCCTGGCGGGGCTGCTCGCGGCGTGCGGCGAGAGCGGCCCGGTGCGCGTCGCGCCCGGCGGCGTGCGCGTCGAGCGCCTCGAGCTGCTCGACGAGCGGGTGGTCGCACCGACCGTCCGCGAGCTGCGCTTCCGCGTGCGCTGCGTCTCGCAGGGCGGTCCCTACGACGACGCCGTCGTGTTCGTCGAGAGCCCTTCGCCCGGCGTCCAGCTCGTCGATCCGAGCGCGCACTGCGGGCCGATCGCCGCCAACGCCGCGACGCTCTCGCCCGACACCGTCGTGTTGCGGCGCGATCCGGCGGCGGCGTTCGATCCCGCCTCGCTGCCGTGGGTCGCGCTCGCGTTCGGACCGCACACCCGCACGCTCGCGGAGAGCGCGCCCGGCGGCGGCGAGCGCCTCCGCTACGAGGTCGAGATCCAGGACGGCAGCGGCCGCCAGCGCCAGCTCGCGGCCGCGGCGGCGAGCCTCTCCGCCGATCTCGCCGTGGTCGACGGCATCGTCGGCGCGACCACGCAGCGCAGCGGCGCAGTGCGCAACGCCGACGCCTTCGAAGTGCTCGTGGCGGCCGGCGCGCGCTTCGATCCGCTGCAGCTCGAGTGGGCGCTCTCGCTCGGCGTGCGCAGCGGCTTCGCGCTCGGCGTCACGCGCACGCTCGACGGTACGGGCCAGCCGCTCGGCGACGTCGAGATCGTGTCGCTCGGCGCGGGCAGCGAGCCGCCGCGGCGCTCCGCCCCGGTCGGCGGCATCGCGACGCTCGCCGAGGTCGCGGGCGCGTTCCAGTGGCGCTTCGAGAAGGCCGGCCATCTGCCCGTGTGGCGCGAGGCCGAGCTGGGCAGCGGACAGGTCTCGTTCGTGCCGAGCCCGTGGCTGCCCGCGCGCAGCGAGACGACGGCGCCGGTCACGGTGCTGAACGGCGGCGAGGTCGGCGACGCCGACGTGCGCGTGCGCTTCGCGAGCGGCGCCTTCGCGGCCACGACCGTCGCGCGGCTGACCCGCCTCGGCGGGCAGACGCTGCCCGCGCTGCTGCCGCCCGGCTGGAGCCCGCTGGCTGCGTTCTGGCTCGAGCTCGGCATCGAGCCGCGCAGCGCCGGCGAGGCGGCGCTGCGGCTCGCCGATCGCCTGCTGCCCGGCGAGCGCGCCGTGCTGGCCCGCTTCGATCCGGCGACACTGCGTTGGATCACCGCGGTCGAAGCGGTCGCGGTCGGCGGCGACCAGGCCAGCGCGCCGATCGCGGGGTCGGGCGCGTGGGCGGTGGTGATCGCGGACGCGGGCGCGACGGCGCCGCCCGCGGCGGTGGCGGGGCAGCCGCTGCCGTCGAGCGGCGCGGTGTTCCCGCTGCCGGACGGACTCGCCGCCACCGGCTCGGTCACGCCGCCGGTGGCCGCGGCCAGCGCGGATCCCGCGCTGGTCGTCGCGCGCGCCGAGGTCGTCGTCTCGCACGCGGGCCCGCTGCCGAGCGGTCTCGTGCTGCGCAGCAGCGTCGGCGAGGCGTACCTGCTGCGCGACGGCACGAGCCGCACGGCGCCCGGCTACGAGACGTTCTTCGTCGCGTACCAGCGCCCCGGCGACGGCGACCCGAGCACGCTGCACGCGAGCTTCCCGCTGCGCCCGCAGGTGGTGCTCGGCGCGGACGAGCTCGACGAGGCGAGCGTGGCGCTCGACGTGCTGCCGGTGGTCGCCTTCCAAGGCGGCTTCTTCGACGCCGCCGGCGGCCGCGTGGCGGCGCGCGGCGTGCTCGTCACCGCGCCGGCCGGCGCCGTGCCCGGGCCGCGCGCGGTGGAGCTGCGCACGATCGACGCGGCGCGCTTCGCCGACGTGCTCGGCGGGGCCGAGGCGCTGCTCGCCTTCGAGCTGTCCGCGGGCGACCTCGCGCCCGGCACGCGGCTGCGCATCGGCTTCGGCCCGCAGGCGCCCGACGCGCACTTCGTGCTGACGCGCTTCGTGCAGTCGGGGCGCCGCTCGGGTCTCGAGCCGCGCGAGCGCTTCGCGAGCGACGCGTTCGGCGTGCTGCGCAGCGCCGAGCCGCCCTCGGGCGCGTCGCTTCCCGGTGTCACCGGATCGGGCACCTACGTGCTGGTGCGGGTGGACGGGCCGCGCGCGCTGGTGCAGGGCGTCGCGCGCGACACGCTGGGCCGGCCCGCGGCGGGCCTCGCGGTCGAGGTCGAGGGCGAGCCGTGGCTCACCTTCTCGGGCGCGGGCGGCGCGTTCCGGCTGGTCGCGCCGCCGGGCACGCACACCGTCGCGACGACCGATCTCCTGGGCGGCGACCGCGGCACGCAGGCCGTGACGCTGGCGGACGCGGGCAGCGTCGCGAGCGCGGACCTCGCCACCGCGCCGAGCGGCCCGCGCGTGGTCGAGCTCGATCCCGAGGACGGCGCGAGCGCGGTGCGCGTGTCGACGCCGATCCGCATCCGCTTCAGCGAGCCGGTGGCGCCGCTCGCCGCCGGCGACGTCGTGCTGCGCGACGCGGGCGGCGCCGAGGTGCCGGCGTCGCTGTCGCAGAACCTCGCGCGCACCGAGGCGACGCTGCTCCCGACGGACCCGCTCGCGCCCGCCGCGGCCTACACCCTCGAGCTGTCGGATGCGATCGCCGACCCGGCCGGCCTCGCGATCGAGGGCGCGCGCGCCTTCTCCTTCACGACGGCGGCGCGCGCGGCGCGCGGCGCGGGCGCGCAGCTCATCTCGTGGGAGCCCGGCGCGCAGACCTCCGAGTGCGACGGCGTGCCCGGCTTCGACCCGGCCGATCCGACGATCTCGTGCGTCGTCGGCACCGCCGGCACCGCGGACCCGAACGCGCCCGTCGTGATCGTGAACGAGACGCGCGGCACGACCGCGACCGTGCTCGCCGGCCCGGACGGCGCCTTCGTGAACTTCATCGACGCCGAGGTGGACGACTTCCTGTCCGCCACCTTCGTCAACGCCAACGCCACGCGCATCCGCGTCCCGCTCTCGCGCCAGCTCTTCGACGACGGCTCGGTCGCGCTGTTCCCGGGCGGCGGCATCCTCGAGGCCGAGAGCGACGGCGGCCCGGTGCAGGTGCTGGTCGAGCCGGGCGCGGTCAAGGACAAGAACAAGTTCAAGATCGAGCCGCTCGACCAGGCCGCGCTGCTCCAGCTCCTGCAGGGCTCGCTGCCGGCGGACGCGCAGCTGCTCGGCACCGGCCTGCGCGTGACGGTCGAAGGCGATCCGCCCGCCGGCGAGGCGAACCTGCGCTTCCCGGTGGACGCCGCCGCGCTCGATCTCCCGCCCGGCGTGCCGCCCGAGCGCGGCGCCTTCGTCGCGGCGATCGCGCGCGAGACCGACGGCGGCACCGCCTACGAGGTCGTGGACAAGCTGCGCTTCGAGGACGGGCAGATCGCGTCCAACACGTTCCCGTTCCTCGGCATCCTGCTCGGCGGCATCGCCGACGCGAGCGACGTCTTCAGCATGATCGTGGTGCCGATGTTCCTCGGCGCCGATCCGTCGACGGTGACCGGCCGCGTGCTCGAGTGCCCGGGCCAGCAGTGCCTCGGGCTCGACACGATCTCCGCGCTCCAGGTCGGCCGGCCGCTGCGCGGCGCGTTCGTGACGCTCTCCCAACCGGGCGGCGACGGCGGCGCGCAGCGGACGGCGCTCGAAGGCCGGCTCCAACCCGGCATGGTGTACGCCACCTCCGGCTCCGACGGCCGCTACGCGCTCGTCGCGCCGACGCTGGCGGCCGGCTACGTGCTGCAGGCCACGCACCCGCGCCACGCGCGTCCCGTCGCGGAGCCGGTGATCGGCCTGTTCGACTTCTCGATCTCGGGCGCGATCGAGAAGAACCTCGTCTTCGACGCGCCGTTCCCCGGCTCGGTGAGCGGCCCGGTGCGCGTCAACGCCGCGCACGCGCCGCTCTACCCCGCGCCGGGCGCACCGGCCACGCTCCAGGTGAACGCCTCGCACGGCGCCGGCGCGCCGAACGTCGCGATCGCGCTCGAGCGGGTCGAGCCGCTCGTGGCAGGCGTCGACGTGACGCCCGCCGACGTCACGCTCGGCGCCGCCGCGGAGGAGCAGCTCTCCGCGACGCGCAAGCGCGTCACGCAGGAGGTGACGGCGACGCCCGGCAAGGCGCTCGTCGCGGTGCTGCGCATCCGCGCCTCGGTGTCGGCCGCGGGGCCGCCGGACGCGCCGGGGATTGCGCCGCGCGAGGTCCTGCACGCGATCGCGTTCGGGGTCGGGCCGGCGCAGACGCCGAACGACGTCGTGGCCGCCGACGACGCCGACGAGGTCGGGCCGGTCGTGGTCTCCAGCATCCCGGCCGAGGGCGCCGTCGCCGTCTCGCCCGGCGATGCGCTGACGCTCACCTTCAACGAGCCGATCCACCGCGCGGTGGAGGAGGACCCCGGCGCGCTCACGCTCGCCGCGAACGGCGGCGGCGCGACGCCGTTCAACGTCGAGCTGTCCGCGGACCAGCGCTCGCTGACGGTGCGCCCCGGGCCGCTCCAGCCCGACACCGAGTACGCGCTCAGCGTGACGTCGGCGGTGCGCGACGTCTCGGACAACGCGTTCGACCAGGAGCCCGGCACGCCCGGGCCGCAGAGCTTCACGCTCGGCTTCCGCACCGCGCGCGCGGCGGTCCACGCGCTGCCCGGCGTCGAGTCGGGCGGCGGCGCGGTGCTCGGGCGCGGCGCCTATGCCTTCGTGCTCGAGCGCGACGCCTCGCCCGAGCTGGTCGTGCAGGACCTCTCGGATCCGAGCCAGCCGCAGGCGGTCGCGCGCGTCGCGCTGCCCGGCACGCCGCGCGACCTCGCCTTCATCCCGCAGTACCGCTCCGTCGTGCGGCCCGAGGACGCGCCGCGCGAGCGCGACCTGCTCGCGGTGGTGGGCGGCGATCTCGGCGTCCACAGCATGGACGAGGACGGCAACGTCTTCTTCGCGCCGCAGTACCTGCGCCTGTTCGACGTCAGCGATCCGCTGCAGCCGCAGCGCATCGCGGCCGCGACGCTGTCGCTGCGCCCCGCCACGATCACGCGCGTCGAGTGGCGGCCGCCGTTCCTCGCGTACCTGGAGAGCGGGTCGGACCTCCAGCAGGTCGGCCAGATCCTGCTCCAGGAGCTGATGATCGGCTTCAACCTGACGCCGGCCGAGGTCGACGCGCTGCCGCTCTTCGGCGTGCGCGGCATCGACGGCAACGGCGACGCCGACTTCACCGACCCGGACGAGGGCGACCGCCTGCCGGAGCCGAATCCGTCCGCCGAGTTCTTCGGGCGCGTCGGCTCGTGTTTGATCGACGAGACCACGCAGCGCATCCTCGACTTCGACTTCGAGGCCGGCTACTGCGGCCTCACGCTGAGCGAGGGCCGGCTGCGCCAGCTCGGCGGCGGCCTGGGCGCCGACGTGCCGCCGCAGTACCGCACCGTCGAGTTCGAAGGGCAGCCGATCGACCGCGCGCAGGGCAGCGTCTCCTTCGGCGCCGGCGCGCGGCCCAAGCGCATGGCGTCTCTGTTCGGTGTCGCGCTCGAAGTGGACGGCGCGGTCGAGGCGCGCAACCTCGTGCTGGTCTCGCTCTCGCCCGACGCCGACGGCGTCGCGAAGCTCGCCGTGATCGACATCACGCTGCCGGCGGCGCCCGCGCTGCTCGTGTCGATCCCGTTCGGCGACGCGCTCGGGCTCGGCCTCTTGCAGTCGGTGACGCAGCGCTCCGACGGCCTGCTCGCGCTCGCGACCACGACGTCGGTGGTGCTGCTCGACCCGGCGAAGCTGGCGTTGCCGCTTCCGGGCGACCCCGGCGCGCTGCACCCCGCCGTGGTCGGCGTCGTGCCCGAGGCCGGCAGCGGCGCGCAGAGCCTCGACGGCAACGCCGCCGGCGTGCACGTCGTGAGCCTCGGCGCCAAGAACCAGATCGTGCAGTCGGCGCCGCGCCTGCGCTTCGTCGCGTTCACGGGCGACGGCCCGCCGGTCGCGCCGGACGACCTGGTGGACGACCCGGCCGCGATCGAGGCGGAGCTCGCGCGCATGCGGGGAGTCGCGAGCCTCGCGCCGGCGCGCGTGCGCGCGACGGGCGGCGCCACCGCGACGCTCGACCCCGCGTCGCGCACCGTCCACTACCACGTGCTGCTCGACATGCCGGGCGGCGTCGGCGAGAGCGTCGACCTCGCGCTCGAGAGCCTCAACCGCGCCGGCCGCTCGCTGCCGAACCCCGGCCGCAGCTTCGCGCCCGTGCGCGCCGCGACGCCCGACACGCTGCTGCGTCTCGGACAGGAGCCGCGCGGCGGCTGCGACGCCCCGATCGACCGCTTCACCGCGACGCGGCTCTCGCAGGACAAGGCGAGTCCCTACTACAACCTCTACCTGTCGGAGCCGTTCGCGCTCGTCTACGAGCGGCTCTCCGAAGCCGAGCTCGGCGCGCTCCGCGGCACGCCGCCGCGCGAGATCCTGTGGAGCGGGCACTTCGTGCGCGCCTCGATCGACCCCTCGCTCGCGAGCGACGCGCGCGTCGGCGCGTTCGCGTCGAACGTCGACGACGCCGAGAAGGTGCTGCGCCCGGGCGCGTCGGTGACCGCGCGCGCGCTGGCGGCGCCGTACGTCGTCGGGCCGAATCCCCCGCCGCCGGCGGGCGCGGTGTCCGCGCCCGGCACGTTCGGGCAGGTGAACGCGGGCAACGGCGAGCTGCGCAGCGAGGTGGTGGACCTCGCGCTGCCGAGCCCGCGCATGCCGATCGTGTTCCAGCGCGCGCTCGGCGGACAGGATCTGCACGAGGGGCCGTTCGGGCGCGGCTGGGACTTCGTCCACGCCCAGCGCATCCTGCCGCTCGACGGCGACGTCTTCCCGGACGGCCAGCGCATGCCGCTCGTCGAGCGCGCGAGCGACGCCGCGTCGACGCGCGCGCAGTCGCGCGACGTGCTGCTGCAGACCGGCACCGGCCACGTGCTGCTGTTCCGGCACGCCGGCAGCACGCCGCCCGAAGGCATCGCGGAAGACCCGCTGCTCGCGGCGAAGGGCTGGCTCGACGCGACGGACTACTACCTGCCGCAGCGCGGCGTCTTCGACGTGCTGCTGCGCTTCTCGGACGGCCAGTTCCTGCGCGTCACGCCCGACGGCCAGCAGTTCTGGTACGGCGCCTCGGGCCGGCTCGAGCGGATCTACCACCGCTACGAGACGAACCGCCACGTCCTCACCTACAACGACCGCGACGAGCTGGTGCGCATCGACGACGAGTCGGTCGACGAAGAGCGCTTCGTGCGGATCGGCTACGAGCGCTTCGCCAGCGACCCGGTCTTCGACGACGACGTCGACGTCGAGACCGACAACGCCTTCGAGGCGGGCAAGATCGCGAAGCTCGTCGACTCCGCGGGGCGCGAGGTCGAGTTCCAGTACAACGCCGACGGCCAGCTCGAGCGGCGCCTCGGGACGCCGATCACGGGCGGCAGCGGCGGCTTCAGCGGGCGCCCGGTGCTCGAGTACCTGGCGTCCGACACCTGCGCGGGCGACCTGCGCGGCGTGCGCGCGGGCAACGGCGCGTCGGGCGCGGCGCTCTACGTCGCGGAGCTCGACGGCGAGAACGCGCAGCCCACCGCCCGGGCCGGCGCCAGCGCCGCGGGCGCGGTGACGATCGTGCCGCCCGCCGCGAACGACGCCGCCTCGAGCGAGGGCGCGACGACCCGCGTCACCGGACCCGACGGCGTCGGCACCGAGTTCGCGTTCGACGCGATGGGGCTGCCCGCGAGCGTCCGCGTCGGGAGCCGCAGCTTCGGCACGACGTTCAACGACGACGGCCTGCTCGAGCGCGTCGAGCTTCCGAACGGCGCCGTCGTCGAGCACGTCTACGACTCGGACAGCGCGGTGCTGCGCTCGCGCGGCAACTTGCTCTCCACGCGGCGCAGCCCGGGCAGCGGCGGCGGCGATCCGATCGAGCAGAGCTGGTCGTACGACCCGCTCTACAACCAGCTCTCCGGCGCCGTCGTCGACGCCAACCAGAACGAGCTCGGCTACGCGCTCGGCAACGGAGGCCGCGACGTCGAGTCGATCGACTACGCGGGCGACGGCACGGCGCGCTTCACGTACGACGCCGACGGCTACCTGCGCGCGACGACGTCTCCGACCGGCGTCGCGACGGCGATCGACTACGACGGCGCGAGCGGCTTCGTGAGGTTCGAGCGCGTGGGCGGCCGCGAGACCGGCTACGGCTACGACGGCAGCGTCGCCGCGCAGCTCGGCAAGCCGACCACCATCACGCCGCCGGGCCGCGCGCCGATCGCGATCGCGTACGACGAGCGCGGGCTGCCCAAGTCGGTGAGCCAGGGCGCGCGCGTCCAGCGCTACGCGTACGACGAGAACGGCAACCCGCTGGTGATCGAGCGCGAGACGGGACAGGGCACCACGCGCGAGACGCGCAGCTACGAGCCCAACGGCTTCCTCACCTCGATCACCGTCGAGGACCTCGAGACCGACGGCGGCGGGCCGGTGACCACCGAGTTCGCGCCGGACGCGGCGTACCGGATCGGCACGATCACCTACCCGGGCGGCGCCGTGAAGACGCTGCACTACGACGAGCTCGGCTTCCTCGCGGGCTACGACCTCGGCGGCACGGCGGTCGAGTACACGCTCGACGCGAGCGGCAATCCCACCGAGACGAAGCTCGGCGGCGAGACGGTGCGCAGCTTCGCGTGGGACGGGCACGACCGGCTGATCCAGATGGTGCGCAGGGGCGCGCCGGCCGACGCCGTGCACGACTACGGCTACTTCCCGAACGGCGTGCTGCGCACGGCGGTCGCCAGCGACGCGTTCGGCGTCGTCAGCTCGTACGAGGTGACCGGCCTCGACGCGGTCGGCCGGCCCACCGGCGTGACGTACCACGGCGACACCGCGAGCGCGGAGGTCGGCTACGCCTACACGGCGGGCAACGGCGGATCGGTCGTCGCGCAGGGGCCGTTCGAGACGACCACCAACCGCTGGGAGGCGGACGGGCTGCTCGCGAGCTTCGAGTCGCCGTTCCGCAGCGTCGGCTACGCGCGCAACGAGGCGGGCGACGCGACCCACGTCGCGTCCAGCGAGGACGGCGTCGCCTACGTCACGGACTTCGATTACGACGCGCTCGGCTTCCTGACGTCGGTCGCGGACGGCGCCGGCGATCTGTTCGCGTACACGCCGCGCGCCGACGGCGCCGCGACCACCGTCACCGACGCGGCCGGCGGCGTCACGAACCAGACCTTCTCGAAGCTCGGCGAGCTGCTCTCGCGCACGCTGCCGGGCGGCCTCACGGGCATCCAGCTCCGCTACGACGGACTGCGCCAGCCGACCGCGATGCTCGACCCGACCGGCGCGGGCAACACCTACGCCTACGCGGCCGACTTCCCCTCGCTGCTGGAGAGCGTGACGCGGCGCGACGGGCGGCCGTCGGCGGTGACCGCGCGCGACGCGCGCGGCAACCCCACCGCGATGAGCATTCCCGGCGGCAGCGTGTCGCAGGGCTTCGACCTCCAGAACCGCATGACGTCGCAGACCTTCACGGCGGGCGTGCAGGACTTCTCGCGCAGCTACCAGTACGACGCGATGGACCGCATCCGCGTCGCCGAGTTCGCCTCGGGCGGCGCCGCGGGCTCGATCGCGTACACCTACGACGCGCTCGGCCCGCTGCTCGTCTCGGAGCACCAGGCGGGCGGGGCGAGCCTCACGCTCACGCGCACGATCCGCGACGACGGCGCGCGCACCGCGATCGCGTATCCGTCGATCGCGGTGAGCGAGGGCCGCCGCTCCGACGCCGGCCTCGTCAGCGTCGACGCCGGCGGTCCGCTCTACGCGGGCGCCGCGTTCGCGCGCAAGAGCCTGCCGACCGAGGCGACGCTCGGAGGTGTCATCGCCGAGTCGCGCGACTACGACGCGCGCGGCCGGCTCGAGTCGGTGCGCTACGAGGCCGGCGGCCGGGTGCTCGCGGACCTCCGCTACGCGTACGACCCGCGCAACCACCCCGTCGCGCGCCAGGACGTGCACCGCGGCGGGCGCAGCGACCTGTTCCAGTACGACGCGATCGGCCGGCTCGTGCGCGCGGACGTCGGCGCGCGGCCGGCTTCCGGCAGCGAGGAGCCGCGCGCGCTGCCCGGCTTCGCGACCCCCGTGCCGGGGCTCGTCGCCGGTCTCTACGCCCGCAGCTACGCGTACGACGCCTCCGGCCAGGACACGCTGACGAGCGCGCCGGCCGAGAATCCCGACGCGCTCGCGCTGCCGCCGTTCGCGGCGTCGTTCGCGGACCACGACACGCTGCTGCACGCGCAGGACGTCGACGGCTTCGATCGCGGCCCGACGGACGACCTCGGCAACGTGGTGCGCACGCGCCTCGCGGTGCGCGCGCTGTGCGCGGCCGCGGCGCCGTGCGACGCGGAGCCGCGGCTCGTCGCCGCAAACCTCGCCTACGACGGCGCTTCGCACCTCGTGCGCGTCGAGCGCGAGGACGGCGTCACGGTCGAGTACGACTACCAGCACGACGGCCTCTTCCACTCGCGCCGCGTGTCGCGGGACGGCCAGCTCGTGTCGAGCCGCACGTACCTGTGGGACGGGCCGCGCCTCGTCGAGGCGTACGAGGGCTCGACGCTCGTCGGGCGCTGGTTCTACCGCGAGAGCGACGCGCCGTTCGCCGCGGATCTCCGGGTCGGCGGCTCGCTGCAGCGCTTCTTCTACCTCCAGGACGCGAGCGCGTCGGTCGTCGCCGTCGCCGACGCGGCGGGCGTCGTGCAGGAGCGGATCGCGTACGACCCGTTCGGCCAGGCGGCGATCGAGGGCCGCGACGCCGCCGCGCCCGAGGTCGCCGAGATCACCGCGACGGCGGACGGCGTGCGCGTGCGCTTCTCCGAGCCGATCCTGCCGCCGCTCGACACGAGCGCGGGCTCGCTGCCCGTCGGCGGCGCGCCGAGCGTGGCCGGCGCCGTCGAGCTGGTGAGCGCGGGCCAGCCGGTGGCCGCGACCGCGTCGCTCGAGGAGAGCGCGCCGGGCGCGCCCTTCGGCACGGTGCTGCGCGTGCGCTTCGCCCATGCGCCGGGCGCCTCGTTCACGCTGCGCACCGTCGCCGGCGCGCTGCGCGACGAGTGGGGCAACGCCGTCGCCGAGCGCACGCTGCTCTTCACCGACGCTTCGACGCCCGGCGCGCTGCTGTTCGCCGCCGCGCCTGCGCCCGCGACGGCGCCGCCGCGCCGCGCCCGCAGCGCGCTCGGCTCGCCGTTCGCGTTCCACGGCCAGTGGCTCGACGACGAGGCCGGGCTGCTGTTCCTGCGCGCGCGCTTCTACGACCCGAGCGCCGGCCAGTTCCTGCAGCGCGACCCCGACGGCATGATCGCGAGCGTCAACGCCTACGCCGGCTTCTCGAACAACCCGGTCGGCCTGCGCGATCCGCTCGGCCGCAATCCGGGCCAGTTCAAGTCGCTGCGCCTGATCGAGCAGGGCATCTTCGACAACCTCGGCGGTCCCACCTCGTGGAGCCGGATCGGCGCCTCCGAGAGCGCCGTGCGCGAGACCGTGAAGGACGCGCGCAACGCGATCGAGGGTCTGAGCGAAGCGACCGAGTCGGCGCGCGTCGTGGACAGCCGCGTCGCGCGCATCCCGACCGATCTCGACGCCAACGTCCCGACGGCGGACGGCTCGGCCGTGCTCGATCGCACGCAGCTCGACCCGACCGCGAGCGCGAGCGCGACGGCGGACGCGAGCGTGCCCGAGGCGACGCTGACGGCGAGCGGTCTCGACGCGACCGCCACCGCCAGCGCGCTGCCGTCGCCGCTGACGCTCACCGACTCCGCGATCGGCGGCGTGCGGCCGCAGGTCGGCGCGGCGGACTACGCGCGCGCCTTCACGACCGACGGCCCCTCGCCCGTGGTCAACGGCGCGACGATCGGGCGCGACGGCGACGCCGTGCCCGAGTTCGTGCTGCGCGGCGGCAACCGCAGCCCCGCCAAGGTCGCGGAGGCGGGCGGCTACTTCGGGCGCGGCAACAGCTCGGACGTCGTGAAGCACGTGATGGGCGGCAAGAACGCCGCCGACAGCCGGCTGGTGTCGACCACGACGGACCCCGTCCACTCGCTCGCCTTCACCGGCGAGAACGGCGTCGTCGCGCTCGTCGCGACGCGCGGCGTGGCGACCGACGTCGAGCCGTTCCTGCGCAACGCGGGGCTGCGCGGCGGCGAGTCCGAGTTCGTGATCGAGGGCGGCATTCCGCTCGAGGACATCGTCGGCTGGCGGCCGGTGGTGCCGAACGCGGACGGCAGCCTCACGATCGGCGACCGCTTCGTCCCGAACCCGAGGTACCGGCCGTGAGCCGCGCGGCGACGCGGCGGGCGATCGGGACGGCGCTGCGCGCCGCGTGCGCGATCGCCGTGCTCGCGCTCGCTCTCGCGCCGGCGCGCGCCGCCGACGTGCTGACCACGCTCGACTACCGCGTCGTCGGCGTCGCGCTGCGGCCCGCGCGCACGTCGCTCGCGATCCCGAAGAACCTGCCGGGCGCGCTGCGCGTCGAGCTGGTGTCGGGCGGCGCCGGCGACGTCGCCGCGGCGGCGCTCGCCGACGGCGCGATCGTCGAGGCGACGCTGCGCGGGCCGTCGTTCTCGGCGCGCCGCGTGGTGGCGCTCCCGAACGACGACCTCGTGCTGCCGCCGCTGCCGCTCGTCGGCGACTACTCGCTCGACGACATCCGGCTCGTCGACGTCGCGACCGGCGCGACGCGGCTCGACGGCTCGCCGCGCTCGGTGCCGATCACGGTCTTCGACGACGTCCTGGTGTCGCGCGTCACGTCGCGCCCGCTCGCCATCGACGAGATCGAGGCGAAGGGCATCGTGCTCGACGAGGCCAACTTCCGCGTGCTCGAGTTCGAGGTGGGCTTCGTCGTCGACGGCGCCACGGTGCCGGTGCGCTTCCCGGTGGTCGCGCCGCGCTTCGACGGCAACGTCGAGCTGATCCCGCGCGCCGAGCTCGAGGCGCTGCTCGCCGAGGCCGAGCTCGCCAACGCGGAGCTCTCGCTCGGCGCCGAGCTGCCGCCGCAGCTCGAAGCCGCCGGCCTCGACATCGAGATCCAGGGCGTGAACTTCCAGTTCGTCGATCCCGGCGGCGACTCCGACCTCGCGCTCGCGGTGCCGCCGATCCCCGGCCTCGTCGTGATCCCGGGCCGCATCGGCCTGCTGAACCAGTTCTTCAGCGTGATGCTGTTCACCGAGAACGCGGCGCCGTCCGGCTCGGGGCTCTCGGTGCGCGACCTCGCCGCGACGCTGGCGCTGCCGCCCGGGCTCGACCAGGTGCCCGGCACGTTCGCGGCGCCGGGCGACGATCCGCTGCGCTTCGCGCGCATCGGCGAGGCGGCGGAGATCCAGCCGACACAGCCGGTGCGCGCGCTCGGACCCGACGGGCTGCTCGGCACCGTCGACGACCGCGCCCGCCTGCAGCCCGGCGAGACCGGCCAGGCGGAGTTCCTGGTGGAGGGCCTGAAGGAAGGCCTCCACGTGATGGACCTCACGATCGACGGCGTGCTCGACGGGCTCGGCTCGCCGCGCCGCATCCGCGGCTTCGCGGCCGGCTCGGTGCTGGTGCGCAATCCGAAGTTCTCGCTCGCCTTCACCCACCCGCGCACGATCCGCACCGGCGAGCCCTACACCGCGTCGGTGACGATCCTCAACACCAGCACGTCGCCCGCCAACCTGGTGAGCGTGTCGCTGCCCGAGGCCAGCCTGTCGGGCGCGGTCTTCGAGCCGGGCACGCCGCAGACGGCCGAGCTCGGCACGATCCTGCCCGGCGAGACCAAGACCGCGGAGTTCCGGCTGCGCGCGCAGCGCACCGGCGCCATCACCTTCTCGCAGCTGACCAGCGACGGCGACGTCGTCGGGCGCTTCCGCCTGCGGATGGGCGTCGACGAGCGCGGCGTCGCGCTCTCGCCCGACGCGATCGGCTATCCGGACTACGTCGCCGATCTCGCGGCGGCGGCGCCGGTCGTGTTCGCGGCGCTCGAGCGCTACCTCGGGCAGGCGCTCTCGGTCGCGAGCGCCGCGCAGCTCCCGCCGGGCGTGCAGTCCGTCTCGCGCGGCGCGCTGACGCGGCGCGTGGTCGAGATCGCCGAGGCCGGCCAGCGGCTGCGCTACGGCGACGCGCCCGAGCGCGTGCTCGCCGACCTCCTGCTCGACCTCGCGGGCGGCCGCGCGCCGCACGCCGGCCTCGACCAGATCTGGCGCGAGACGGACGCGGGCCGCGAGCTGCGCGTCACCGGC
>QEVM01000335.1 GCA_003576805.1 Pseudomonadota bacterium | reverse complement strand
CGCGCCCGCGGCGGCGCTGTTCGCGTTCGGCGCGATGGCGCTGCGCGCCGCGCCGCCCGCGGACGCGCGACCACCGCGCGCCGCGCCCGTCGCCGTCGTGCAGGGACACGTGAAGCTCGAGCGGCGCTGGCGCTCCGACTCGTACGGCCGGAACTTCGAGGTGTATCTCGAGGGCACGCTCGAGGCGCTCACGCGCGCGCCGGGCGCGCTGGTGGTGTGGCCCGAGAGCGCGCTCACCTTCTTCCTCGAGGACGAGCCGCTCTACCGCCGCTCGATCGCGAGCGTCGCGGCGGCGGGCGGCGGCGAGGTCGCCGTCGGCGGACCGCGCCAGGCAGGCGACGACGCCGCGCCGCGCTGGTTCAACAGCGTCTTCGTCGTGGACGGCGCCGGACGCGTGTCGGAGCCGTACGACAAGCAGGCGCTCGTGCCGTTCGCGGAGTATCCGCCGCTCGGCGCGCTCGACTTCGTGCGACGCCGCTTCGAGGGCGCGCGCTTCTTCGCGTTCGGCGCCGCGACGCCCCCGCTCGCGACGCGCGCCGGCCGCGCCGGCGTGCTCGTCTGCAACGAGGGCATGCTGCCCGAGCTGGCGGGCCGGCGCGTCGCCGAAGGCGCCGAGATCCTGCTGAACCCGTCCAACGACACCTGGATCCCGAGCCGCCGCTTCGCCGACCATCTCTTCGACATCGTGCGGCTGCGCGCGGTGGAGCAGCGCCGCTGGCTGGTGCGCGCGTCCACGTCGGGCCCGTCGGCGGTGGTCGATCCGTGGGGACGCGTGACGGTGCGCACGCGGCCGTTCGAGCGCGCCGTGGCGACCGGCTGGGTCGAGCCGCGCGCCGGGCGGACGCTCTACGGACGGATCGGCGACGCGTTCGGCGTCGCCTGCGTCGCGGCCGCGGCGCTCGCGCTCGTCGCGGTGCGGCGCGGCTCGCGCGCGGCGACGAGGTGATACGCGAGCGTGTGTCCGCGTTCGAGGAAGTGGTGCGAGCCCCAGAGGTAGAGCAGGAACGCGCGCACGGCGGGCTCGCCGAAGCGCTCGGCGAGCGCCTTGTGCTGGAGCTCCAGCCGCTGCGCCCAGTCGCGCACCGTCCAGGCGTACGAGAGAGCGTCGTCGCCGAGCTCGTGCAGGTGGAAGCCGGCCTCGCCGAGCGCGCGCACGAGCGCGGCGAGGTCGACGTAGCTCGTCGTGCCCGGCCAGATCCAGCGCGAGAGGAAACGGCCGGTGCGGAAGCCGGCGCAGCGCGAGACGAAGTCGGCGTAGACGCGCGCGCCGGGCGCGAGGTGCCGCGCCAGGAAGCGCGCGGCGTAGCGGTAGTCGGCGACGTGCTCGAGCGTGCCGAGGAAGACGGCGCCCGCGAAGCGCTCGCGCGGGCGGTACGCGAAGAAGTCGACGAGCTCGACGCTGCACGGCAGGTCGCGCGCGCGGATCAGCGCCTCGACGAAGCGGTGCTGCTCGCGCGAGATCGTGATGCCGTGCACGCGGATGCCCTGGAGGCCGGCGTACTCGACGAACGAGCCCCAGCCGGCGCCCATGTCGAGCACGCGGTCGCCGGCGCGCAGCCCGAGCGCGTCGATCGCGTGCTGCAGCTTGCGCGCCTGCGCGGCGCTCGGGTCGTCGTCGGGGCCGGACCAGAAGCCGTGCGAGTACGAGCGCCAGCGCTCGAGCCACGGCAGGAAGAACTCCGGCGGGCGGTCGTAGTGGAACGCGATCGCGTCGCGGTTCATCGCGCGGCGCCCGCGCAGCAGCAGGCCGAGCGCGACGCGCGCGCGGTCCCAGCGCGACTCGTCGAGCGCGACGACGTCGGTGACCTTCACGATCTCCGCGAGCTCGCCGGCGCAGTCGATGCGCCCGTGCAGGTAGGCCTCGGCGAGCGCGAGGTGGTCGCCGCGCACGAGCGGCGCGAGCGCGGCCTCGTCGCGGAACACCACGCGCGCGCGGCCGGGCTGCGCGCCGATCGCGAGCGGCGCTGCGCCGGGCCGCTCGATCGTGAGGTTCGCGCCGGCGCGCTCCATGCGCGCCGCGAGCGAGGCGAGCGTACGATCGGCGCGGGCCGGCATGACGCGCGGGATCGTAGCCCGCGCGCGCGTCGCGGTTTGACCCGTCCGGACCGCGTGCCTAAGTTGTTCCGGCTCCGGCGCAGCGCGGAGGCGTGATCGCAGGGTCCCGCTCGAGCTCGGCTCTTCGTGAACCCCGTCAGGCCCGGAAGGGAGCAGCGGCAGCGAGGCACCGGCGGCGAGCGGGGGTGCCCTGCGATCTCTCCTCCGCGTCCCCGTTCTTCTAGACTCCCCCCATGACTTACCAAGTCCTCGCGCGCAAATGGCGCCCGCAGCGCTTCGAGGACGTGACGGGTCAGGACCACGTCACGACCGCGCTGCGCAACGCGATCGCGATGGGCCGCGTGCCGCACGCGGTGCTGCTGTGCGGTCCGCGCGGCGTCGGCAAGACCACGATCGCGCGCATCCTGGCGCGCTGCCTGAACTGCGAGAAGGGCCCGACCGCGACGCCCTGCGGCGTGTGCGCGTCGTGCGCAGAGATCGCGGGCGGCTCCTCCACCGACGTGCAGGAGATCGACGCGGCGAGCCGCACCTCGGTGGACGACGTGCGCGAGCTGATCGAGGCGGTGCGCTACGCGCCCTCGCCCGGCAAGTACCGGATCTTCGTCGTCGACGAGGTCCACATGCTCTCGACGCCGGCGTTCAACGCGCTGCTGAAGACGCTCGAGGAGCCGCCGCCGCGCAGCCTGTTCGTGTTCGCGACGACGAACCCGGAGAAGATCCCGTTCACGGTCGTGTCGCGCTGCCAGCGCTACGACCTGCGCCGGCTGCCGACCAGTGAGGTCGCGGCGCGCCTCGGCGACATCGCCAAGGCCGAGCAGGTGACGATCTCGCCGCGCAGCCTGCAGGCGATCGCGCGCGAGGGCGACGGCTCGCTGCGCGACGCGCTGACGCTGCTCGACCAGGTGATCGCCGTCGGCGGCACCGAGGTGGACGACGAGCGCGTCGCCGCCGTGCTCGACCTCGTCGATCGCCGCGTGCTGCTGGCGGTCGCGTCCGCCTGCGTGGACGGCGATCCCGCCGCCGCGCTCGAGGCGTGCGCGCGCGCCGCCGAGCGCGGCATCGAGCCCAAGCGGCTCGGCGCGGACCTCGTCGGCATGCTGCGCGACCTCGTCGTGCTGCGCGTCGCGCCGAACGCCGAAGGCCTCGTCGAGGGCAGCGACGCCGAGATCGCGGAGCTGCGCGAGCTCGCGGGCCGCACCGACGCCGTCCGCCTGCGCCGCATGTTCCGCGCGCTAGTGCAGGAGCAGGAAGACCTCGCGTGGGCGCCGCAGCCGTCGGCGGTGATCGAGATGGCGCTCGTGCGCCTCGCGACGATGGCGAGCGGCGAGGACGTGCAGGCGCTGCTGCAGCGGATCGACGCGCTCGAGCGCCGCCTCGCCGGCGCACCGATCGACGACGGCGGGCCCGGCTCGCCGCCGCGCGCGGGCGGCGCCGGCGGC